>CAUSKO010000013.1:0-34608 GCA_963532255.1 uncultured Gemella sp. | reverse complement strand
TAGAAAATTAGGAGAGTGTTGTATGGCATTTGAAAATTTATCAGAAAGATTACAAAATACTATTGCAAAATTGACAGGTAAAGGTAAAGTATCTGAATCTGATGTAAAAGAAATGATGAGAGAAGTTCGTCTAGCATTATTAGAAGCCGATGTTAACTTTAAAGTTGTAAAAGAATTTGTAAAAAAAATAAGTGAACGTGCTGTTGGAACAGAAGTAATGAAGTCTCTTACTCCAGCACAACAAATTGTAAAGATTGTTAATGAAGAATTAGTTGAATTATTAGGTGGCTCAAATGTTGAATTAAACCAAGGTGGTAAAATTACAACAGTTATGATGGTTGGTTTACAAGGTGCTGGTAAAACTACTACAGCTGGTAAACTTGCTTTAAAAGCTAAAAAAACAATGAAGAAAAAGCCGCTTCTTATTGCTGCAGACGTATATCGTCCAGCTGCAGTTCAGCAATTAAAAACTTTAGGTAAACAACTTGATATTGAAGTATTCTTTGTTGATAAAGACCCTGCTGATATCGTTAAAGAAGGTTTAGATTTTGCTAAAGAAAATTACTACAATTACGTTATTATTGATACAGCGGGACGTTTACATATAGACGAACTACTAATGGATGAATTAAAAGATATAAAATCAGTATCAAATCCTGATGAAATTTTACTTGTAGTTGACTCTATGATTGGACAAGAGGCTGTTAACATTGCAACATCATTTGATGAACAATTAGATATCACTGGTTTAGTATTAACTAAATTAGATGGTGATACTAGAGGTGGGGCTGCATTATCAATCAAATCAATCACTGGTAAACCTATTAAATTAGTGGGTATGGGTGAAAAAATGAATGATTTAGAATTATTTCACCCAGAACGTATGGCATCAAGAATTCTTGGAATGGGAGATGTGCTTACACTAATTGAAAAAGCCCAAGCTTCAATAGATGAAGATGAAGCTAAAAAAATGCAAGAGAAGATTTTAACACAAAGCTTTACTTTCGAAGACTTTTTATCACAATTAGAACAAGTGAAAAAATTAGGTAGTATTAAAGATATTCTTGGTATGATTCCTGGAATGGGTAAAGTGAAAAATATGAATCTTGATGCAGTTGATGAGAAACAATTTGTTTATATCGAAGCTATTATAAAATCTATGACAGTAGAAGAAAGACAGAATCCTGATATCATCAGTGTACCACGACGCAAACGTATTGCTCAAGGTAGTGGTCGACCTATTAGTGAGGTTCATAAACTTATTAAACAATTCGAAGAAATGCGTAAAATGATGAAGCAATTTGGTGGTTTAATGAATGATAAATCTAAGAGAAAGGGTCTTGGAAGAATGTTTGGTGGCAAACTTCCATTCTAGAATGTATGAATAATATAGTTTTATTTCAACCCGAAATACCTGCTAATACTGGGAATATCGCACGAACTTGTGTTGGTACAAATACAAGATTACATCTTATAAGACCATTAGGTTTTTCTATTGATGACAAACAGGTTAAAAGAGCAGGATTAGATTATTGGAAAGACCTTGATTTAGTTGTATGGGATAGTTTTGAAGAATTTTTAGAAAATACTAAAGATAAGCATTATTACCTTATAACAAAATTTGGTGCAAAAAATTATTCTGATTTCGATTTCTCAAATCAAGATGACGAAGAAATATATTTTATTTTTGGTCGTGAAACAAAAGGTTTACCTAAAGAATTTAGAGAAAAATATAGTAATCAATGCTTACGAGTACCAATGACAGATAAAGTTCGTTCATTAAATCTTTCAAATACTGCTGCATTGATAATCTATGAAGCATTAAAACAACAAAATTTTAGTTCATTACAATAATAAATAGGGGAGAGTTTTTAGATTAGATTTATTATCTTTAAACTAGCCCCTAACATTATTAAAATAAAAGGAGGAATTTATGACTTTTGTAGATATTATTGACGATAATAATTTAGTACTTGACAGTACAAAAAATATGTTATTAAACCTATTAGAATGTGCTGCAAAATTTGAAAATGTAAATACCGATATTACCGAAATGTCATTATCATTTGTAGATAAAAATGAAATTCAAGAAATCAATAAAAATTATCGTGGTAAGGATGTACCAACTGATGTAATTTCATTCGCACTTAATGATGAAGTTGAATCTGAAGTTAATATAATTGGTTTGGAAGATGAGTTTAACTCAATTGGTGATGTAATTATTTGTGTAGATATTGCTAAAGAACAAGCGGAGGAATATAATCATAGCTTTGATAGAGAAATAGGTTTCCTAGCAGTGCATGGTTTTTTGCATCTATTAGGTTATGATCATATGACTGAAGAGGATGAAAAAGAAATGTTCGAAAAACAAGAAAAAATACTTAATGAATTTGGATTAAGGAGATAATTATGTTTGATGATCAAATAAAAACAGGTTTTGTTACAATTATTGGACGCCCCAACGCTGGAAAATCTACTTTACTGAATAACATTCTTAAACAAAAGATTGCAATAATGTCTGATAAACCGCAGACTACTAGAAACATAATCAATGGAGTTTATACTGATTCTGATTCACAAATAGTATTTATAGATACACCGGGAATACATAAACCTAAGCATAAATTAGGTGATTATATGATGAAACTTGCAAGTAGTGCCATTCAGGAATCTGAAATTGTATATTTAATAATTAATGCTAGTGAAAAATTTGGACCTGGAGATCAACATTTAATTAATATTGTAAAAGAATTAAATGTTCCTACATTTTTATTAATAAATAAAATCGATTTAATAACACCTGAAAAACTATTAGAAATTATAACATTTTACAATGATTTGTATGATTTTGTAGAAATAGTTCCAATCTCAGCTTTAAAATCAATAAATGTTGATAATTTATTAACCACTACAAAGAAATATTTACAACCTAGTTTTAAAATGTATCCTGATGATATAATTACTGATTCTCCAGAGTATTTTGTTATCTCTGAATTCATAAGAGAAAAAGTGCTACAATTAACTGAGCAAGAAATTCCACATTCTATTGCTGTAGTAATAGACAGAATCGAAAAACAAGAAGGTAAGAAGAAAAATATTATTGCGACAATTGTAGTGGAGCGTAAATCTCAAAAAGGGATGATAATTGGAAAACAAGGTAAAATGATTAAAGAAATTGGTTCTCGCGCTAGAAAAGATATAGAAGTTCTTCTTGGTGAGAAGGTATTTCTAGAATTATGGGTGAAAGTTATAGATAACTGGAGATCAAAACCAAATCAAATAAGAGATTTAGGTTATAGAGATGATGTTTTTGAATAACAGAAATTTTATTAAAGGTATTATAATAAAAAAAATTAGGTATAAAGATTATCATGAAATTCTGCATATACTAACTAATCAGGGAAACATTGAAAGTTTTTTTTATGAAAATGTATATAAAAGTAAAAAGAAACTAAAAGTTAGTTCCCTATATGAAGTATCAATAAATTACTTTCCAACTAATGGTATGAATAAGATTACAAATCTTGAAATTGAAAATTCATATAGTAATATAGTTTATGATGTTTTAAAAAACAGTTATGTCTCTAACATATTAGAATACATCAACTACGTTGGAATGGATTCACAAATATCATACAAACTTTTAAAACAATCTCTAGATTTTATAGAGGATGGTGTTTCTGAAAAATTAGTATGTAATTATTATTTACTTCATCTTTTGAAAAATCAAGGTTTTATATTTAAATATCAAAAAACTAAATATAATTACGTTGGATATAGTTTTTTAAGAAATAGTTTTGTAGATAAGTATAACATTGATGATTCTATCTATGGTGTAAATGATAAACTTGTAAAACTAATCTATTATCTGAGTGTTAATAATATTAACTTTTTAAAAAACTTAGAAATAGACAATGCTGATTTAGTTAAATTATTCTCATTCTTTAATATACTTTTAAAAGAATATGTAGGTATAGTTGCTAAATCATATAAAAAAATACTAGAACTAGAAGAATTATTAGGTTCTAAAAAGAAAGAGGATACTAATGAATAATGCAATAGGTGTATTTGATAGTGGAGTAGGAGGATTAACAGTTGCAAGAGAAATAATGCGTCAACTTCCTAATGAAACTATATATTACTTTGGAGATGTAAAAAATTGTCCTTATGGAGATAAAGAGAAAGAAGAAATAATTGTAAATACAGAAAAAGCAATTAAGTACCTTATTAATCAAGGTGTTAAAATGATTATTCTTGCATGTAATACTGCTACAGCTGCAGCACTTGACTATCTTCAAGATAAATACGATTTACCTATAATCGGGGTTGTGCAACCAGGAGCGCGTCGTGCTATTCAAGCAACAGAAAACAATAAAGTATTAGTTCTTGGAACTAAATTTACTACAACTTCTAGAGTATATGATATTGAAATAGAAAATATTAATTCAGATATTGTGGTTTTTGATAAAGCATGTCCTAGCTTTGTACCTTTTATAGAATCTGAAGGATATTTAAATAAAAATGAAGCTGATATAATAATCAGTGAAACATTAAAAGATACCATTAATTTAGGTATGGATACTGTTGTCTTAGGATGCACACATTACCCAATTTTAAAAAAGGATATTGAACAGTATTATGGGAATGAAATTAAAGTTATTTCTTCAGGGCGTGAAGCTGCTAGAGAAGTAAGTACTGTATTAGGTTATGCTAAATTACATCAAAATAAAGTTAATAAAACTGAACATAAATTTTTTATTTCAGAAAAAAGTGATAACTTTAATAATATAGCATCTAAATGGCTAAAACAAAGTATTAGAGCTGAAATAGTAGATATTTAGGAGAAATTAGTTATGAAAGAATTAATATTAGCATCAAATAATCTGCATAAGGTTGATGAGATTAAAAGTATACTTAAAGATTATAATGTTTTAACATTAAAAGATATAGGTTATTTTGACGAGATTGAAGAAAACGGAAGTACTTTTGAAGAAAATGCTCTAATTAAAGCTAGAGCTATCTCTAAGTTTTCAGGTAAAACTGCAATTGCTGATGATAGTGGTCTAAGTATAGATTTACTAGACGGTCGCCCTGGTGTATATTCTGCTCGATACTCAAAAGAACAAACAGATGAAAAAAATATTGAAAAAGTGCTCTATGAACTAAATGGTCAACATTCTAAATCAAAATTTGTTTCTGTTATTGCATATGTCACTCCTGATGGAATAGAAAAAACATTTAGGGGGGAATGCCATGGGGAAATTATTTTAGAACAACGTGGAAACAATGGTTTTGGTTATGATCCTATTTTTTACGTTCCAAGTTTGAAAAAAACTTTTGCTGAAATTACAAGTGAAGAGAAAAATTCTATTAGTCATAGACGTCAATCATTAGAAAAATTTTCAAATTACTTGAGAGAAAAAGATAATGAGAACTAGAATTATAAGAGAAAATTGTATTGCTTGTGGTAATTGTAATGCTATTTGTCCGGATATTTATGATTATGATGAAGAAGGCATAGCTTATTGTCATATAGATAATAATCAATGTAAAGCATCAGTTCCTGATACTTTTAAAAGTCTTATTAAAGAAGCTCAAAACAATTGTCCAACAGAAGCAATTTTTGTTGAAGATGAAAAGGAAGGAGAGAATATTGAGTAGTAAAACTAAAAAAACAAAAAATACTAAGAAAAAAAATACTAAAAGCACAAAAAAGAAAAAGAATAATATTCCAGTTTTATCAAAAGAAACATACCGAACTTTATTCTTTGTATTTTCTATACTTATTGTGATATTATCTGTATTGCAAATGGGAATAATTGGTAAATTCTTTGATTCATTTTTTAAATACTTATTTGGAAGTTTTAGTTATATTTTTTATCTAATTATAATAACTATACCTATATATTATATTATGGAAAAAAAATTAAAATCTCCAATACTAATTACTAGCATACTTGTCTTAGTAGATTTTCTATTCCAATTAGTTTTAATTGGAAACAAGGAAACCAATTATATATCATTCAGTGATATTTATAATAATAAAGTATCACTATATGGTGGAGGTATAATTTCATATTATCCAGTAAAATTTTTAATTTATTTACTTTCATTTTATGGTTCATTACTTATTGTTATTTCTGCGATTATAACTTTAATAGTTTTATACTTAAATATTAATCATAGAAATTTTGTTTTAAGAATGAAATATTATATATCTAATGCTTTTGACAAAAATGAGTATGAAGAAGAAAATAATGAGTACTTTGATGATAATGAATTTGAAATGGTACAAACTGAAAATTCTAGTAATGAAAATTCAAATGAACAAAGATACAACGATATTAAAGATAAAGAATTAGTTGTAGATATCAGAGACTTTTCAGAAGATGAAAGTAAGATAGATATTCCACCAGAACGACCTTCTAGAAAAAGAGTTATAAAAGAGGAAAAAGAGGTTATAACACCAACACAAGATAAGATTGAAGTTAATGAAGAATCTTATGATAACTATGTACTACCACCAATTTCTTTACTAAACAATCCATCTAAAAAACAAACAGTAACTAAAGGGGACATTGTAGAAAAATCTAAAATTCTACAAAGTACATTTAATAATTTTGGTATTGAAGTAAAAATTGTAAAAGCCATAGTAGGTCCTTCAATAACTCAATTCCAAATATTACCAACTCCTGGTACTAAAGTTAGCAAAATAGTAAATCTAAGTAATGATATAGCTTTAAATCTTGCTGCAAAAGATGTAAGGATAGAAGCACCAATACCTGGTAAATCATTAATAGGTATAGAAATTCCAAATACTGTTAATGAATTAGTTACTATGAAAGAAGTTTTTGTCAATGATAAAGATAATTCTCCATTATCAGTAGCGTTAGGTAAAGATGTATCTGGTGAATCAATGTTCACTAGAATTGATAAAACTCCGCATTTACTTATTGCTGGTTCAACAGGTAGTGGTAAATCTGTTTGTGTAAATACTATAATAACTAGTATATTGCTAAAAAACAAACCTGATAAAGTTAAACTTATAATGATTGATCCGAAAATGGTAGAATTATCTATTTATGACGGTATCCCTCATTTACTTACATCAGTCGTTACAGATCCATTAAAGGCTGCCGATGTACTGCATAAAGTAGTTTTAGAAATGGAAAGTCGTTATAGAGAATTTGCTAGAACAAGAGTAAGAAATATTGAAGGTTATAATAAAATAGCTGAAAAAGACCCTGATTACAAAGAACTTCCTTATATCGTTGTTATTATTGATGAGCTTGCTGACCTTATGATGGTTTCTTCTAAAGAGGTAGAAGAATCAATAGCACGTATTGCTCAAAAAGCTCGAGCAGCTGGTATACATATGATTATTGCAACACAAAGACCTTCGGTTGATGTCATAACGGGAGTAATTAAGACTAATATTCCATCAAGAATTGCATTTGCTGTAAGTTCTAGCATCGATTCTAGAACAATATTAGATAAATCTGGGGCAGAAACACTACTTGGAAAAGGAGATATGTTATACTTGTCCGCAGATTCTAGCAAACCTGTTAGAATTCAAGGAGCATTTTTATCAGATGATGAAGTGGAAAAAGTTGTTGATTTTGTAAAAAGTCAATCAGAGGCTCAATATGATCCTAATATGATGCCAAGTGAAGTTAGCTCTCAAAATGGAGGTTCTTCTGCCGATGAAGCTGATCCTTTATACAAAGAAGTACTTTTATTTATAGCAAAAACTCAAAAGGCCTCAGCCTCTTTACTACAAAGACGTTTTAAAATAGGGTATAATAGAGCTGCAAGAATTATTGATATGTTAGAAGAAGATGGTTATATTGGTCCTGTAGATGGAAGTAAACCAAGAAAAGTATTTTTAGAAAAAGAATTTGCAGAAGATTATGAATAAAATCTAAAATATAATTTAATGTAATTTCACAATAATGAGTTAAATTAATAGAGAGGTAAAGTATTTTGAAAAATAATAAATTTATAATAATATTAAATGTAATAATGTTATTAGTAGTTACTGGATTATCTGCATATGCTTATCAAAAACAAAAGGACTACAATAGTCAAAAAGTTGAGATTACTAAGACTCCGGTAGATAATACTAAGAATAGTCAAATTACATTAATTACTAGCACTACAACAAGTTTCGATAATGAAAATAATTTAAATAAAAAATATGAGATATTTAAAAAATTTATTAATGATAAAAATGAGATATTAAAATCTAACGATGAAGAAATTAGTACTAAGTATAAAGATGCAGTTTCTCATATGAAAGATGAATTGAAAAAAACAATTAATAATACAATTAAAGATAATACATTAGACGGTCAATCTTTAGAGGATTCTCAAAAAGTAGAAAATTCTAGAAATAAATTAGAAGAATTAAAGACTTTTGTAACAAAAAATGGTATTGATATTTTTGAAGATGAAGAAAAAGTTAATACTATTTTAGCTGACATAGATAACGCTTTAAACAATAATGTAGCTCCTCAACCAGCAGTAACACAAGAACAAGCTTCTAGTACACCTCAAGAAACACAAAGTGAAAATCAAGTTAACCAAGCTTCTCAACAGCAAGCTACACCTAGAGCACAAACAACAAGAAGGGCTACTCAGAATTCTAATGTTTCTAATACTGTAAGAAACAATAGTTCATCTTCTAATACTACCGCTACTCCTGCACCAGCACCAGTAACTCCAACAACAGAATAATAATTACAAATTCATTTAAAAGAGGAAATATTTATTATTTTCTCTTTTTTCTGTATTACTATTAATTACTATTGTTCACAAATTTAGTTTATGATATAATTAAATTGAAATAAAAATTTTTATTAAATAAAATTATAGAAGGGTATCAGTTTAAATGAATTTACCAAATAGAATTACTTTATTCAGAACAATTCTGATTCCAGTATTTATATTCTGTTTACTATTTAATATGGGAGATAGTACAGTATCTATTGTAAATGGAAGACCAATCAAACTAAATATTTTTATTGCAGCATTAATTTTTATAGTTGCTGCTATTACAGACTTTGTAGATGGTTACTTAGCTAGAAAATATAACTTAATTACTAATATGGGGAAATTTTTAGATCCTCTTGCAGATAAGCTTCTTGTAGGAAGTGCTTTTATTGTAATGGTTGAGTTAGGATTGATGCAAAGTTGGATGGTTGTAATTGTTATAGCACGTGAATTTGCAGTAACAGGATTACGACTACTAGCAGTAGAGAAGGGAGAAGTAATCCCAGCCGGAATGTTAGGAAAATTAAAAACAATTAGCCAACTTGTTGCAATAGTACTAATCTTATTAGGTAATCCTATATTCAACGCATGGAACTTTGAATTGGATTATATAATATTATGGATATCAGTAATATTAACTATTCTTTCAGGAATAGAATATTTTAAAAATTCAATTCATGTATTTAAATAAAATGTTAGCGATAGAAGATTCTATCCTAACATTCTTTTTTTAAGGAGTATACTATGACAAAAAATATATTAAATAATGAGAATTTTAAAAAAAAATTTCCAATAGTATTAGTACCACATAATAATGTATGGAGAGAATGGTATAAAGAAGAAAAAGATAACATATTAGAACTTTTAGGTGTGTATCAAATCAATATATATCAAATTGGAAGTACGGCAATACCATATATTTATTCAAAAAATATAGTAGATATTCTTATTGAGGTCCTTGATAATAAGAATTTTAATGATATAATAAACTTGCTCTCTACAGATTGGGAGTTACGCTGGATTGAAAATAATAGTTCATTTCTAGTTAAAGGTTATGGAGAAGATGGTTTCTTAGAAAAAGTATTTCATTTGCACGTAAGAAAAAAAGGGGATATAAATGAAGTATATTTTAAAGATATATTATTGAGAAATCCAGAAATAGCTAAAAGATATGAAAAATTAAAATTAGATCTTGAAATTAAGTATAAATATGATAGAGAATCTTATACTAATGGTAAAACAAAACTTATAAAAGAAATTGAAAAACACTATAGTTTACATAAGTAATTTTATGTAAACTATAGTTTGTTTTTTTCCTAGATTCTATATTATTTCAAAAAATACAGAAAGTATAGTTTACATATTAACATTTATGTAAACTATACTTTTATATTTCTTTATTCATCTAATTTATCAATAGATTGTTTAATAATTTTCTTAGATTCATTAATATAAAGCATTGAAGTATCACTGTTAGAGTGTCCCATCTGAGTCATTATTATCGGAATATTTCCATTAGTTTTAAGAGCAAGTTTAGTACCATAACTATGTCTAAGTTTGTGAGGGGACATAGGTACATTAAATGCGTCAGTGTATTTCATTACTAGTTTTTGTATGGCTCTTATTGATAGTCCTTTTTTATTTTTATTAACAAATACGTAGTCCTCACGCTCTAATTTAAAAGCTAACGACTCAAAATAACTATTTAGCTTATCTAAGGCAGACTGTGTAATTATTACTGTATCTGTCTTATTTCCTTTTCGTATAACATTTATTTCACTATTTAAAAAATCAATATCCTTAACTTTTAAATTAGCAAGCTCATTAACACGGATACCACTTTTAAGAAATAAAGTAAGTATAGCTAAGTCACGTGCTTTATCTCTTAAGAAGAAGCTTTTAGCATGCTTAGATAGATTTTGCTCATATTCATTTTCAACAAAATTAAGAAATTCTTCATCTTGAGAATCAAGAAATATCTTTTCAGATATTTTTTTTGATCTTGATGATAAAGTTTCTTTTACTCGTGTAATAGGTATTTTTAACATTACATTTCGTTCAAAATATGCTCGTCCTTGTTCAGTTTCACTTGTTACAGTTAAAAACTTATATAAAGATCTCATAGCTGCTTTATAATTATTAACTGTAGTCTGTGATCTATATTTACCATTAACTTGTTCACGAGCTAAGCTTTTAAAATAACTTTCCATTTCTTTTTTTGATATATTTTCTAGGACACTTAATTCAACATCTTTAATATCGTCAGCCGATGAAATAGTTTCACGAATGGTCCATAAAAGAAAGTTTTTGTATGTTTCCAAGTATCTATATAATGTAAGTGGAGATAAAGTATCATAATATGTATCGACAAAATCATCTATATAATCTGGGAACTCATGAAGTATTTTATTTATTTTATTTTTATAATAATCACGCTGATTCATTGGTATTACTACATTCTCCTTATATATTTTAATTATACATATAATATGTATTATACGAACAAATATATTATATCATATATTATAATCTTAATCAATAGTTTGTATACTACCTATTTGAAACTACTTTAAATTTAGATATTTTTATTTATAAAATATATCATTAAACTACTCAATCAATTTTTATATTGTTATTAATCAATTGTAACTTCTTTTTTTTATTATATTTTTTCACCTAATTAACTTTCATATTATTCTTCTAGAAAATTTTAATTTTAAAATAACTATTTTATTTAAACTCCCTTTTCAACATTACATAATATTTTAACAATTACATAAATCGTTTATTATTTTTACCATTTTTAGTTTAAAGTTATTTACAATATATAAAAGTTATAAATCTTCAAAATAATTATGTTAATTTTATATTTTTACTGTATATACGATTATTTTTCTGATATTTTATATATTTTAAAATATAACTCAATTTCCGACCTCGTTAAACGTCATATAAGCTTTCTAAAAATATTTTTAGTACTATTTATCCAAAAATAATGCATCACGCTCAGAAACGATTTAAATGGCTGTTTTTGATTTTTTGTATATTTTTTAACTAATTTTATTAAAAAAATGTAAAAAGCTATCTAAGTTTCCTTAGATAGCTTAAAGTTTATCGTTATTTATTATACACGCTCAACTTTTCCAGATTTTAAAGCTCTAGCAGAAACCCAAACTTTTTTAGGTTGTCCATCTACTAAAATTGTTACTTTTTGTAGATTAGCTTTGAATTTTCTTTTTGATGCGTTCATCGCGTGTGAACGAGTATTTCCTGAACGAGCTTTACGTCCAGTTACGTAACAAACTTTTGCCATGAATTAATCCTCCTTTTGGAAATAGTTTATTCATAACATTTACTACATACACAAGATATAATATAACATACCTTAACATAAATATCAAGTAAAAGAACAAAAATATTATAAAATATTTTATGTAAGCGAAGTTATTATTAATATTATAATAAACGCTATTAATGACGATACTGAAGTGCCTAATGTCCACGTTTTAAAGGTTGTTTTAAAATCTAAATTTAAATATTGTTTAAATAACCAAAAACCTGGATCATTTACATGAGAACAAAACATACTTCCTGATGCAATACTTAACATGATGAATACCGCAGAATATGAAATATTAGGTATAAGTGGTTCAACTATAGCCAATGTTGTAATAGCTGCAATAGTTGCACTTCCTAGGGAAATTCTAAGTAATGCGGCTACTAAAAAACTGATTATAATGGGTGATAAATTCAAATCATTAGTAATTTGTACTATTTCATCAGTAACTTTTGAATCTACAAGTACTTGTTTTAAACCACCTGCAGCTCCATTTATTAAAAGTACGAGAGCAATTGTTTTTATTGAATCGCTAAGTAATGGTACGATACTAGTTATTCTTAGTCCTTTTGAAGTCATTAACTTAACAATTGCTATGAGTAAACTAATAAGTAAAGCAGTTACTGGGTTACTTATTATAATTAATACTGATCTAATTAATTCAGGTAAATTGTTTGATAATCCCAAAATAATAGTTGGTATTGTTATTAATAAAACAGGAAGTAGCATTAATACAATAGCAAAATTTGAACTCATAGTTTTACTACTAGTTTCTAAAACATTTAATGTTTTATTCATTCTAGCATTATTAGTATTTGTATTAATAATTCTAGAATTTGTAAGAGCTAAACCTCCAATTAAAGCTGTTGGTATAGCTACAATCAAACCATAGAAGAATACCTCTGCCATATTAAGATTAAATGCCTTTGTTATAATACTTGGGCTAGGGTGTGGAGGGAATAATGCATGAATAGTTAAAACACCTATACTAGCTGGTAAAGCAAGGTATATTTTTTCAATATTAAGTTCCTTTGCAACAGCTAAAATTATAGGTATTACTAATATAAATGCTACATCAAAGAATAGTGAAAAACTAATACACATTCCAGATATAAGTAAACCTAATTGTATTTGTTTTATTCCAAATATACTTATCATTTTTTTTGAAGTAATCTCTACTGCTCCTAACACTTCTAACACTCTTCCGAACATCGCTCCTAAACCAAGAATTAATGATAGGTGTCCTAAAAGAGAGCCAGTCCCCTTCTCTATAGAATCTATCAATGTATTAGGAGTTAATCCTAATAGTAAACCAAGAATAATAGCAACTATTAAAATTGATAGAAACGGCTCAAAATGCAATTTTGTAATTAAAAATATTAATGTGCTTATTCCTAAAAAAACTAACAATAATTTATAAGAAAATAAGCCAATTAGTATAGCAATGGTAAAATAGATAATAATACCAGTACTAATTATTATTCTTTCAAATTTCATTATAATCTCCTTAATCTATTCATTAGGAAATTATAACATCAAATAAAAAGATAAGTAAAGATTTTAGCTTATTCTATTATATAGTTAAACAATGTAAATTAGTTAATTAATAAGAAAAAGAACCCTATAATAATATAAAGGGTTCTTTTCATTTTAAAATTATGCTCTAGATACGTAAGTACCTTCAGATGTATTAATAACTAACACATCACCTTCTTTCACGAATAGAGGTACTTGTAAAGTATATCCTGTTTCTACTGTAGCAGCTTTAGTAGCACCTTGAGCAGTATCACCTTTTACTCCAGGCTCAGTTTCAGTTACAGCTAATTCTACAGTTGTAGGTAAATCAATTCCTAAGATTTCATCACCAAACATTAAAATAGATACTTCCATATTTTCTTTTAAGAAGTTTAATTCATGTTCTAATTGTGCTTCTGGAACTTCAATTTGTTCAAATGTAGCATTATCCATAAATACATATGCTTCACCTGTAGAATAAAGGTATGACATTTTTTGATTATTAATTTGAGCTTTAGCAACTTTTTCACCAGCTCTAAATGTTTTATCATTAACTGCACCAGTACGCATATTTCTTAATTTTGAACGAACAAATGCAGCTCCTTTACCAGGTTTAACGTGTTGGAATTCCATTACTTTCCAAATGTTACCATCAACTTCGATAGTTACTCCAGTTTTAAAATCATTAACTGATATCATTATTTCTATTTCTCCTTTAATTTATACTAATATTATTATAATTAAATTTTTTTTTAAAATCAAGATATATTGGCAATTCTATACAAAAATAATATAAAACTCAACTAGTTTACATAATTATTTTTATGTAAACTTAGAATTCTATTTTACTTTTATAGCCTCTACCATGAAAATTCTATTCCCTTTTTTTATGAACTTATCTTCATATTCAGTATGAACATTATCTTCTTCATAAACACTATTTGTTAGGTCTAAAGATAATCTATTAAATGTAAAACCATACTTAGCGTAACTCATTAAGCTATACTCAAATAGCCCTTGATTATCTGTTTTTTGTACAATCTTTTTATTATTATTTAAAATTGTCTCATAGCGTTTTAAAAATGTATGATACGTTAAACGACGTTTCTCATGTCTTGTTTTAGGCCAAGGATCTGAAAAATTAAGATATAGTTGGTCCACTTCATTATCTGCAAAATACTCCAATAGGTCTTCTGCATTCCCTGATATAAGCTTTAGATTTTCTCTATGAGTTTCTTCAACTTTATCTAGGAGAAATGTCAATACCGTAGGTTGTGCTTCCATAGCAATGAAATTAATATCTGGATTTATTTCAGCCAATGTGTGGATAAATTTCCCTTTACCACTTCCGATTTCTAAGTGAATCGGATTATTATTCCCAAATATTTCTTTCCATTTCCCTTTATTATCTTTGGGTTGTAAAAAAACAACCGGACTATTTTCAAGACGCTCTCTTGCATCTGCTCTATTTCGAACTCTCATTTATGTTCCTTTCTATTTAATCTCAATTGTTTTGTTAAATAAATCTGAGTTAGATAATATTTTTTCTTTTGATCCAAGCACACATGAATATGCCTTATCTTTCATATTAGCAAAATTACTTGAAAGTATATTAACATCATCTACATTTGTATTCTTTATTTCTTCAACAATTTGATCATATTTTGTAAATGGTGAATTAGTAAGATATAAGTTTAAAGAATATGTTGCTAGTGCACTTGGAGACATAATTACATCTAATGTATTTAATGTACCAATAATATATTTATTCATTTCTTTATCATCAGATGTAAAATTCTTAATATATTTGTCTATATTGTAATAAATATCCAGTGTTTCTTTTAAATTTGGATCACGATAAGACCATAAATTAAAGTCACCAAAAGCATTGAATATAGCTCCTGCACCGTATGCTCCATTTTTCACTCGAATATTATTCCATAAATAATCTAAACTTAAAATATGTCTTAAAACAAGATAGCTACCAGAGTAATTATCGATGTTGTAACCTAATCCAACATACTGTACTAGAGAATCAAAATAAAATCCTTCAGAATATCCTGGAGTCTCAAAATTCAGTGTAAACCCATCTTGCTTTTTAGTATCAATATACATTTTATCAGTATACACTGAAATCTCTTTTTTATAGTTTGAATACTCTTCTTCGTTACCCACAAAATTTATTAGTACTCTAGAACTACTAAATATTAAATTTGAAATTGTATTTAATTGATTAACAATTTCACTAGATTTTGTTTCGAAATTATTTAATAAATCTAAAATAAATAAGTAGAACTCATATTCACTATGATAAGAAGCTAGCTTACTCTGAGGATTGTAATAGCTGCTAATTCGTCTTGCAACAAATGCATGACCTGAATTTTTAAATTTACTTTCTAACATTAACTTAATTTCTAAAAGAACATTATACAAAGCTTCTTTATTGCTGAAATCAACATTTAATGTTGTTTCCTCTAAAATACTTGCTAATTCTTTACTCTTCTCAACTAAGTTTTTAGCAGTAATAATAAATTTAACTTCACACTCATCACTCTGATACTTTCTTATAACATCAACATACGAACTTAGTCCACCTAGATTAAATCCAATATCTTTAATAATTTCAGCTTCAGTTTTATTTTTAGTATTAAAATTAAATAATAAATATGTTAGTAGAGATGAATATTGAATTTGTTCAATAGTAAAGTCTGTGATATCAAATAAGAATTTAGAATACGAAATTCCATTTGTTACAGTATCAAAGTGCGCAAAATTAATACTTCCTACTTTTTCAAATGAAGTTTCAGTAAATGGGTTTTTCAATGCAACTTCACTTGCTTCTACACATTTAATTCTATTTAAATCCTCCTTTTTATCAGGAGTGTTTTGCCATTCTTGCAGTTTTTTAGTATCTTCTATAATTTTCACGATTTGCTCTGTTGATAATGAAGCTTTATATTCTGTTAGGTCCTTTTCTTTATTTTCTTTAACAGTTGTAGGTATTAAGTGAATTATTGCTTGTTTATTATTTTCTAAGATAAACTGTTTAGCTAAATTTTCATAGTTCTTTTTATCACAATTTTGTTGTAAGCTATCAATCATACTATCTAAATCAAATGCTTTAAAAATATCACTATCATCATATAACCATGTACGTAATAATCTTATAGCATAAGATACCCCTTTGGGCGATGATGTTTTATTTACTTCTTCTTTTATACTAAAATTTTTTTTATTAATAGATGCCTGAACTTGTTCATAATCAAATCCATTATTTATAATTTTAGCAAGCATATTTTTATATAGTGTATCTAATTCAGGCAGTTTATCGTCATTAACATATTTAAAAATAATAGAATAAACAGTTTCTTTTCTGTCTTTTTGTAAATAACTATATACATCTTCACAGATTCCATTATCTATAAAAAACTTTCTAAATTCAGTATTACTACTTCCTAATAGAATGTCATCGATTATATCTATATTTTCGATTTCACTAAATTTTTTACTATCTCCTAGTATATAATTGTATGCTACATACGCTTTATCTTTTACGTCTTCATTGAAGTATTCATGTCTTTTTATTTCATTACTAAAATTATTTTGTCTACTAAGTTTATAACTAGAATAGTCTCTATATTCATAACTATTTAAATAACTATCAATATGATCAAGATATTGTTCTACATTGATATCTCCATATAAAACAATATAACTATTACTTGGGTGATAGTTATAATCATAAGTACTTAGAAACTCTTCCTGAGTAATAGTAGGAATAGCTTCTGGCTTACCTCCATATGAATATTTATAAGAAGTATCACTAAATAAATGTTCAGTTACATACTGATCTAATACCTCATCTACAGAAGAATATGCACCCTTCATTTCGTTATAAACAACACCTTTATAAATAAGTTCATCGTTTTTATCTTCTAGATGATAATGCCACCCTTCTTGTGCCAAAATATTTGAGTTATTTTTTAAATTTGGATTGAATACTGCATCTAAGTATATATCCATAAGTATTTCCAAATCTTTTTCATTTTTAGATGATACTGGATACATAGTTTTATCAGGAAATGTCATAGCATTTAAAAATGTATTAAAAGAACCTTTAAGTAATTCTACAAAAGGTTCTTTTACAGGATATTTCGCTGAACCACATAAAACAGAATGCTCTAAAATATGAAAAATACCGTTATCACTGTAAGGGACAGTTTTAAAACTTATGCTAAAACTCTTATTTATATCATCATTTTTTAAAAATACAAGTTTTGCTTGTGTTTTTTCATGCTTATATAAATAAGCATCAGTATTTATATTTTTTAGATATGTTTTTTCTAATAGTTCAAATGTCATATAATATTTGATATAGTAGATTACATTTTTAATAATGTAAGAACGTCATAACCTTGTAGTTTGTCCATACCATTTAGTCCATCTAATTCGATTAAGAACGCTATACCTACTACAATTCCTCCTAATTCTTCTACTAATTTTATAGTTGCTTCAATTGTTCCACCAGTTGCCAATAAATCATCGGTAATTAATACTCGTTGACCAGGTTTAATAGCATCTTTATGCATTGTTAAAGTGTTACTACCGTATTCTAGGTCATATTGATAGCTAATTACTTCACGAGGTAATTTATTTGGTTTTCTAACAGGAACAAAACCTATACCTAATGAATAAGATACAGGACATCCTATAATAAATCCACGAGCTTCTGGGCCTACTACAACATCAACTTTTCTTTCTTTAGCATAATTTACTATTTGATCTGTTGCATATTTATATGCTTCACCATCTGCCATTAATGTAGTAATATCTTTAAAACTAATACCTTCTTTTGGCCAATCTTCCACGATTGAAATATATTTTTCTAAATTCATCTATTTATTAATCTCCTAAAAGTTTTCTTAACGTAGTTATTATATCATATAAGTAGGGATTATGAAACTAAAAAAGAATAAGAATATTTAAATCAATTTTAAAATAGAATTTATAATATTTTTCTTTTATATTCAATTTAATATTTTATTCTTAAAAGTTTATATATTACTTAATTTATTTTTATTACTAACTTTACGCATAGAATAAACTACTCTGCCTTCTGTTATATTATGCATCATATAAGCAATATTTCTATCTTCCTTAAATAAGAATAAAACTGTAAACAACTCACCATCTATTTCAATTTTATAATATATAACGTCATTCTTATTCTCAATTAATTTTATCTTAAAATTATATTCTTTACTGTTTATTGTCATTTTATCATTATCAAATTTTACAATATCATTTACATCAATTTCTTTTTCTGCATTCCATTCACCAAGAAGTAAATTTTTAGAACTATCACATCCAGATATAAAAAGTAAAAATAAAGCAAATATACTTAAAGTTAGTATTTTTTTAATCTATACATTACTTGAAAACTCCTAAAATATATATTAATATAGTAATTATACCTTAGTCAGTTATTAATTAATATTAATTATTTAATTTTTTAAAATTATAATTTAAGTTGGTTTTAGTCTTTTATGATAAAATCGACCAATATAATGTCAATTAGAAAGGCAAGATATTATGAAAGCATTTTTAAACAGTAAGAAATTATCTTTATCCTTATTTTTTATATATCTTTTTATATTAACTTGGGTAATAGTAGCAAAAATGGACTGGTCTTTATTAAAAAGTAGTAATCTTAGCTGGTTGGATAATCCAAAACTACTACTTCATCCCGGTGTTACATGGAGATCTATTAATTTAGTTCCATTTAGGAACGGTAATTTTGATCCAATGGAAGTACTTTTAAATATAGTATTTTTCATTCCATTTAGTATATATATTAAGGTTTTAAATCCAAAACGCTCGGGTATTAGTGCTATATTTTTAGGATTTTTATTAAGTCTAATTTATGAAGGTACACAGTATGTATTTAAAATTGGTTATCCTGATATAACTGATTTAATTACTAATACTTTAGGTGCTATAGTAGGTGTAATAATAATAAATTTCTTATCACTATTTTTAAGAGATAACTTACGTATATATGTGAACTTTTTATTAATTGTATTTACTGTATATATTATTTATGAAATATATTTTGTATTAATATAAAAAGGATTAACTAAAAAATATTTTAGTTAATCCTTTTTTTAAACTTTATTTATTTTCAAATTGTTTATTAATATTTACAATAGAATCTTTTAAAAGTAATCTTTCAACTTCAAAAATATTCTCCATTTTAATATACATAGATGATTTTCTAAGATCTACAGTCTCATAATTTGAATTTAATTTAATTATATTATTCTCAACTTTTACTAAATCTAACTCTTGAAAAATTTGAATCATAATTTTTAAACTATTTGTATTTGTTTTAAGAAGACTTAATAAATTATCTAATTGCTGTGATATATTTACTTGTTTATTTTGAGTGTTTAAAATCACATTAAATAATTTAATTAATCTTGATTTATCTATTTGATAAACTTCGGACATTATTTGTTTATCATTACAAATTAAATATATTTTTTTTGGTCCTAAATTTATAATCTTGTTAATAACATTTAACGAATGTGGTATATCTATAAGATAAATTTTAGAATATTCTCCCTCTATACTGTCTATATCATTGTAACAGTAGAAATTCTCTGCTTTATTATCTAAACATTTTGATAATTTTAGTGAATCTTTACTAAGTGACGTAATATCAAAATCAATATTTCTAAAATCCTCAAATAAAAATTCTTTAACTTTCATATCTATAATATGCGCTTGTAACTTTGTTCTTCCATTAAAGTAATTTTTATCTATAGTACAAAGTAAGTCAATTGTATCATTAATATCTACAACCTCAAATATTGTATTATCCTTAAAACTAATACATTCTAAACTTCCTACTTCATCGGCTATTGTTAAACGTAAGTATTGTTTATCTGTACCAAAATACACTTTTTCTATAACTCTAGCATTTTCCAATAAAATGCTCGGTTTTTCAAAATCCATACCGAAAGGCTTTAACATCTCTAATGAATTTAAAAATTGGTAACTAACTTCTTCTAAACTAGTAACAATATCAATATTTTTAGTGGATTTTAGTTCATTATTATTTTTATAATTATTAAATTCATCACATAATGCCTCTTCTATTTCCTTAAAATTCTTTTCATCAAAAGAAAATCCAGCTGCAAGTGTATGCCCTCCATAGGCTTTAAATTTGTCTCCTATTTTATTAATTGCAGTGTATATATTAAAATCAAATACACTTCTTGCAGACCCCTTTAAAATTCCCTCTTTATTGTTCATAATTAGTACAGGTCTATGATATTTCTCAACAATATTAGAAGCAACAATACCTAGTACCCCTTCATGATAATCTCCAGAGACCATTATTACACTCTTATTTTTTATATCACTGTTTTCAATAGTTTCGATAACATCCTTAACAATATTTTCCGTTATCTCTTTTCTTTGAACATTATACTCTTCGATTTGTTCTGCTAAAGATTTAGCAACAGAAGCATCTTCTGCCATTAAAAATGATAATCCTACCTTTGCACTATCCATTCTCCCTATTGAGTTCAGCTTAGGTGCAATATAAAATCCGATAGTTTGCTCATCAATATTAGTTGTAATATTAGATAATTCTAATAACATTTTGATTCCTATACGTGGATCTTCATTTAGTAACTCTATTCCTTGTTTTACAAATATTCTGTTTTCATCTGTAAGAGAAACCATATCTGCAACAGTTCCAATAGCCACTAAATCTAGTAAAAAATCAGGATATATTTCTAACAATGCATGCGCCAATTTAAAAGCCACACCCACCCCAGCTAATTTACCAAATGGATATTGCCCCTCTGGATGCTCTGGATGAATAACTGCATATGCTTTTGGAATTTCATCTTGAATTTTATGGTGATCAGTAATAATAACATCACAACCAAGGCTATTAGCTAAATCTACTTCCTCAACTCCTGCTATACCATTATCCACAGTAATTATAAGACTAATACCTGATTTAATTATTTTAGTAAAAGCATCTTTATTAGGACCATATCCTTCGTCAAAACGATTAGGAATATAAGAAGATACATCAGCTCCTAGTGAAACTAAAGTTTCTACTAGCAGAACAGTAGAAGTAATTCCATCAGCATCATAATCACCATAAACAAGTATTTTTTCCTCATTTTCAATAGCATTATTTATTCTTTCTACTGCTCGATTCATATCATGCATTAAAAAAGGATCATAGCCTTCCTCATATTCATCAGAAAAATATTTTTTTACTTCATCAATTTTATTAATACCTCTAGAATCGAGTATTTTAGCAATATTTTCAGATATATTATATTCTTTTAAATTACTCAAAAAAGTTTCATCATATTTGGGATAATTCCAATTATACTTAAGTCCCATTTTTTCGCCTCTATTCTTCTAATCTATTATTAAAATTTTAATAACTATTCATCTTCTAATTTTTCTTTACTAAATAATAATTTAGACGTTCTTTCATATTTTCTTTCTAATGTTTTATATCTTTGATACCAAAAAATACTCACTATTATTGCTCCCAAAAAGAAACATGTAAAAAATACTAATGTTAATGGAAGTTTTAATGTGAAAAATATAAATGATACAGGAACAGCATTATAATTCATTATAAAAAAAGTAATTATTGAAACAAATGCTATTACTAAACCAAAGACTTTATACGGTAATTTATTATCCATTAATTCTCATCTCTCCTATCATAGAAATAAATTCTTCTTCACTTATTACTTGAATTCCTAATTGTTCTGCTTTTTTTAATTTTGATCCAGCTTTTTCTCCGGCTAAAACAAAGTCGGTTTTTGCAGTTACACTTCCTGTAACTTTAGCTCCTAATTTTTCTAGATACTCTTTTGCTTCATTTCTTGTTAAATCAGCTAATTTACCTGTTAAAACAACAGTTTTACCACTAAATAATATATTCTCTTCAATCTCTTGAATTTCATATTGTGGATTCATACCGATTGAAATTAAATCATTTATAAATTTAATATTTGTATCATTCGATATATAGTCAATAATAGATTCTGCTGTAATTAATCCAATATCTGGTAAATTAATTAATTCATCAACTGTTGCTGTTAATAGATTAGTTAAGTTTAAATATTTTTCAGCTAATATTTTAGCAGCTTTTTTTCCAACATTTAAAATTCCTAATGCATAAATAACTTTATCTAATGAACTATTTTTAGAATTTTCAATAGCTTTTATCAAATTATCTACTGATTTTTCTCCCATTCTATCCAAAGCTACTAGTTTCTCTTTTTCTAGAGAAAATAAATCTATTGTATGAGAAATTATACCTTGTTCATAAAGAGTAGCTACTACTTTATCCCCAAGTCCTTCAATATTTAACGCATCCCTTGAAGCAAAGTGAATAATTTTTCTTATATTTTGATCAGGACAATCAGGATTAATACATCTAATAAATGGATCATCTTTTCTTGAAACAATTTCAAAATTACATGATGGACAATGATTAGGCATTATGTATTTTTTTGAATCTTCTATCCTTAAATCCTTTAATACTCTAACAACTTTCGGTATTATTTCACCAGCTTTTTTAACTATTACCATATCTCCAATGTGTATATCTAATTCTTCTATAACATCTTTATTATGTAATGATGCTTTAGAGACAGTTGAACCAGAAATTACAATAGGATCTAGCTGTGCTACTGGAGTTATAATTCCAGTACGTCCTACACTTAACTCAACATCTAATAATTTTGTTGCTAATTCTTCTTCTGGGAACTTAAAAGCTGTAGCCCAACGTGGACTTTTTTGTGTGTAACCTATTTCTTCTTGAAGTTTATAAGAATTTACTTTTATTACTATTCCATCAATTTCATAAGGTAAATTCTTTCTATTTAAATCCCAATACTCAATATAGTTTAGAACTTCATCAATATTTTTACAAAGTTTAAAATTATCATTTACTGGCAAATCTAATTCCTTAGCAGTTTCTAATGCCTGTTTTTGTGATTCTATAGAATTATCCCCAACTATTGAATAAATAAAAGCAGATAATCTTCTTTGAGCAGTAATTTTTGAATCTAATTGCCTTAATGAACCAGCAGCTGCATTCCTTGGATTAGCAAATAATACCTCATTATTTGCTTTACGTTCGTCATTTAATATATTAAATGACTTCTTAGGTAAATAAACTTCACCACGTACTTCAAATGTTTTAATATCTTTTAATATTTTAGGAATAGAAAATATAGTTTTTATATTCTCTGTAACATCTTCTCCTATTGTACCATCTCCACGAGTTGCAGCACTTACTAATTTTCCATCTTCATAATTAATTGATATAGCAAGCCCATCTATTTTTAACTCACAAATGTACTCGATACTTTTATTAGGAATTATTTTTTTAATACGATTATCAAAATCTTTTAACTCTTCAGTTGAAAAAGTATTTGATAAACTTAGCATAGGAACCTTATGTGTTACTTTTTCAAATTCTGATAAAACAACGTCTCCAACTCTTTGTGTAGGAGAGTTTTCTTGAATTAAGTCTGGATATTCTTGTTCTAATTTCTCAAGTTGCTTATAAAGTGTATCATATTCAGTATCACTTACTTGTGGATTATCTTCTACATAATAATCATATGAATACTTATTTAATAATTTTACAAGTTTGAAAATTTCTTCTTTTTTTTGTTTCATTAAGTACTAGTCCTTTCTAGTCAAGTTAGCATATTCTATAAGTAATATTTTTACACCAACGTCATCAAAATCTACTTTTACACTATCAGTTTTTATATCTAATACTTTTCCTTCACCAAACTTTTTATGTACTACTATATCATCGACACTATAATTTGTATCATTTTTTAATTTAGGCTTCTGAGTAATATTAATTTTTGGACTAAGTCTGCTAATAAATTTAGTAGCTTCCTCAACATTTGAATTTTTTTCTTCAGATGTAGTTGAGCCAAATGCAGATTCTAAATGAATAAGTTCTTTTGGCACCTCATCTATAAAACGAGAACGTCTATTCATTTTTATTGATCCAAATTGCATACGTCTATTTGCAAAAGACATATATAATCTTTCCTTAGCGCGTGTTATCGCAACATAGGCCAATCGACGTTCTTCCTCCATTTTATTCTTTTCATCTTCACTATTATCTGCATCTCTTATTGAAGGGAATAAATTCTCTTCAAGTCCCATTATAAAGACAACATCATACTCTAATCCTTTAGCAGCATGGACAGTTGATAAAACTACCGCATCTTCAACATTTTCATCATCTGCATCAGATGTTAATGACATTTCAGATATAAAATCAATTAAACTATCATTCATACTAGAAAATTGTTTAGCTGATGAAACTAATTCTGATATGTTCTCGATTCTACTCTCAGCATAAGGATCTGATGATTCTTTTAACATACTCTCATAACCTGAATCTTTATAAATACCAATTATTAATTCATCTATAGAATAATTTTTTACTTCTGAATATTTTTTTATTAATTTAGTTAGTAAATGAACATTAGTTACTATTTTTTTTGAAACACCAATCATATCAATATTTTCTAGTGCTTCAAATAATGTTAAACCATACTGATTAGCATAATTATCTATTTTTTCCATTGATGTGGCACCAATTCCTCTTTTAGGAACGTTTATTATTCGTCTTAAACTAAATTCATCTGATCTATTTACTATAACATTCAAGTAAGCTAGTAAATCTCGAACTTCTTGACGTTGTAAGAATTTTAACGATCCTATAAGTTTATATGGTATACCAAATGCTAAACATGAATTTTCCATTGATCGAGATAAAAAGTTGGCACGATATAAAATCGCAATATCTATATAGTTTATTCCTTCTTTTTTTAATTCTAATATTTTTTTTGCTATATCATCAGTTTCATCTTTATCATTTAGAGCACCGTAAATAGATATTTTTCTATTACTCTTATTTTCAGACCATAGCTCCTTATCTTTACGCTCAGTATTATTTTTTATTACTGCATTAGCTGCATCTAAAATAGTGGAGTTAGAGCGATAGTTTTGATCTAAGAATATTACAGAAACATTATCATAATCTTTTTCAAAGTTTATAATATTATCACTACATGCACCACGCCAACTATATATACTCTGGTCATCATCACCAACAACACAAACATTTCTATGAACAGCTGATAACATTTTTATAAGTTTATATTGAATCATATTAGTATCTTGATATTCGTCAACATGTATATATTGGAATTTATTTTGATAAATACTAAGAACTTCTGGATGTTTTTCAAATAAATCTATAGTTTTCAACATTAAATCATCAAAATCAAGAACACTATTTTTCTTTAAATATTTTTGATAATGATCATAAATTTCCGCAACATTTTTCATAAAACCAAATCTAGCTTGGTTGCGCATATCATTAACACTTATCATACTATTCTTAGAGTTTGAAATAATTTTTAATATATTATTAGGTTGATACGAATCTTCAGATAGATTTAAATCTTTAAGAATACTTTTTATAATAGATTTTTGTTCACTAGTATCTAGTATAGTAAAATTCTTATTATATCCAAGCAATTCTATATGTTGGCGTAAAATTCTTACACACATTGAATGGAAAGTGTTAATCCAAATATATTTAGAAGTTTCACCAACTAACCCATATATTCTTTCCTTCATTTCCTTAGCAGCTTTATTTGTAAAAGTAATTGCTAAAATATTACTCTCTAAAATATTTTTTTCAGAAATTAAGTATGCTATTCTATTTGTTAATACACGAGTTTTACCACTTCCTGCACCTGCTATTACCATTACAGCACCTTCAGTTTTTAGTATAGCTTTCAACTGATTTTCATTCATATTTTGTACTAAATTCACTGTATTTCTCCTAGTTTTTATATATTTATATTCTAACATATTTTCAAAATAAAAACTCAGAATAGCTCTGAGTTTCTATGTGTTGCGTTATAGTACTATAAGAAAATTGCAATAGCAGAAATGAATCCACTAGCTAAGATTGCAAATATCATTAACCATAATACTATTTTAAATATTCTTTTATTCATATATCTATTATTCTACCTCACCTAAAGTTTCAATCCCTAAATCTAATTCATCTTCTGCAACATCATCTGCTGTAGATTCTTTACTTCCTGTTTTATTCAAGATTTCTGCCCTTACTAAATCGTAAATTTCATTATATAATTCTTCGTTTTCCTCGAATACTTTTTTTACATTTTCTCTACCTTGACCCAGTCTTTCTCCATTATATGAGAACCATGAGCCTGATTTATTAATAATATCTAAATCAACTGCAAAATCAAGTGTTTCTCCAATTTTTGAAATTCCTTCACCAAACATAATATCGACTTCTGCAATTTTGAATGGTGGAGCTACTTTGTTTTTAACAATTTTAATCTTCGTTCTATTTCCAAGTATCTCACTATCAGCACCTTTAATTGCTTCACCCTTACGAACATCAATTCTGACTGTTGAATAAAATTTTAGTGCACGACCACCAGTTGTAACTTCTGGGCTACCAAACATTACACCAACTTTTTCTCGAAGCTGATTTATAAATAATGCGATAGTATTTGCTTTATTTATTTGACCAGTTAATTTTCTTAATGCTTGTGACATAAGTCTAGCTTGTAAACCAATATGATTTGCACCCATAACTCCATCAATCTCAGCTTTTGGAACTAATGCAGCTACTGAGTCAATAACAATAATGTCGATTGCCCCTGATAAAATTAGCTTTTCAGCTATATCTAAAGCCTGCTCACCACTATCAGGTTGAGATAAGAAAAATTTACCTGGCGTGAAATCAACTCCTAAAGCTTTCGCATACTCTATATCAAGTGCATTTTCCGCATCAATAAATGCTGCAATTCCACCCGTTTTTTGAACTTCTGCAATAGCATGTAAAGCTATAGTTGTTTTCCCTGATGATTCTGGACCATATACTTCTACTATTCTACCTTTAGGATATCCTCCAATTCCAAGAGCTGAATCAATAGCAAGTGACCCAGAAGAAACTGCTTCAACTTTAATTGGATTTTCTGAAGAAATATCCATTATAGCCCCTTTACCGTATTCTTTTTCTATTACTTTTATTGCCTCATTAATTGCAGCTTGACGTGCTTTTAAATCGTCCTTTTCTATATGTGTAACCTGTTTATCTTTTGCTTTTTTAGCCATGATTTATCCTTTCTTCTATTCGCCAATAACTGTTGTTAATGTCCCTATTCCTTCAACAGTTATTTTTATTTCGTCTCCTTGTTTTAAAAATTTAGGAGGTTTTTGTGCAGAACCTACTCCTGCTGGTGTTCCTGTAGCAATAATATCTCCTGCTTCTAGAGGAATAATCTTACTAATTTCTGATAATACATCGTCTACTCTAAATAACATTTCTGAAGTCATTGCATTTTGTTTGATTTCTCCATTAACTTTAGTAACTATACTCATTGCTTCTGGAGAACTTACTTCGTCTTTTGTAACTAAATATGGACCAACTACAGCCGATTTTTCTAAAGATTTCCCTAGGAAGAATTGTCCATGTTTATATTGAAGATCTGTAGCTGTTATATCGTTCATTATTGTGTATCCAAAAATATAATCTAATACTAGTGGTTTTAGTATATTTTTACCTGGTTTAGCAATAACTACTGCTAGTTCCCCACCAAAATCTAAACTATCAGTTATTGATTTATGAGACGGAACTACTTCATTATTTCCTGCTAAAGCTGTAGGTGATTTTGTAAAAATAAGTACATCTTTCGGTGTTTTTGCAAGTTCATCACCTAATTCATTAACGTGAGCCTCATAATTATGACCTACACAAAGGACATTTTTTGGAGTTCTTGTTATTGGAGAACGCCACACAATTTCATCAAAAGAAATTTTATAATTTTCTACATTTTCATTATTTTCAACAAGTTTTAATACTTTTCTTACTTTTTCTATAAAAGAAACTCCATACACTTCAATAGCTTCTCTTAATGTTTTTGGAATAATAGCTTCATTATCAAAATCTTCTAATACTTTAATTAAATCCCATGCACTTTCTTCACGTTTTACTTTTACTCCATATAGCTCTTTATTGTTATAACTAAACGATAAAAATTTCATAGTTGCCTCCTCGACTGTTTTATAATCTCTTAAGTTATTATATCATATTTTTTCCGATATTACTATAGATTATTACAAAAAAATTAAGTTATCCGTACTTCTATTTTTAAAAAATATGGATAACTTAATTTTTATAATTCTGACTTTAATTTTTTTATGATATTTTTAGGAATACCTAACGATAAGAGTTTATCTTCTGAAGCATGTTTTATTTCTTCTATTGATGAAAATGATTTTAATAGTATATTTTTTCTAACTTTTCCTATACCTTCAATGTCATCTAAACTCGAATTGAACATATTTTTTGTTTTAGTAGCTCTATGATAAGTAATCGCAAATCTATGAACCTCATCTTGTATTTGTTTTAAAAATAAATATTCTGAAGAAGTTTTAGGAAACTCTATTATTTCATAATCATCAGTTATTATGTATTCTGTAATATGTTTTTCATTCTTTGCCAAGCCTATTATCTTAATTTGATTTAACCCTAGTTTTTCATGAACGACTTCTATTGCAGCATTTAAATGATTTTTAGCACCATCAACAATAATTAATTCTGTATTTGTCTTTTTATCTTTGTAGTTTCTAAAAAGAACTTCCTTCATAGTTTCTATATCATTTATACCTATGGTTTCTTTTATTTTAAATTTTCTATAATTATAAGTATTCTTCTTACCATTTAAAAAATTAACTTTTACTGATACAGCATCCACTCCCATAATATTCGAATTATCAAATGCATCAATATTATTAATAGATTCAACTCCTAATTTTTCAGAAATATTTTTAAGAGTAACTTGTAATTTCCTTTCTTTTAGTTCTTCAACTTCCAAATTATTATTTAAAAAGTAATTTGCATTTTCAACAACAGTATCTAGTATCCTTTTGTGATTACCTCGTTTAGGTGAAATAACTTTTGTCGCAAGAATATCATGAAGTAAACTAATATCTAGGTTATCTACATAAATTTCTTTAGGTAGTTTATTTAGTGCATAGTATTGTATTAAATAAGAATAAAGGATTTGTTCTGGAGTATCATATAAAGTAAAATATTCTACTTTTCTTTCTATGATATTCCCCATACGCGATAAGAATATTTGTATACAAATATAATCTTCATTATAACTAAATCCAATGTAATCTCTATCAATATTTTTACTATCTACGATAATCTGTTTTTGTATTGATATTTCAATAGATTTTATATAAGAATGAATTTGTTGAGCCGCTTCAAATTCTAGATTTTGAATGTGTAATTTCATTTTGTTATTTAAATCATCTAAAATTTCAGTGGTATCTCCACTCAAAAATGATTTTATCTTTTGAATTCTTTCACGATATTCTTCTTGCGATACTTTTTTAGCACACGGCCCTATACATTCACCTATTTGATAATACATACATGGTCTTTTCTCAACTGGATTACATCGTCGTAAAGGATAAACTTTATCTAAAATTTTCTTTACCTCACTTGCTGATTTTATATCTACATATGGACCAAAGTAAATATTCTTATTATTTTTTTTATACTTTCTTGTTAAAAGTAGTCTTGGATTTTCTTCCTTTGTTATCATTAAATATGGATAGCTTTTATCATCTTTCAACCTAATATTAAAGTATGGTCGATATTTTTTTATTAGATTGTTTTCTAAAATCAAAGCTTCTTTTTCTGAGTTAACTATAATGTATTCTAAATCATCAATTTTAGATACTAATACTTGAGTTTTTTTATTATGTGTTCCTGTAAAATAACTTTTTACCCTATTCTTTAAATTTTTTGCTTTTCCTACATAAATAACCTCTCCTATATTATCTCTATAAATATAGCAACCTGGACTATCTGGTAAGAATTCTAATTTCTTTTTTAATGTCATATTCATATCTAATTACCACGTTAATTTTTAAGATATATGGAGTAGGATGAAAACTATCCCACTCCATTATAATTAATCTTTGTTATTTTTATTATTAGAATTATTGTTAGTATTACTACTATTGTTACTATTATTTGTAGTGTTACTGTTAGAATTATTGTTACTATTTTTATTATTACTATTAGTAAAGTTATTAGTATTTTTATTATTAGATGAATCGTCTTTATCATCAGTATTGTTATTGCTATTATTAGTAGTACTTGAAGGTTTTTTACCTTTAGAAATAACAATCTCTAAGCTTTCTTCACCTGGAACTATACTAGAACCACTTCTAATACTTTGAGATATTACAGTACCTGCTTCCTTATCTGAATATTCTTCTTTATAAGTTACATTTCTAAATCCATATGATGCAATAGTACTTTGTGCAACTTGACTAGATTGATTAACTAAGTTAGGCATAGTAACTTTTTTCTTACCAGATGAAACTTGAAGTATAAGTTCTTTTTCATTTGGTACAATTTCTGAACCAGCAGAAATATTTTGTGCCACAACTTTACCACTATCATAGTTATTACTTTCAACTTTCTCTACAGTTACGTTTTTAAATCCTAATTTTGATGCATTTCGTTTTGCTGTATCTTCATCTAATCCAACATAGTTAGGCATATCGACTGTTTTCTTACCTGAAGAAACTCTCAAATCTACTTTTGATCCTTTTCTTACTTTTTTCCCAGCTTTAGGATCACTATCAATTACAGTATTTTCTTTTACTTCATCACTTGCAACCTCAGTAACATCTCCGACTTCTAATCCAGCTTTAACTATAGTTACCTTAGCTTCCTCTACTGTTTTATTACGAACATCTGGAGCAGAGACACTATCAGCACCTACAATATAATTATATGCAAAGAATGCACCTACAACAATAAACACAATAGATAGCATAGCCAGAATAATATGTTTAGCTTTTGATGGTTGTTTTTTATCTTTATTATTTAAATTACTATAGCTACTCTTTTGATTTCTACCATTGTTGTTGTAATTATTATTGTTATTATTGTTACTACTATAATTATTATTTCTATAATTCTCTTCTTCTTGATAATCATTATATTGTTCTGGTTCGGAATAATTTGTTTCATAATATGGATCAATATTTCGAGTATCAATATATTGTGTCTGATTGTATGAAGCATTTGCATTATTCTCTGGAATTTTAAAACCAGTATATTTATTTTCATATAATCTCTCAGGATTTAAAACAGTTACCAAATCTTCTGCTAACTCCTTAGAACTTATATATCTTTCATTAGGATTTTTCATAGTTGCTTTTAAAACAATGTTCTTTACACTTTGAGGAATATTTTCTCTATATTTATCAATATCTGGTAATTCCTCTTGAAGATGTTTTAAGGCAATAGCCACAGCAGATTCTCCTTTGAAAGGAATTTGTCCAGTAATCATTTCAAAGATTAAAATACCTAACGAATAAATATCACTTTGTGCAGTTGCAACATTTCCTCTAGCTTGTTCTGGTGATAAATAATACACTGTTCCTAACATTTGATTAGTTTGAGTAAGAGTAGTATCTCCATATGCTCTTGCAATACCGAAATCAGTAATCTTACAAGTAAGATTCTCATTCATTAAAATATTTTGTGGTTTAATATCTCTATGAATTATTCCATTTTGATGTGCATGACATAATCCATCAGCAATTTGCTTAGATATATGTACAATTGTTTCAATAGGCATTCGAGGATTTTTAACCATATAATCTTTAAGCGTCATTCCTTCTACATATTCAAGAATAAGATAGTAAAAATCTCCTTCATTCTCAACATCATATATAGAAACTATATTAGGATGTGAAAGACTTGTAACCGCCTTTGCTTCCCTATTAAATCTTTTAACCGCATCTTCATCATTTGCATCAATTTTAAAAGTTTTTATTGCCACATTTCTATCTAGGATAGTATCATAACCTAACCATACTGTGGCCATTCCACCTGTCCCGAGATGATCTAAAATTTTATATCTGTTACATATCATTTTACCTATCATTTCTATCACCCCTTAAATTATTTAAAATTGCTACGGAAATGTTATCTACTCCGCCTCGCTCTACACTTAGATCAATTAATCTTTCAACTGCAACAGATAATTCTTCATTACGAATAATACTTTTAATTTCTTCTTTTTCAATCATATTCGTTAAGCCATCTGAACAAATTATAAAATAGTCATAATTTGCTAATTCATCTATAAATGTATGTAAATTAATGTTTTCTCTTGTTGCTAATGCCTGAGTAAGTACATGCTTTTCAGGATGAGTTTTTGCTTCATCTTCTGTTATTACACCAGCACTTATCAGCGCACCTACAAAAGAATCTTCCACAGTTACTACTTTCATATCATCATCTCTTGTTATTCCATAAGCACGACTATCACCTATATTATAAACAACAACTTTATCATCAAATGTTGCTAAGACAACAATTGTAGTCCCCATTTTTTTATTGCTTGATTTAGATTTTTCAAATAATTCTTTATTTAATCTCTCAATTTTATCATACAGCCAATTTTTCATATTATTAAAATTAGCAAATGTCATATCTTGCCACTCTTTTTCTAAAGTTGACACTATATAATTACTTGAATAAGCAGCATTACTATGACTGCCTACTCCATCACAAATAATGGCTAGAGCCTCTGCTTGTTTATTTTTAACAACACTTACCGCATCTTCGTTTCTATTTTTTCTACCTTTATTACTACTATACGAATATACTAGTGGCATCTGGAATTCCTCCTTTTACCTCATCTTTTCGTTCTTTTGCTCTTAATTGACCACATGCTGCATCTATATCATCACCTTGTGTTCTTCTTATAGTTACATTAACTTTATTCTTTTTAAGAACTTTTTCGAAAGAAAAAATATCGTTTTTACTTGTTCTAACATAATTTCTTTCCGGTACGTAGTTAATTGGAATTAAGTTAACGTGACAATTTAAACCTTTAATAATCTCAGATAATTTTTCTGCATGCTCTTTTTGGTCGTTTACTTTACCCATTAAACCATACTCAAATGTAATACGTCTATTTGTAGTTTTTTGATAATATCTTAATGCTTCCATTAATTTATCAATATTATATGCTCTATTAACTGGCATTATTTTACTTCGTAATTCATTTGTTGGAGCATGTAGGGAAACAGCAAAATTAATTTGAATTTTTTCATTAGCAAAATCATAAATTCTTGGAACAATTCCTGATGTAGAAACTGTAATATGTCTTGCTCCTATATTAAAACTTTCATCACTATTTACTATTTTTATAAAGTCCATCATCTCATCATAATTTTCAAATGGTTCACCTATTCCCATTATAACTATACTTGAAATACGTTCACCTTTCTTATCTAATTCTTGTTGAACTTTTAGTACTTGTGAAACAATTTCTCCAGCTTCTAAGTTTCTTTTTAACCCACCTAGTGTTGATGCACAGAATGTACACCCAATACGACAACCTACCTGTGTTGTTACACATAAAGAATTACCGTATTTATTTCGCATTAAAACACTCTCTATTGTGAATTTATCTTGAAGCTCGAACAGGAACTTCATAGTACCATCAGCTGATTCTTGCTTTATTATAGTATTTAAAGTTGTGATTTCAAATTCATCTTTTAACTTTTCCTGTAAAGATTTTGGTATGTTTTTCATATCCGAAAAATCAGTAATTCTTTTTTTATACAACCAATCAAATATTTGTTTTGCTCTAAATTTCTTTTCGCCTATACTTATCATATATTCTTCTAGTTGATCTAATCTTATAGAATAGATAGACATTTTTTCAAAATCTTTTAACCATCTAGACTTTTTATAGCCTTTAAAATCTGATATTAACATTTTTCCTCCA
>CAUSKO010000012.1:0-35464 GCA_963532255.1 uncultured Gemella sp. | reverse complement strand
TTATCGCAGGTATTGGACTAGGAATAGTATTTTTAGTTGGTGGTACAACTGGAGGAGTAGATATTGTAGCTAAAATTATTCAACTTTATACAGGAAATTCAATTGGAAGAATTATTCAAGTATTAGATGGTGTTATTATAGCTCTTACGTTTGTAGCGGTAAAAAGTTTCCCAGCAATCTTATATACTCTTTTCTATATATTTATTAGTACTAAGTTAATAGACTATGTAGTTGAAGGTGGGGTATCTGGTAAAGGTGTAATGATTGTTTCACCAAAAATAGAAGAAATAACTAAAATAGTTCAAGAAGATATGGAACGTGGTTTAACATATTTTAAAGGACAAGGTAGTTATACTAGAAAAGATATGAATATTGGTTATTGTGTTGTATCAAGAAATGAAATAAGTAGACTGAAATCGCTCGTTTTTGAGATTGATCCACGAGCCTTTGTAACCATAACAGAGGTTCATGATGTAATGGGAGAAGGATTCAGTTTTGATCAACCAAAGAAAATCAAAGTAGGTATAAAAAAAGATAAATAATAATAGGGAGTAACCTAATATATTATATTGTTAGGTTACTCTTATTATTTGAAAGGTATTAGTATGATTAATAAATTTTATTTAAGAATAGTATTAATAATAATATTAACAACAATATGTTGTTCATTATTTGGACAAATACTTCTATTGTTAATTAATATTAGTAAAAATTACTACCAATATTTAATCCTCTTAACACCGATAGTACTTATTTTTACGAAGTATAGTAATAAACTAATTAAAACTCATGGAGTAGGCATGAAGTATTTTGTTGAAGCGGCGAATAAAGAGAAAGAAAAGGTTAGTTGGTTTTTTCCTATTGTCCTTACTATAAATACTCTGCTTGCTCATATATTAGGTGTAAGTGTGGGAAGAGAGGGTGTTGCAGTTCAATTAGGTGGTGCTATTGGAAAAAATATGACGACTAATGATTTAAGTGATAGACAAAAGAAATATTTTGTTCGTTTAGGGATGATTAGTGGTTTTGCAGCTCTATTTCAGACTCCACTTGCAGCAGTATTTTTTATATTAGAAATAATTGGGAAAAAGATAAGAGTTACTGTTAGTTCTATTTATGAGTTCGCTAGTTACATAGTTGCAGCATTTATTTCAGCAAGGCTATCTCATCTTTTAGGTTTAGAAAAATTCTTTGTAGATGTTAATGTTAGTAATAATGATATTAATTTAGTAAACATATTAAAAATAGCTTTTATAAGTATAATTTTAACCTTTATAGGGATATTATTTGTTATTATTCAAAAAAAATCTAAAGTGGCTGTTGCTACTTACAAATATCTTACATGGGTATTATTAGTTTTATTTATAGTAATGAGCTTTACACTAAACTTTAGATATGCTTCACTAGGTACTAATTTAATAGACTTCTCATTTAATGATTATAGTAATATTAAAGTATATGATTTTATTTTAAAATTAATATTTACGGCAATTTGTACAGCGATTGGTTTTAGTGGGGGAGAGGTTACACCATTATTTGCTATCGGTGCAAGCTGTGGAGTTGTATTAGGAGTATGGTTAGGACAGCCTATATTAATGGTAGCAGGTTTAGGATATTGCTTAGTATTTTCTGCAGCTACAAAAACGTGGATAACTCCTATATTTTTAGCTTTGGAAGTTTTTGGCTATAACCTAATGTTAATTATTATATTACCAGCATTGCTATTATACTTTATTAATAAAAAATATAGTATTTATAGTTAGTTTTAAAAAAAATTTAGTAAAAAATACCAAGAGAAGTGTAATTTTCTCTTGGTATTCTCTAGTTTATTATAAATCCTATGTAGTATTTATTTTTTTAGTGACCAACTTTTTTCAAGCAATGGAATCATTGTGTCTACAGTATCTTTGTCCCCTTCTATAGAAGTATAATGAATTTTACCATCGTCTGCCTTAAAAATATATGTGACAAAGTATTTTCCAGTTTTTGTTAAAGTATTAATAACATAAGCATCATATCCACCAATTTTTGATTTAGTTCCAGACATTTTTTCAAACAGTTGACTATTCTTATGTTTAGTATATACCGAGTTTGCTACTAGCTTAGGATCGATAGATGCATATTCTGCCTCAGATATTCCAAGTTGACTTGGACGGAATATGTTTAATGTAACAACATTATACGCGGATGTATCACTAGATTGTATGTCGTTACCACCATTTATATCTTGGAAATTAACCCAACTTTTAGGGACTTTAACATATCCGTATTCGTCAGAACCAATTACTTTATAAAGATCATCTGTTTTGGTATTTGTTGAAGATGACTCTTTACTTGATGAATCTTTTGTTGCCTCTGAATCTTTTTTATTTGATTCATCCTTTTTATTAGAGTCCTCTTGTTTATTTGGCTCATTTTGTGTCGTCTGCTCTTTATTTTGGTCTTTATTTTCATTTTTATTTACCTGACAAGACACAAGCAGTACGGAACTTAATAATAACATTAGTATACCTTGTAATTTTTTCATATAGAAACCCCTTTCGTTTACTTATAGTTTTATTATATCATGTATATAATAAAAATTATATATTTTATCAATATATACTAATAAATAATAAAAAAGAACAGAATCAGAATTAACTGACTCTGTTTTTTTATAAACCTAGAAGTTTTAAAATTTCTTTTTTATATTTTAATTTTTGTTCATCATCATTTTCACCATTTAACTGAACATTTATTTCTGAAATAATCTCGCCAGGCTTATTTTTTATAATATATATTCTATCACTAAGGTCTATTGCTTCATCTATATCATGTGTTATTAGTAGGGTAGTTAGATTGAATTTTTTGCAAATATCTAAATACCAAGAGTGCAATGATATTTTTGTTATTGCATCTAATGCACTAAAGGGTTCATCTAGTAAAAATAATTCTTCTTTAAACATATATGTTCTTAATAGTGCAACCCTTTGTCTCATACCACCACTTAATTCACTAGGATATTTATCTTTGTATTCATAAAGATTAAATAGTTTTAGGTTTTTTATTGCTTCGGCTTCCGCTTCTTTTTTATTTACTTTTTGTATTAAAAGTGGAAGTATGATGTTTTGGATAACTGTTTTATGTTCCAAAAGTAAGTCTTTTTGAAGCATGTAACTAACTTTTCCTTTGAAATTAGAATCGCCTTGAATTTCTATAGTTCCAGTTTGAAGCTCATTAATACCTGCAATTAAATTAAATAAGGTAGTTTTCCCAACTCCGCTTCCTCCTAAGATAGAAACTATTTCACCTTGGTCGACATGAATATTAATATTTTTTAATATATTATTATTTGGATAATTGAAAGATAAGTTTTTTATTGATAATACACTCATTATTTTATGTAGTCATTGCTAAATCCTGTGTTATCTGCAAGTGGTTTTTCGATAATTTTGTTTTCGTTAACCCAACGGTAAAATGAATTCCATCTTTCAGCATCAAATTCTCCCCAATGCTCTTTATTTGAAGCATATTGTTGAGAAATGTATTTTTGTGATGCTACTACGAAATCACGTTTCTCTTTTAATTCTGGTGCATGTTTTATTAAAATATCTGCAGCTTCCTCAGGATGTTCCATAGCATAGACATATCCTTTCTTAATAGCTCTAAGAACTTTTTGAGCTTCTTCTTTGTTATTTTTTAGGTAGTCATTATTTGCAATAATTACTGGTGAATAGTAATCAAGTTTTTTATCAAAATCTCTTAAGTAGAAGAAGTTTGTTTCTAAATTCATACTTTCTGCTAATTTACCATCCCATGCATAGTAAATCCAAGCAGCATCAAAAACTCCATTTTCTAAAGGTGTAATTGAATTACTATCGCTATTAGGTACTAACTCAATTTTTTTATAATCTCCACCTTGTTTTTCAACTAGAGATTTAATCATAGCTAGTTCAACAGGATCATTCCATGTTCCATATTTTTTACCTTCTAATGCTTTAGGGTCAGTAATATTGTTTTTCTTAGGTGAAATAATACCTGAAGTATTGTGCTCGATTATAGCAGCTACGGCTGTAATGCCAGCTCCTTTAGAAAGTTTACTAGCCATAGTGTCTTGATAATATATTCCAAAAGGTGCTTTATTATTAATAACTAAATCTGATGTACTGTCTTCTGGTGCTGGTTTAATATCAAGATCTATTCCTTCTTCAGCAAAGTATCCTTTTTCCTTTGCAACAAATAATCCTGTATGGTTTGTATTAACTGCCCAGTCTAATACAAAGTCAACTTTTTTTAAGTCTTTATTGTTTGAACTATTATTTGCAGAACCACATGCTGTAAGTGTAACTGCAATAATAATAGAAAATATACTAATTAGTATTTTTTTCATGATTTTCTCCTATGTATTTCCATTTAATAAATTTTTTTTCACTTAGTTTAACTAATTCTATACTTAGTAAACTAATAATAGATACTAATATAATAATTGCGAACATAGTATCATATTCAAATAGTTTTTTTGCTTTAATCATGTAAACACCTAGGCCTTCAAAACCTCCTAACCACTCGGCTACTACTGCAGCTATAAAAGCATAAGATACACTTACTCTAAGCCCTGCGTAGAAATAGCTTAGACTGGTTGGTATTTTAACATGCCATAGTATTTGGAATTTACTAGCATTCATTAGTTTTAATAATGTAATCATATCATTATCACAATTTCTAAATCCATCTAGTATGCTAACGACAATAGGGAAGGTTGTAGTTAAAACTATTAAAACAATCTTAGGTGTTAATCCATATCCAAGCCATAGTACCAAAATAGGTGCGATAGCTATAGTAGGAATAGTTTGTGTTAGTACTAGTAGAGGATAAATAGCTTTATTAAACACCGGAATACTGTCCATAATTAAAGCTAAAGTCCAAGCTATTATTATACCAAGTAGTAAACCTATAATAGCTTCAAGAAGGGTGATTTTGCTGTGGAAAAGTAATTGCTTATAATTTTTTATAAAAGATTGTACTATTTCTATTGGAGTTGGAATAATATACTTAGGAAGTAAATTTAGATATCCGGCACCTTGCCAAATAATAATAAGTATAAGCATAGAAATAGCGGCGGCATATTTATTAATTAAATTTGCTAAGCTTTTCATCTATCGTTAAAATATTCCCGTAATTAATTTTCACATTAGCAAAAATGTTTTTGCTATCTTCACCCGCAATTAATAAACATTCTTTTAGAGTATCCATAAGTTCATTGAATTCTCCTTCTATAACTGTTTCGAAAGGAGAAACAATGACGTTAGAATGTTTATTTTGTAGATAATGGATTACATTATCTATTATTTTTATTTTTTCTTCATTATGTTCGCTTAATGGAAGAATTTGTAATGCGATACTGCAATTTGACAAAATAAAAAACCTCCTTACAATTTAAAGGGGTCTAAGTTAGGTCTTAAAGAATACTACCTACGCTGGCATTATCCAGATCAGGTGCGGTCGAAATTTATAAATATTTCCTCTCAGACTGTTTACAGACTCCCGTAGTTATGATTATATCATAATCAATTATAAAATCAATAAATCTGTTTAACGTTTTCAAGTAATTAATGTTAAAGTGTTAAATACTTGATATAAAAGGTTTGTTAGTTTATACAATAGTTTTAATTATGTATATTTTAAGTACTATTAGTTATGATTAATGTATATTTAATATAATTAGTAAAGAGATTTAATAATTCAACTATATATACTTACTTTAAAAATATATTTTTGATTTTTGACTAGATATGTGGTAGAATTAAAAATCATAATAATATAAAATTAAGAGGGATAACGAAGTGAAATTTTTAAAAGAAATATTTGAATGGATTATAGTAGTTGTCGCATCTATAGCAATTTACTTAGTATTAAGCACATATGTTATTGCTCCATTTACCGTTAAGGGTCATTCAATGGACTATACATTTGCTGATAATGATAAAGTTTTTGTAAATAAACTTAGTAAAAACTATGAGCGCGGTGATGAAGTAGTATTCCATGCTAATGAAACAGATGATTATATTAAACGTGTAATAGGTGTACCTGGTGATACAATAGAATATAAAGATGATGTTTTATATGTTAATGGTCAGAAAGTTGATGAGCCTTACTTAACACAAAAAATTAAAGAAGCTAAAGAATCAGGAACAGCACCATTCACACCAGACTTTAATATAGAGTACCTAAGTAGTACAAAATCAAAAACAGTTCCCGAAGGAACATATTTTGTAATGGGTGATAATAGACAACACAGTACAGATAGTCGTGTCTTTGGATTTGTAAAAAAAGAGGCGATGATTGGTAAGGTAAGTCTAAGATATTATCCATTCAGCTCATTTAAATTATTCTAGAATTCAAAATATTTTAGTTGAATAAAATATAATGTTATGCTAGAATAATATACGGGCACTCTAAAAGAGTGATAGAAGAAAACCACCCCCTACGATTTCGTAGGGGGTTTTATTTTTTATAAAGGAGATTAACATGACAAAATATATTTTTGTAACAGGTGGAGTAGTTTCATCATTAGGAAAAGGTATTGTAGCTGCATCAGTAGGAAGAGTACTTAAAAATAGAGGATTAAAAGTTACACTTCAAAAATTTGATCCATACTTAAACGTTGACCCAGGAACTATGAGTCCTTATCAACATGGAGAGGTTTTTGTAACAGAAGATGGAGCAGAAACGGATTTAGACTTAGGGCACTATGAAAGATTTATCGATGTTAATCTAGGTCAATATTCTAACGTAACTGCAGGTCGTGTATACTCATCAATTATTGAAAAAGAACGTCGTGGAGATTATTTAGGAGGAACAGTTCAAGTAATTCCACATGTAACAAATGAAATTAAGTCACGAGTTTTACTAGCTGGTGAATCAAGTGATGCAGATGTAGTAATTACAGAAATCGGTGGAACAACTGGAGATATCGAGTCATTACCATTCTTAGAAGCAATTCGTCAAATTCGTAGTGACTTAGGTCGTGAAAATGTATGTTATATTCACTGTACATTATTACCTTATATTAAAGCAGCTGGTGAAATGAAAACAAAACCTACTCAACAATCAGTAAAAGAATTACGTGGATTAGGTATTCAACCAGATATTATTGTAGTAAGAAATGAACTAGCATTAACAGACGAACTACGTGCGAAAATATCTTTATTCTGTGATATTCCAAAACAAAATGTTATTGAAAGTCGCGATGTAAGTAATTTATACCAATTACCATTAAATCTAAAAGAACAAAAAATTGATGATATCGTATTAAAACACTTTAATTTAACTGCTAAAGAAGCGGATATGGCTGAGTGGTTATCATTAGTAGAACGTGTTGATAACTTGAAAGATGAAGTGAGAATTGCATTAGTAGGTAAGTATGTAGAATTACATGACGCTTATATTTCTGTAGTTGAATCATTAAAACATGCAGGATATAAGCATAATTCAAAAGTAAAAATTGATTGGATTCAGTCAGAAGATATTACAGAAGAAAATGTTCATGAATATTTAAAAGATGCTGATGGAATTTTAGTACCAGGTGGATTTGGAGATCGTGGTGTTGAAGGGAAAATCACAACAATTAAATATGCTCGTGAAAATAAAGTGCCATTCTTTGGTATCTGCCTAGGAATGCAACTTGCTGCCGTTGAATTTGCAAGAAATGTCTGTGGATTAACAGGAGCTCACTCTTCAGAATTAGATCCAAATACACCATACCCAATTATCAATCTATTACCTGACCAAGAAAACGTAGTAGAAATGGGAGGAACTTTACGACTTGGAAGTTATCCTTGTACATTAATGGAAGGTTCTCAAGCTCATAAAGAATATGGTGAAATCAATATAACTGAAAGACACCGTCACAGATATGAATTTAATAACTTCTATCGTGAAAGATTAACAAATAAAGGTTTAGTGCTGTCAGGAGTTAGTCCAGATGGAAGATTGGTAGAAATAGTAGAAATACCAGGACATCCATGGTTTGTAGCTGGACAATTCCACCCAGAGTTCAAATCACGTCCAGAAAAAGCACATCCATTATTTGCTGGATTCATTAAAGCAAGTTTAGATAATAAACGTTAATTATGAATTTATTAAATATAATAAATGAACTAGAGGCACGTGCAGATAATGCACGTGCTCTCGATATGTCAAAGTATATGAAAAATAAATTTTCTTTTTTTGGTGTTCAAGCACCTATACGAGATGAAATATGCAAACCATATTTTAAAGAAGCGAAAAAAACAAAGAAAATAGATTGGAATTTTATAGAATATTGTTGGGAACATGATAAAAGAGAGTGCCAATATGTAGCAGCTCATTACTTAAAAAGTATGCAGAAATTTTTAGTCGTTGATGACTTAGAAAAATTAAAGAACCTAGTTATAAAAAAATCGTGGTGGGATACTGTTGACACACTTGATGGAGTTATTGGAAGCTTGATTTATCATGATGAAATATTAAAAGAGAAAATTTTAAAATGGAGTATTGATGATAATATTTGGTTAAGACGTGTAGCAATAGATCATCAACTTTTACAAAAAGATAAAACAGATACAATTCTCTTAGAAAAGATATTAGTTAATAATTTAAATCAAAATGAATTTTTTATTAATAAAGCAATAGGTTGGGCGTTAAGAGATTATTCAAAAACAAATCCAGAGTGGGTAAAAAATTTTATTGAAAAATATAAAAAAAATATGGCGCAACTAAGTATAAGAGAAGCAAGTAAATATATATAATTTAAGAAAGAGAACACTGCTCAGAGACTTTGAGTAAGTTTCTCTTTTTCTTATTGCATAATAGTGTTATACTATTAGTAAAGTTATTTAAGTATTAATATCGGATAAAAATGGTATTTCGTTGCTACTTTTTTACGGTATAGACAACTTAAATAAATATTTAGTAAAGGTTGGATTATAAATAGATGAAGAAAGTAGTAATAGGTTTAGTTATAGCTGTAATATCTATAACATTATTAGTAACATTACCTTTTATTTTTAAAAGCAATCAGGAAGATTATATTGATTTTTCAAAAGTTTCGGAAAAAGTGGATAGTGATGAGAAGGATGATGATACTTTGAGAATAGGCTTAATTTCTGTTGCTGGAGATAATAAAAGTTATATTTTAGAGAAAGAACTGGCTAATTATATTGGAGAGAAATTAGATAAAAAAGTAAAATTGATTCAGAAAAAGAGCTATAACGACATTAATATATTATTAAAAAACAATCAAATAGATGTTGCGTTTTTATCGACTGGTGCTTATTCATTGTATGAGGATAAAGAATCATTAGAGCTTTTAGCAAGACCCAATAGAGGAAAAGCATATTATCATCCGATAATAATTACAAAGAAGGACTCAAGTGTAAATACTATAGATGATTTAAAAAATAATAGTTTTGCTTTTGTTGATAGTTATAGTTATTCAGGTTATTTGGTATTTAACGATTATTTAAAGAAAAATGGTACAACAGTAAATAAATTTTTTAGTAATAGTTATTTTACACATAGTCATGAGGAATCTATAAATCAAGTTATAAATGGAACAGTATCTGCAGCAATTGTTGATGACTGGGCATTGCAATATATGAATAACAACTTTTCAAATATTGAAAATAATATAAAGATAATAAAAACTTTCCCAGAAGTTGCAACCGGGCCTGTGGTTACTCATAAAAATTATGAGAATAAAGAGAAAATTAAACAGATATTACTATCGATTGATAAAGATAATTCTATAAAGAACGTATTGTCACAGCTTCAAATAGAAAAGTATGAAGAAACTAAAGCTAGTGATTATCCGGATTTAATAAGTGGAGATTAAAAAATGGCTAAGTTAAAGATAAAAAATAAGATTATTATATTCTTTGTGATAATATATTCAATATATTTGAGCATCATTTCAGCGTATACTTATGTAAACAATAAAAATATACTAGAAAGTGCTCTTAAAGATAGAATTACTCAAACTTATTATCAATTGGCAGGAAATATATCGGATGATATAAAAACAGAAAATACATATGAAATTCACCAAAAAATACATAGTGCTTCATCAAATAAAGAAGTATCTTATATAATTATTTATGATAATGATAAAAATATTATTGATAAGACTTTAAAGGATGTTCCAGAAAAATTATTAGAATTTAATAATGAACAATTAAATAATTATAAAAGTTATGGTAGTTCAAAAGGGGAAATATTGGAGTATATTTCTCCAGTAGATGATGTTAATATTGGATATATTAGAATAGGTTTCTATACTAAAGATATTTATGTAAAAACATATATGCAATTTGTAAGAATACTTGTTTTAAATATTGCTGTTTTTGTAATGTTGTTAATTGTTGCCTATTATATTTCGAAATTAATTGAACGACCAGTAAGAGATTTAACTTTCGTAACTGATGAAATAATTAAAGAAGGTGATTATAAGAAAAAAATAGATAAAGATAACTATAGTCAGGATTTCCATGTGTTAGTTAGTTCCATAAATGAAATGGTAGATAGTAATAAAAAGAATAAAAAGTTGAATAACTATTTATTAAATAAAGTATTTAGAATACAAGAAGAAGAAAGAAAAATGCTATCTAGAGAATTACATGATGAAGTTAGTCAATCACTTGCAAGTTTATTATTTTTATTAAGTAATTTAGTAGAAAAAGAAACAGATGTAGTGAAAAAAGAAAGATTATTATTAATTCAATCAGAAATTGAAAATAGCTTAACTAATATTAGAAATATAGCAGTTAATTTAAGACCACCTAGTGCGGAGTTAAGTTTAGAAGAGGTAATAAGTAAATATATCGAAGATTATAAAAACTTATATGGTATTTCAGTTGATTTTTACACTAATTATGAAGGGGGTAAAAACGATAATTTCGATATTACACTTTATCGAATAATTCAAGAGTCATTATCTAATATAAAACGACATTCTGGAGCTACAGAAGTAATTGTTAAGCTTTATGGTAATTCAGATTATATTATTTTGAGTATAGCAGACAATGGTATTGGATTGTCTAAAGAACGAGTAGAATCAGCGAAGAAAGAAGGACGACTAGGGATTTTTGGTATCCAAGAGAGGATTTTGGATTTTTCTGGAGAGTTTAAAGTACTTAAAAATAAAAAGTACTCTACAATATTGATGTGTAAGTTTAAAACAGAAATGATAGAGGAGAAGTCTAATGAAAATACTATTGATAGATGATCATAAACTAATAAAAATAGGGATAAAAGTTTTGTTAGAAGACAATAAAAAATTTAGTTTAATTGATGATTGTGGGAGTAAAGCTGAGTTTTTAGAAAAGATAAGTAGTAATACATATAATTTATTTATTTGTGATATTTCATTACCAGATGGTAGTGGATATGATATTTTAGAGATAATAAAAGAGAAAAACCTAGATGGTAAAGTAATAATACTAAGTATGCATGAAGATAAATCATATATAAAAAAAGCTTTTAAAATGGGAGCTGCTGGGTATGTAACAAAGAGCAGGGCTCATGAAGAAATTTTAAAAGCCATTGATGTAGTAATGGAGAAAAAAGAAATCTATTTAAATCAAAAGTATGCTACAATTTTTTATGAATTATATAAAGCAGATAAAGAAATAGAACTTAGTGAACGAGAAAAAGAAGTCGGAAAATATATAGTTGAAGGGTATACTTTAACTGATATTGGAGAAAAATTGTTTTTAAGTGTAAAAACAGTTGACACTTATAAAAAGCGACTTATGGAAAAAACAAATACTAAAAAACGAAGTGAGCTAGTTGAGTATTTAAAATCTAACTTAATGTTATAAAAATAAAAATCTCTATCAGAAATTCTGATAGAGATTTTTTATTAATCTTCTAATTGTTTTGATGTTTTCTTGAATAATGTTAAAGCAATGAATACGAATGCTAATACACAAGAAGCTATTAATGCGTAGAAACCTCCGTTCCATCCGAATACATCAACAAGTTTACCCATAACATAACCAGCACTTGCTGATCCAAGTAGGTAACCGAATAAACCAGTAAGACCAGTAGCTGTTCCTGTAGCAACACGTGGAACAAGGTCAGCAGCTTGAAGACCAATCATCATAACAGGTCCGTAGATTAAGAATCCGATAGCTACTAGACAAATGTTATCTACAAGTGGGTTACCTGGAGGGTTTTTCCAGTAAACGAACACTGCAATAAGTACTCCTGTTAAGAATAATAACATTGGAGGAGCACGGTGTCCTTTAAATACTTTATCACTTAAGTATCCACTTGCTAACATTCCGAAGATACCAGCATATTCATATAAGAAGTAAGCCCAGCTTTGTTTATCAACAGAGAAGTGTTTTACTTCTTTTAGGTAAGTAGGAGCCCAGTCGATAATACCGTAACGTACGAAGTATACGAATACGTTAGCAACTGCGATAGCCCATAAGTATTTGTTATTAATAATGTATTTAAAGAAAATATCTTTTGCAGATAAAGTGTGAGCAGACTCAACTTTTTCTACAATTTTTTCTCCTCTCCATTCATCAACTGGAGGTAAACCTTCAGACTCTGGAGTATCTTTCATTAAGTAGAACATAATAATTGCTAAGATAATAGCGATTATTGCTGGTAAGTAGAATAGTGATTGCCATGCACCGAAAAGAGAAAGTCCTAATAATGCAAGAGGCCCGATTAATCCACCACCAAGGTTGTGAGAAACATTCCACCAGCTCCACCAAGCTCCACGTTCTGAAGTAGAGAACCAGTTAGTCATAGTTTTTGCTCCAGGAGGATACCCCATACCTTGGAACCAACCGTTAAGTGCTGAAAGAACAATCATAAATGTTAATGAAGAAAGCACTGCAGGTACTAGACCAAAAATTAAGCTGACAGCAGCAGAAGCAACTAATCCAATAGTAATAAAGTACTTAGGATTACTTCTGTCTGAAACGTTACCCATAATAAATTTACTGAAACCATAAGCAAGAGATAGGGCAAGTGAAACTTTACCTAAATCAGCTTTAGTGTAACCGTATTGATCAATTAAATAAGGGATAGCAAGTGAGAAGTTTTTTCTAATTAGATAGTACGCTGCGTATCCAATGAATACTCCTGAGAATACTTGCCATCGAAGTCTTTTATACTCAGCATCAGTACGAGAACTGTCGATTCTCGGTTTTGGTGCTGAAGCTTTTAAAAATGAAAACATATAAATTTCTCCTTCACTTCAATAATTTAGTATATTAAATTTTTTGTTAGAAGGAATGACGTCAATCTTCTTGAATAAATTTTTTACTTTATTTTATAAAGTATGTAACTTATAAACCTTATTATATATAAATGAAAAGCGTCTGTAAATGTTATTATGTAAAGTTTTTATATTTTAGAAAATCCCCTACACCTGTTGTAAGGAAATTTCTTACAAAATAACTATTGACAATTAAATATAAAAGAATTATAATTGATTAATCAATAGTTGACGAGTCAATTAATTATTTTTTAAAAAGGAGTATAGCATGGATGTTAAAGAATGTATAGAATTATTGTATAATCTAAAAATATTAGATAAAAAACTGTTAGATTTATTTGAGAAAAAAATAGGTATTAGTTTAACAAGATTTCAAATTATAAAATATTTACATGAAAGTTCTTTTAGTACATCAAAGCAAATTTCTCAGTGTTTAGAAATAGATGCAGCAGCAGTTACTAGGCATATAAAAATATTAGAAAAAGAAGGTTATGTAATTAGACGACGTAATAAAAATAATAATAGAGAAGTTTTAGTGGAACTCTCTGAAAAAGCTTTTGAAGAAATAAGGCGTTGCGAAAGAGAAACAACTGTTCAAGATATTATAGGTAATGAGTTTACTGAGAAAGATTTAAAAGATTTAGTCAGGCTATTAAATAAATTTAATGAGAATTTTAAAATAAAAGAGGTATAAATAATGAGTATATTATCAATAATATTAGTAACATTAGTTGCAATGTTATTTTTCTATATAATGTATTTAGAAACATTTGCAACAGATTCTGAAAGTACAAGTAGAGTATTTAATATTCCTCAAGAGGAATTAAGAAAGACAAGCTTAAATACATTATTTAAAAATCAAGGTGTTTACAATGGTTTATTAGGAGTAGCTTTATTATATGGTACATTTCTATCTAAGAATCCAGTAGAAATAGTTGCGATGTTATTAATATATATTATTTTAGTCGCTATATATGGGGGTTTAACAAGTGATAAAAAAATTATATTAAAACAAGGTGGGTTACCAATATTAGCACTTCTTTCATTATTATTTTAGTTTATAAAGGAGAAAGATTAATATGAACAATACAGCAGTAATAATAGGCGCAACTGGTGCAGTAGGAAATGAAATTTTAAAAGAAGTATTGAATCAAGATTATTATAACAAAGTTTATATACTAGGAAGAAAATCAATAGAGAGATTTCCTGATAATAATAAGTTAGAAAAAATAGTTATTGATTTTGAAAATCTAGATTTTGACACAGATATTTTAAATAGTTCAGATGTTTTTTCTGCATTAGGAACTACGATAAAAATTGCAAAAACAAAAGAGAATCAGAAGAAAATAGATTTAGATTACACAGTTAATTTTGCAAAATTATGTGAAGGAAAAGTTAAAAGCTTTAATGTAGTTTCAGCTTTAGGAGCTGCAAGTAAGTCTAAGAATTTTTATACTTCAATAAAGGGAATGTTAGAGGATGAATTATCTAAATTAGATTTAGGTATTTTAAGAATATACAGACCATCATTATTAATTGCTAAACGTGAAGATAAGAGAGTGGCAGAAGAATTATTTATAAAACTAGCTCCATTATTCAAGAAGATTTTAGCTGGTAAACTTGAAAAATATAAACCTATTGAAGTTGAAGTCCTTGGTAAGGCGATAGTAAGAAAAGCAATTAATAATAAGAATAGTGGTATATACCATTATGCTGATTTAATAAAAGAATAGTATAAGAAAACAAGTTCCAAAATTTTTATTTTGGAGCTTGTTTTTTACTTAATTTCAACATTTACTTAGGTTTATAATTTAATTTATAAAATCACTCTATTAAAAATAATAATCATTCTCGACAAAATGCTAGTATTATTCTTTATATTGTAATAAAATATACTTAGACATTTATTTTAATAGGAGTGAAAGCAGATGAAAAAAGAAGCTGGTCATAAGTTTTTGAAAAAACTAGGAAAAACAAAATTACGTCCAGGTGGAGTTAGAGGAACTAATTTTTTACTAGCTCACACGGACTTTAAAGAAGGGGATATAGTTTTAGAAGTTGCATGTAATAAAGGAATAAATCTAATAGAATTAGCAAGAAAATATCCAAAAACAGTATTTGTTGGAATAGATGTGGATAAAGATGCAATACAAGAAGCTAATGAAGAATTATCTAAATATCAGTATAAAAATATTAAATTTCTAAAAGCTGATGCTTTTAGAATGAAATTTGCCGACAATACTTTTGATTACATAATTAATGAGGCAATGCTTACAATGTTTAGTAATAAGAGTAAAGAAAAAGCACTTAAAGAATATTATAGAGTATTAAAACCAGGTGGATTACTTTTAACACATGATATTACATTAGTGCGTAATTATGAAGGAACAAGAAAGCAATTATCTGCAGCGATTAATATTAATGTCTTTCCTTTACCAAGAGTTGAATGGAATCAAATATTTTCAGAAGTAGGTTTTTCAACAGTTAATTCTCTTCAAGATGAATTAACACTCATGGATCCTAAAGGGATGATAAAAGATGAAGGTATAACTAATACTTTAAGAATACTCAAAAATGGCTTAAAATCTGAGAATAGAGCGCAGTTTATTAAAATGAAAACAACATTTAGTAAATTAGAAAAAGATATGAATTTTATTTGTTTTATAAATAAAAAAGTACTATAATTAAGTTGTAAATAATTAAAAATAAAAGGAGAAATGACATGGAAGTAGGAACAATTTTTCAAGATAAAGGTTTATTAAAAAAACATGATAGATTTAAATTAGTAAAAAAAGTAGGGAAAAAAGGCGATTTAATCGCTAAACATAATCACCCTGAGGCGTTAGTAATTTTTACTGTGGTAAAAGGTGAGGTTGAGGTTCATTTGAATGATACTGAAATTCACAAAGTAGAGCCTGGTAAAGTACTTCACTTTGATGGTGATAACTTTATTAATGCAGAATTTTTAACTGATGGGGAAGTATTTGTTACTTTAGTGACAAAATAATAAAAAATATCTATTTATTAATATAACTATAAATTTCATACGTTTTTATACAATCTAAATTACTTAAGGGAGGAAAATATATGTTAAATCAAGTTATATTAATAGGAAGACTGGTAAAAAAACCAGAATTACGAGAGAGTGAAAATGGAAAGAGCTATTTAAAAGCAACACTTGCTGTTCAATCGGATTTCAGAAAAAAGGATGGGGAATATGAGACTGATTTTCTGGAATTTACAGCATTTGGAAAAGTTGCTGAAAATACATCTAAGTACTGTGATAAGGGCAGTTTATTAAATGTTATAGGGACATTGAGTAACAATGTATATAAAGATAAAAATGGAGTAAATCATTATCAGATGTCAATAATTGCTACTAAAATTTCGTTTTTAAGTAGAGGTAATAAAAAAGAAGAAAAACAAGCTGACGATGTATTCGTTTTAGGTCAATAAATATAAGTAGTAATTTAGATTGTTAAAAATCTTTAATGTAGTTAATTCTGCATTAAAGATTTTTTTGTAAGGGTCAACATTTTTATATTGCCTAAGTTTATAAAAAATAGTAAAATTATTAGTGTAAATTAAAAATAACTAAGATACGAGGGGTACAAATTTTGAAGAAATATAAATTATCGATATTTTTAGCTAGCGCTGTATTAGGAGGAATAGGTGCTACTTATATATCTGCTGAAGCTAATGAAGTATCAGCAGCAGAAGTTAAAACAGAAGTAGTTGCTCCTACTACTACAAATGGAAATAATGAAACTACGAATACAGGAGCAGCAAATCCTCAAGCAACTGCACCAAAAGAAGTTGCAAATATAGGTGAAATTCAAGGAGAAAGTCATCAAAGTCCTCTAGTTGGGCGTGAAGTGATAGTTAATAATGTTATTGTTACTAAAACAGATAAATCAGGGTTCTATGTACAAGATAAAGTTTCAGATAACAATCCGAAGACATCAGATGCAATATATGTTGCGTCAAAAGATAAAGTAAAAAGTGGTGAGTTATTGAAAGTTCAAGGAACTGTTAAAGAAGGTTATTTAGAAGAATATTCTGTAAAACCCGGGCAAACTTTTAAAGCTCCAGTAGGAAGTTTAACAGTAACTCAAATTATTAATGCTACTATAACAAAACTTGGTGTTGCAACACTACCAGAAGCAGTAGATATTTCAGGAAAAGTTCCTAAAGATATAGTAGATAAAACACCAACAAAATATGATCCTGAAAATGAAGCTTTAGATTATTTTGAGAGTTTAGAAGGAATGCGTGTTAAAATAAATAAACCTAAAGTGCTAGGACCGCAATATAAAGGTGATATTTATGTATTACCTGGTAATTACAATGGACAAAAATTAAATAATATTGGGGGAGTAAACCTTCGTCCTGGTGTTCAAAATACTGAGACTATAGCTATTGAGGTAGGAAGAAAAGTAGTAGCAAAAGCTAAAGATTACTTTAATGAAGATATTGCAGGAGTATTTACATATAGATATAAAACTTATAGAATTGATCCATATTTTGTTCCAAAAGTACAAGACGGTGGATTAAAACGTGAAATATCAAAAATTTATCCAGCAGAAGACAAATTAACTATAGCATCATATAATATAGAAAACTTCTCAGCTAACAGTAAAGGACATGATGAAACTCCAGAAGAAAAAGTAGATAGAATTGCTAATTCATTTATAAAAGAAGTTCATAGTCCTGATATTATCACGCTAATTGAAGTTCAAGATAATAATGGTGGGGTTAATGACGGAACTGTCGAAGGTGTTAAGAGTGGAGAAAAGTTAGCTGAAAGAATTAAAAGTTTTGGTGGACCAGAATACAAGTATACTGAGGTAGCTCCAATTGACGGAAAAGATGGAGGAAAACCAGGTTCAAATATTAGGGTTGCGTATTTATATAATCCTAATAGAGTGACTCTTATTGGAAAAGATAAAGGTGGAAGTGAAGAGGCAGCTCGTTTTGTAGATGGTCATTTAGAAAAAAATCCAGCGAGAATCGATCCAACTAACGTTAATTTTGAAAGAGTAAGAAAATCATTAGCTGCTGAATTTGATTTTAAAGGTGAAAGAGTAGTAGTTATAGCAAACCACTTAAAATCAAAACTTGGAGATGATGCAGTTTATGGATCTAATCAACCTGCAGTAGAAAATACTAAAGCGCAACGTGTGGAACAAGCGAAAATCTTAAATGCATTTGTAAAAGAAGGGTTACGTCAAAATCCTAAATTGAAATTTGTTTTAACAGGAGACTTTAATGACTTTGAATTCTCAGATACTGTTAAAACAATAGTAGGCAATGAACTTGTAAACTTAATGGAAGAACATGAAGCAGGTGATAGATATTCATACTTCTATCGTGGAAGTAACCAAAGTTTAGATAATATCTTAGTTTCTAAAAATATTAAAGATAGAGTAGTGTTCTCACCTGTTCATATAAATGCATCATTTATGGAAGAGCATGGAAGAGCTTCAGACCATGATCCAGTAATCGTTCAAATAGACTTCAGTAAGTCTGAAGAAGTAGTTGAACCAGAAGTAATACCTAATAAACCAGAGAATCCACAAGGTAAAGCTAATTCAACATTAGAGAAAACAGCAAAATTAAGTGCGGTTAGTCACAAAGATGAAGCTAAATTTAATTTACACTCTAATAATAAAGAGGTATTACCAAAAACAGGTTTAGATGCTTCTAGCACATTTGGATTTGGGATATTTGGTGTAATTGCAGCATTCTTCTTAGGAAGAAAAAAACGTAATAATTAATTGCAATAAAACTAAGAAATCAACTTCAGTAAAATGGAGTTGATTTTTTTATGGGAAACTAAATATTAAAAGCATAATTGTTAGAGAAATAACTGGAAATATGATAAAATTTTATAGTTAAGCAAAATAATGATTGAGAGGTTTTTAATCATGAGAACAAAGTTATTTATCAATAGTCTTGAAGTATTCGCTAATCATGGATTATTTGAAGAAGAAAATAAATTAGGGCAAAAGTTTATTTTTGATATTGAATGTGAACTTAATTATCAAAAGGCACTTTTTAGTGACGAAATGCCAGATAGTATTAGTTATGCTGATATTGCTGATATAGTGGTTAATGCTGCTACTGAAAATACCTTTAATCTGCTGGAGCGTTTAGCTGGAGAAGTGTTAAAAAGAATCTTTGATAGTTTTGAGCAAATTGAAAATATAAAACTAAAAATTAATAAACCATCAGCTCCAATTAAATATCATTTTGAAAAATGTGGGGTAGAAGTCGATATGTCGCGTGAGGAGTTCTATAAACTATAATGATTATTTTAGCATTAGGAACTAATATAGAACCTAGAGAACAATATCTAAAAGATGCCCTAGATAAATTAGAAGAAAATAATATAAAAATCAAATTTAAAAGTAGTGTATATGAGACTCCTGCTTGGGGAGGAGTAGCTGATCAAAACTTTTTAAATATGTGTATTGAAGTAGAGAGTAATTTAGATGCTTATACACTGCTTGATATAATTCAAAAGATAGAATTAGAGTTAGGTCGAGAGCGCAAAGAACATTGGGGAAATAGAACTATTGATATTGATATAATCATATTCAACGATTTAGTTTTTAATAACGAAAGATTGATTGTTCCTCATAAATATACTCATGAGAGGAATTTTGTGTTAGCACCGTTAGTAGAAATGTATGGTGATATAGATATATCTGGAAAGAGTATAAAGAAATCATTAGAGAAAATTATTGAACCAATTAGTATATTTAAAAGTGAATTATAAGATGAAAGGATAAAGAATGTTTAAAATTAGAGAAATAGAAATTCCTAATAGAGTAGTGCTGGCACCGATGGCTGGTGTTTGTAATGCTGCTTTTAGGCTTACTGCAAAAGAATTTGGTGCAGGATTAGTATGTGCGGAAATGGTTAGTGACAAAGCTATTTTATTTAATAATAAAAAAACAATGAATATGCTATATATTGATCCTAGAGAGCGTCCATTAAGTTTACAAATATTTGGTGGAGAGATTGATACTCTTGTAGAAGCGGCAAAGTATGTTGATAAAAACACTGAAGCGGATATTATAGACTTAAATATGGGATGTCCAGTACCAAAAATTACAAAAGTTGATGCTGGTAGTAAATTGTTATTAGATCCAGATAAAGTTTATGAGGTGATTTCAAGAATAGTTGATTCAGTATCTAAGCCAGTAACAGTAAAAATGAGAATGGGTTGGGATGATGAACATATTTTTGTAATGGATAATGCTCGTAATGCTGAAAGAGCAGGTGCAAGTGCAGTAGCTATTCATGGTAGAACAAAAGTTCAAATGTATAGTGGAAAAGCAAACTGGGATGTTATCCGTGATGTAAAAAAAGAATTAAAAATACCAGTAATTGGCAATGGAGATGTAACAACTCCAGAATTAGCGAAAAAAATGTTAGATGATACAAACTGTGATGCAGTAATGATAGGTAGAGCAGCACTAGGAAATCCATGGATGTTATACCGTACAGTTAAGTTTTTAGAAACAGGTGAATTAACACCAGAACCAACACCAAGAGAAAAAATTGATGTATGTTTACTACATTTAAGAAGATTAATGGAAATTAAACCTGAAAAAGTAGCTGTTCATGAGATGAGAAAACATGCAGCATACTACATGAAAGGTATTAAAGGTGGAGCAAAAGTTAAAAAAGAACTTAATTATTTAAATACCTATGAAGAGATGGAAAATCTATTTGGTGAGTTTTTAGACTTTTTAGAATCTAGCGAAAAACCACAAAAGAAAGAAATAATTTTGTAATTATATAATTGTTAACGATAGAATCTAGTCAATACTAGTTTAATATGCTATAATTATCATAGAAAAATCAGAGATAGGACGGGGAACAAATGGTAAGAAAATCAAAAGTAATAGCAACTTTAGGACTTAATACTGATAGTATTTTAGAAGATATTATTGCAAGTTCAGTTGATGCAGTCTTAATTGATACATATTATGGAACAGAAGAAGAAAATGTAGAACGTATAAATAGAGTAAAAGAATTAAGAGATAAACTAAATAAAAATACAGCAATTATATATGATATAGACCATATATATGCACAAAGTAAATATAAACTTATAAAAATTGATGAAAACAATGTAGATTTTGCTTGTGCAAATGATGTTGATTTTATCGCATGCCCTTTTGTAAGTAATTTAGATGAAATTAAAAAAGTTAGAGATATATTAGAAAAGAATAATAAAAAAGATATTGGATTAATCGTAAAAGTTGACTGTAAAGAAGCTTATGATAATATTGATGAAATTATCGGTTTTGCAGACTCAATAATGATTAATCGTGATGAACTAGGAATGGAAGTTCCATACCAAGATTTACCTAATGTTCAAAAAGAAATTATTAGAAAAGCAAATAATAATACTAAAGAAGTTATATTAACAACTCAAATGCTACATTCAATGATTTATAATCCAAGACCAACAAGAGCTGAAGTATCTGACGTTGCGAATGCAATTATAGATGGAGTAGATGCGGTAATGTTAATTGAAGAGACTGCAATCGGGAACTATCCAAAAGAAGCCTTAGAAACTATTGACCGCATCATAAAATATGTTGAATCACAAGATTCTTTAGTTAAGAATGATGAGAAAAATTCAGACCAAAAGATGAGCATAGCTCACGTTATTTCTCTATCTACAAAACATATTATCGATTCTCTAGATGTGAATAATATAGTAACTTATACTAGATCAGGTTCTACAGCTAAATTTATAGCGAAATATAGACCGAAAGTACCTGTTTTAGCAGTTGTTCCTTCAAAAGAAAAAGCAAGAAAATTAGCTTTAACTCGTGGAATAACTACGTTTATTGAACCTAAAACATTAATGATGGATGAAATGTTAGAAAATGCATCTGTTTATTCTAAAGAATCAGGATTAGCTAAAGAGGGAGACTTTATCCTAATTACAGCAGGGCAACCAGATTTAGGAAAAGAAAATACCCCACCAACAGATTTCGTAAATGTAAGAAAAGTATAAAAAATAAACCAGTTAGATTTTCTAACTGGTTATTTTTTTTTTATCATTTTTTAGAGTAAAGTAGCTAATTATAGTACATATCAACATAAGTAAAGTAGTTATATAAAATGGTGTAACATATTTTTCTAATCTAAATATTTCAGGAAGTTTAGTTAGCACTACAGGTGTTAAAATAACTCCAATATTTCCGCCAACTAGAACAACACTAGTCGCAAAGTTTATATATTTATTCTCTAATTTTTTAGAAATATAGAAGAAATTAAATGACATAATTCCAACAAAACTAACACCTATTAAAGCAGCGCCAATAGTAAATAGTATAGGATTATTAAAGTTTGCAAAAATAAAACTACCACAAGTCATAAATAATAACATAATTGAAAGTGTTAAATTTTTAAATTTCTTAACTAATTCACCAAATAAAAATCCTGAAAATATACCACTAATAGCAAGTATTGTTAGTAAATTTCGTGAAACCTCTGGATGTAGATGATATTTTTCAACAAGTAGAGTTGGAATTTTTATAGTAGCTCCCATATATGAAATACCAACTAAAAGTGTTAGTAGTGTTAAGATAATTGTTTCCTTATGAAGCTTGATACTGATTTGTTTACTCTCATTATTTTTAGGGTTTGGGACAAATACTAAAAATAAAACAAATATTGGCAGTGCAAGGGCATAAACTAGAAAAGTATATTGCACACCATATACAATTAAATACCCTGAAATAAATGTAGTTAGGGCTTTACCAATATTTAAAAATGCAGTACGCATTCCTATCATAGTTCCACGAGTATCTTCATCAAAAAAATCACTAATCATACTAATTGATAAAGAATTGAATAATCCAATTCCTGCACCAAGAAGTAATCTACTAATAAAAACAATTTTAAAATTTGTTGTGAAAACTGGTACTAAACCAAAAATAAAAATTATAACTAGACCAAGTAGTACTGTATTTTTCTTACCAATTCCTTTAATAATAACATTACTTAATAGCACAAACACTGTAATCATCATAGCTGGAATAGTTGCTAGTGATTCAACAGAAGCTAATCCTATATTTGGATTTTGAGCGTTATATAATCTGAATAAATTCGGGATAACGGGTGATATAGCTAGATGTGACATTAGTAATATTGAGATACTAAGTAAAGAAAATTTGGCTAATGAATTTAATTTCATTGTATTCTCCTTTATATACGTGCTCTTAGGAATACTAAGAGGTTAATCTCATACTATACAAGTATAAGAAAAAAAACAAAAAGGTGTCAAGAAAAGAGAATTAAATTATAAATAATATTATGAGAAAAATAGTATAGGAAAATAAGAACTGAATATTCTTGCCATTAAGTATATAATCAGATAAAATATAGTTAACAATAATTTTGAGAGGTTTTGATAAAATGACAAAAGTAGAAATTAGAAGAATAGTTATGGATATGGTAGATGAAAATTGTTATATTATTTACAAAGACGGGAGAGGACTTATTGTTGACCCAGGTGAAGGTTTTGAAAGAATCCAAAAAGTGGTAGAAGAATTAGATGTAAAAATAGAAGCAATACTATTAACCCATGCACACTTTGACCATATTATGTCTTTAGATGAGTGTAGAAAATATTATAATGTACCTGTTTATATTTCTGGACATGAACGTGATTGGTTAAGTAATCCAGATTTTAATGGAGCAACATCATTTAGGTTAAGAAGAGCTCCTATAACAGACCCAGCAGAATTTGAATTTGAGGAAAACAAAAAGTATGAATTAGCAGGTATGGAATTCACTGTACTACCAACACCTGGACACTCACCTGGTGGGGTTTCATTTGATTTTGGTAAGTTTATAGTAGTAGGAGATGCTTTATTTAGAAGTGGATTTGGTCGATATGATTTATATGGATCAGATTTTAAAGCTTTAAAAAACTCATTAGGTAATGTGCTTTTCAAATTAGATGGAGCTAAAATAGTTTATCCAGGGCACGGAGACGAAACTACTATAAAACGTGAACGTGATTTAAATCTTATAGGATATTAATTAAAGTAAGGGGGAAGTTTATGAGAAAATATATAGGGAGATTGTATGTTGATTATTTTTTCTTTAGTATTTTAGTAATAAGCATGATATGTATCGTGCTTACTTCTGTAATTTTTAAAGTTATAGGTTTTGACAAAGTGTTTGGTTTAGACATCTATCCTATTATGTGGATACTTTTAGGTTTATTATTTTTAAACTATCGTGTCGTAGTAATATTGAGGGGAAAATATGACTCTAACACATTTTTTGAAATTACTGATGAGCATTTTAAATTAGGGTTAACATCAATATATACATTCTTTAAGTTAGAGAAAGTTGCGCCACTAAGAAATATTTTAGATTATACAATTAAACAAAATATATTGTCTAAGAGGTTTAACATATTTAGGGTAAACATTAACTGTGGTTCGGATAAATTAAGTTTTTATATCTCAGGTAAGGATATTATTCAGTTAGAAAATAACTTGCTAAAAATTTTAGAAAATAACCTTAATTATAGGAGGTATAAAGATGAATAATATAAAAAAAAGTCGAGTACATCCTTTGGTTATTATTGATCCTTTAATAAAGGGATTGAAATTAAATGGAATTCTTATATTGTTAGCATTAAAAGAGCAAAACTGGAAATTAAATTTACTAATTTTTGCAGGTGTTTTATTGCTAATAGCAATAGGTATATTTGATTATTTTATAAAGAGTTATGAAGTACGTGATGGTGCTCTTATTTATACAACAGGAATAATAAATAAAAAAGTAAAGAATATAAATTTGGAAAACATTCAATCGATTGATACTAGTTCAAACATATTGTATCAAACATTTGATTTACTTTCGGTAGATATAAATCTTGTTGGGGATAATATTAAGATAAGACCTTTAAAAAAGAATGTTGCATTATTCTTAATAGAGATACTAAATAAAATTAAGAAGAACGAAGCATATACTGTTCTTGAGGAGGGGAAAGTAGAAGTAGCTCAAAAAGAAATATTAACATTATCAGTAAAAGACCTTGCATTTTATGGGTTATTGAGGGTTAGGTTTTTGGCTGCGTTAGGTTTAATACTTGCATTTAATGATAAGATTCGAGATGTATTTAAGTATATTTTAGGAAATGAAGCTTATTTTGATGAACTACTTCAAGAAAATGCTAAATCAGTTATTGGTGATATAAAAGTTTTAATTTTAACAATTGGAATTTTTATGATATTAGTAGTGATAGCTTCAATTATTCATACGATTGTAAAATATTATAACTTTATTCTAACAACAAAAGAAAATAATTTACTGTGTAAATATGGATTATTGAATAAGAAGTCGCTTATTATTGATATAGATAGAATCCAAAGCGTAAAATTAATATATCCTTTACGTTATCGCTTCTTTGGTTTAGCGAAGTTATCTGTTGAGACTTTGACTAATGATGTATCAGAAGATTTAAGTGAAAAAAAATCTACGATAGACGTATTGCCTCTTGTAAAAAAAGATTTCGCACAAAACTTTGTAAAAAACAACCTAAGTATTGATTTAGAATACTATGCTAATGTAGAAGGGGAGAAAATACAATCAAAGGCAAGAATAGCTATGTACCGTTGGAGTTTGTTTAATTGTAGTTTTTTACCATTAATAGTATTTGCAATATTATATTTTGCAAAAATTGAGTTGAAACTTGAGTACATAATATTAGGTTCGGTTGCTTTCTATCTTGTTTTGGTTTCTTATAGTATTTTAGTAAAAAATTATATGTTGAAGTATAATGAACTTTCTTACGATAGATACTACTTTAAGAATACATTCATGAGACAACTAACAATAATTACGGAGTTAATCAAAGTGAAAAAAGTAGGAACTATAAATAGTAGAACGAACTACTTTATGAACAAAAGAGATCTTGCTCATTTGTCGATAAATTCTATTGGGGTAAATTCAGATATTAATTTAAGGTATTATGATAAAGGATATAAAGAAAAATTAGAAAGAGACTTTATAATTTCGGAGGTAGGTTATGAATAGAATATTTGAAAAAAAATTGTGTAATTTACCATCGAGGGCGGTACAATACTTAAGAATACACTACGGGATATACACTATATTCCTTTTACTACCAGTTATTGGTAAATGTGTATTTGATTATTTTACAGATGAGATAAATTATAAGTTTCTAGGTTTAAGTATATTAGCAATTGCAGTAATATGTTTTATAGTGACTTCAATTATTCCGCCTTTAGTAATTAGAAATTATTCTTATGAAGTAGACGAGATGGGTGTGTCGGAAGTTGAAGGAGTATTTTTTAAGAGTAAAAAAACTTTGCCGTATAATACTATTCAAGATGTTACAATACATATGGGACCAATTTTAAATAAGTTTAAACTAGCAGATATAGAAATAAAGGGGATATATAGTAAATTAACGATTGATTGTCTGCCCATTGAAGAAGCGGAGAAGCTAAAAGAAAAGATTTTGTTTGAAAGAAGTAAGTATAATGTTGAATACTAATTTTAAACTTTATGTTTGACAAATAACTTAAAGTGTATTAAAATCTAATATACTGATAAAAGAAATATAAATACTTATCAAGAGTGAGTGAGGGATAAGGCCCGTTGAACTCCGGCAACCTAATCAATTGATTAAGGTGCTTTCCTTAGCAAAGTTTACTTTGAACGATGAGGTATATAAAAAGACCTTGTCCATGGATAAGGTCTTTATTTTATTTTAAATAAAGGTATTAAGGATTAAGACGATAGTTTTGTATTGATGTCAGACGCTAAAAAATTTAAGGAGAAAACAATGAGCAAAACATATTTATTTACATCAGAGTCGGTAACAGAAGGACATCCAGATAAAATAGCAGACCAAGTTTCAGATGCTATTTTAGATGAGATTTTAAAACAAGATCCATATGGACGTGTAGCTTGTGAAACATGTGTTAACACTGGTCTTGCTGTATTAATAGGAGAAGTTTCTACTACTGCAAATATTGATTTTCAACAAGTAGTTAGAGATACAATAAATGAAATAGGATATGATGATCCTACTAAAGGATACTCAGGAAGTCATATCTCTGTATTAGTAGGTTTAGATAAACAATCACCTGATATTGCATTAGGAGTGGATAATTCTTTAGAAACAAAACAAGAAAAAGAAGAAAATGAAGTTGGAGCAGGGGACCAAGGTCTTATGTTTGGATTTGCAACTAATGAAACTCCATCATATATGCCATTACCAATCTACCTAAGCCATAAACTTTCTAAACAACTTGCAGAAGTAAGAAAAAATGGAACACTAACATACTTAGGTCCAGATGGAAAAGTACAAGTAACTGTAGAATATGATATTGATCACAAAGTTAAGAGAATTGATACAATAGTTGTTTCAACTCAACATGCTGAAGAAATTTCTCAAGAACAAATTCATGCAGATATTAAAAAATATGTAATTGAGCCTTGTTTGGATAAAGAATTATTAGATGAAGATACTAAATACTTTATTAATCCAACAGGAAGATTTGTTATTGGTGGACCAGTAGGAGATGCAGGTTTAACAGGTCGTAAAATTATAGTAGATACATATGGAGGATTCTCTCGTCATGGAGGAGGAGCCTTCAGTGGGAAAGATGCTACTAAAGTAGATAGATCTGGAGCATATATGGCTAGATATATTGCTAAAAATATTGTGGCTAGTGGAATTTGTGATAAAGTAGAAGTTCAATTAGCATATGCGATTGGTGTAGCACATCCAGTATCAATTTTTATTGAAACATTTGGAACTTCAAAAGTAGACGAAGGAGATATCGTTAAAACTATTAAAGAAGAGTTTAGATTAACACCAAACGGTATTATAGAAACTCTTGACTTAAGAAGACCAATATTTAAGAAAACAGCAGCTTATGGTCATTTTGGTCGAGAAGATGAAGATTTCACTTGGGAAAAAACGGATAAAGTAGAATCATTTAAAAAGTTATTAAAATAGTTAAATATAAATAAAGAAACGAATTAATTATTTAATCCGTTTCTTTTTTTTAAGTACGTCAAATTTAGAATATAGTTTATTTTTATTGCAAATTAATAAAAAATGTTGTTTAATATAAATAAGTACAATTCGTGAAAAAAATATGTATATTTTGTGGAGGTCATTATGAATTTATATGAAAAAATTGGAGAAGAAAATATAGATTTACTTGTTAGTTATATGTATGATGACATAATTCCTAATGATGATAGAATAAATTTATTATTTACTGAAGGTTTTGATAAAATAAAAGTTGAACAAAAGAAATTTTTTAGATTGTTTTTAGGAGAACCAGGACATTCAGTTTTTGTAACTCCTGAACTTAGAAAAAAACATATGAAATTACCAATTTCTATAAATGAAGCAAAATATTGGTTTGAAGATTTTGAATTAGCTCTGGAAAGATTAGATATAGATCCATCAATTAAAAGATTTTTAAGTCAAAAAATTAATTCATTAGCAACTCAAATGATAAATACGGTATAAGAAAAAAAGGAATTAAAGTTGTTTACTTTAATTCCTTTTTGCGTTTATATCATTATTAAGCGACGATTTCTTCATCGTTGTTTTTAGTAAAAATCTCTCTTAAAAATTCAGGGCTAGCCAGCGAGATAACTTTTATAGTTGATTTAATATTATATAAGAATGCTTCATCTTTATGGATTCTATTTGCAGAAATAGCTCCTTGAATACTAGTAAATAACCATTCACTAATTGGGTTACATAAATCTTCAGGTAAATTTCTATCGAAAAGACCATCAGCAAGTAGTAAACGCCAATTTTCAAGTATATCACTACATTTTTCTGCTATTAAAGGAGATAATTCTGAAGTCTCCATTGCAAGAAGAGTTAATGAAAAACCACTTCTTTTACAAGCTTTTCCTTTTGAAACAAATAAATCAAAAACAGCTAGTAAGTATTCCTCTAAAGTCCCTATCTTAGGAGAAATTGATTTAAACTCTTTTTTCACGTTACAATTTATTTTTTCTAGAGCTTCTAGATAAATTTCATCTTTCCCTTTTGGGAAATAGTAATAAACGCTACCTTTAGGGGCTTTAGCTTTTTTTATTATATCCTGAACACTTGTCAGAGAATACCCCTTAGTTCAAACGTTTTGGACAGTCGTCAAAATAATGTTTTCTTTAACTTTATTATTTAGTGTCATGTCGCATTCACTCCCTTACATTGAATTATATTTTTATTATACAATATTTATATACAAAAAATCAATATTATATAACAATTTTTTTTCATTATTTTTAAATTGAAAATTAGTAGTGACAACAATGAAAACGTACTAATAAACGGGTGTTTGCTATTATTTTTGTATAAATAAAAATAATTTTCAAATGTGTAGTATAAGAAAAATGGAAAAATTATCTAACAATATTTTAGGAAAATTTAATAATAAAATATATCTTTACTGGATAAAAAGAAATTTATATAAGAAATCCGTTGCTATATTTGAATAAATAGTGAATTTATAGTAAAATATAACATGATATTTATTAAGGAGACAGCTATGTTTAAAAAGAAAATGTTTCAATTATGTGTTGAATTAACTAATGGAGATTTTAGTTCAAAAACATTAAAAAAATTAACTAAATCAAATTTGAGTCGATTACTTATTCAACCATTTGCAAAAACTTATAACATTAATACTGATGAAATACTAGATGAAATAGATGATTTTAAAAACCTAAATGAATTTTTCATAAGAAAACTGCGTCCAGATGCACGCCCTATAGATCAAAATGAAGATAGTTTTGTAAGCCCAACTGATGGAGTTATATCAGAAATAGGAACTATCAGTGAAGAAAGAACATTTATTGTGAAAAATCAAACTTATAATGTTCAAACACTTGTTGGAGATAGTGAATTAGCCGATAAATATAAAGACGGTACATATATGGTTATATACTTAAGTCCTAGAAATTATCATAGAATTCATTTTCCTATGAATTCTCATATAAAAGATGCTTACAGTTTAGGAAAATATTCTTATCCGGTAAATAATATGGGATTAGAATTAGGAGATAATATCTTAAGTTATAATTATCGTCAAGTATATAGACTAAACGGAAAGATAAATTATACTCTTATTCCAGTTGGAGCACAAAATGTAAATTCGATAATCCCTACTTATGACAATATCTATGTTAAAAAAGGTGATGAATTAGGATATTTTGAATTTGGATCAACAGTAGTCTTATTATTTGAAAAAGATAATGTTATTTTAGAAGATGATTTACAAAATAAAGAAATTAGAATGGGAGAAAAAATAGCTACAATCTTGTAGTTGATATGTGAATAAATATGATATTAAAAAGATTTTTTTTACCAGATGATTTTATTGAAAAATATGAATTTATAGATGTAGAGTACATGAATATGTACAACAAAAAAGTTATTATTTCAGACTTGGATAATACACTTATTTCTTGGGACAGTAAAAAAGATACGAAAGAATTACATAGATGGCTAAAGAAAATGAAAAGAGCTGGATTTGATATAATAGTAGTATCGAACAATACAGAAGAGCGTGTCCAAGAATTTTGTAAACAATTAAATTTACAATATGTAGCAGGTGCGAAAAAACCATTAACTTTAGGTTTTAAAAAAGCTTTACAAAAGTTAAATAGAAAACCAGAAGAAGCTATAGTTTTAGGAGATCAAGTACTAACAGATGTTTTTGGGGCTAAAAGTTTAGGTGTAATGAGCGTACTAGTAAAACCTATTTCAAAAACTGATGCATTTAAGACACGTGTTAATAGATTTTTTGAGTCGTTAATTATTAAAATTTTAACAAGAAGAAAAGCATTTCCTAAAATGAAGAAACTTAACTATAAATTAGGTCATAAGAAAGAAAATAGTGGAGGTTGCATTGGATAATAAAATTTATTGTATTGGCTGTGGAGTAGAAATACAAAGTGAAGATCCTAAAAAACAAGGATACCTTCCAAAAAGCGTTGTTGAAAAAAGTGAAGATAGTCAACTTGTTTGTAAAAGATGTTTTAGGTTAAAAAACTATAATGAGGTTTCTGATGTAGAATTAGGAGCTGATGATTTCTACCAACTAATTAAGAGTTTATCGAAGAAAGATGCTCTAATAGCAAAAGTTGTCGATATTTTTGACTTTTCTGGTAGTTGGATTGAAGATGTTGTAGATATTGTTGGTAATAATAAAGATATAGTTTTAATAGCTAATAAGCTTGATTTGCTACCAAAATCTGTAAAACAAAATAAAATTAAACAATGGTTATTTAAAGTTTTAAAAGAAAAAGGTATTAAAGTAAAAGATATATTATTAGTTAGTGCGATAAAAAATCAAGGTGTAGAAGAGGCGGCAGCCCGCTTAGATCAACTTAGAAATGGAAAAGATGTTTATATTATAGGTGCAACAAATGTTGGGAAATCAACATTTATTAATAAACTTATTGAATTAACATCAGGTGATAAAAATGTTATTACAACATCACACTTCCCTGGAACAACTCTAGGAATGATAGAAATACCGTTAGATCGTTCTACAAGCATCTATGATACACCAGGTATTATTTTAGATTATGATATTGCGCATTATTTAGATGCTAAAAGTTTGAAATTAGTAATGCCGAAAAAGGAAATAAAAGCAAGAGTATTCCAGTTGAATGCTGAACAAAGCTTATTCTTTGGTGGAATGGCAAGAATGGATTTTGTCAAAGGTGAAAGACAAAGTTTTACTTTGTACGCTTCTAATTTAGTAGAAATTCATAGAACTAAATTGAGTAATGCTGATGCATTATTTGAGAAGCATTTAGGTCAAATGTTAAAACCACCATTTGAAGATAATATTTCTATTTTTGGAAAACAAGTTAAAAAAAGTTTTAAAATTGATAGTAGAAAGACGGATATTGTTATTTCGGGATTAGGATGGATTACTGTTAATAGTGATAGTGGCTGTAAAATAGATATTTTAGTTCCCGAAGAAATAGAAGTTTTTGTAAGAGAATCAATAATTTAAAAGAGTAGTGCAAAAAACTACACAAAAGAAATGAGGATATAATGTTAAAAGGAAAACAAAAAAGACAATTAAGATCTTTAGCTCATCATCTGTCACCAATATTCCAAGTGGGGAAATCAGGTGTTAACAGTGAAATGATTCAAGGTATCAGAGATGCTCTAGAAAAAAGAGAACTTATAAAAATAAGTATTTTACAAAATTGTGAAGAAGATAAAGACGATGTTGCTAAATTATTATCAGAAAGAACATCATCAGAGTTAGTACAAGTAATTGGTCACACAATAGTACTATATAAACAAAGCTCTAAAGAAAAATATAGAAAAATAGAGTTGGTGAAGTAGTATGGCAATAGCTCTATATGGAGGAAGTTTTGATCCAATACATATTGGGCATCTAATCACTGCCACAAATGCAGTAGAAAATTATAATTTAGATAAAGTAATTTTTATTCCATCGCATATCACTCCATTAAAAGATCGTAACTTAGAAGCAAGCGATGTAGATAGATATGAGATGATTCAACGAAGTATCAAAAATAATTCTAAGTTTATTGTTAGTGATTACGAAATAAACAATGCTGGGGTAAGTTATAGCTATAATACGGTTAAATATTTTAAAGAAAATTATAAAAATGAAAAAATATATTTTATTATAGGGACAGATAGAGCAAAAGATCTGAAAAAATGGTATAATATAGAGGAGCTTTCAAAACTTGTAACTTTTGTATTTGTAGCTCGTGATAATGAAAAGTTAGAAGAAATAATTGAAAAAGATGATTTTTATAAAGGGATAGATTATGAGATTATGGTTTCGCCTATTATAGAAATTAGCTCAAGTTTAATCAGAAATAAGATTAAACAAAATAAAAAAATTGATTATATGGTTACAGACGAATGTAAATCATATATTGAGGAGTTGAGTTTATATGGAATTTCAAGAAATTAAAGAAAAAGTAAAAGAAATATTACCAGAAAAAAGATATGAACATACATTAAGAGTAGTAGGAGTAGCTAAGCATTTAGCAAAAGTTCATGGTGCAAACGAAGATAAAGCGGCATTAGCAGCTTTAGTTCACGACGTATGTAAACCTATGGATGAAGAATTAATGAAGAAATATGTTATTCTTCACAACCTTGATGTAAAATTACTAGATTATCCAGTTGAAGTATTACATGGACCAGTAGGTAGCGCGTTTATAGAAGAAAAGTTTGGAATTGCTGATGAAGAAGTAAAATTAGCTGTTGCTAACCACACTTTTGGAAGAAAGCATATGACTCTTTTAGAAAAAATAATCTTTATAGCGGATTATATTGATCCAGCTAGAAAACACCCACATTTAAATGAAGTAACAGAAGTTGCAGAATATGATTTAGATGAAGCGGTAAGATTAGCTGCTAAATATACTTTAGTTTACTTAATTGATAATGATGAAAGAATATACCCATCTTTATTAGAATGCTATAACTATTATAATATTAAAAACTATAGAGTTGGATTTAAAGAAAAAAATAAAGAAAAAATCTTATCAGATGAAAAAACTATAACTATTAGAAATAAGAGTGAAGCACACTTCAAAAAAGGTGATTTACTAGAAGCAACAACTTATGAAGATCCAGATACAGTATTTGCGACATTAGAAGTTGATCTAGTTAAACCTGTAACGCGCGATACTTTAACAGAGCGTTATGCAAAATATTATGGAGTTACTTTAGAACAATTAATAGATAAACTAGCAAAAAGATATCCAGAAGATGATGTTCTTTATGTAGTAATGTTCCATATTATTAAAAAATAAAATAAAGAAAGAGGATGAAAATGGAAGTAGAAAATTTATTAAAAATTGTCGTAGATGCATGTGATGATAAACATGGTTATGACATTGTTGCGTATGACTTAACGAATGCAGGAGTTTTATACGACTACTCAGTAATTTGTCATGCATCAACAAGTAGACAAGTAGAAGCAATTGCTCAAGAAGTAAGAGAAAAAGTTTTAGAAAGTGGAGCTACTATCTATAGTACAGAAGGTTTAAGAGAAGCTAAATGGATTCTTATGGACCTTGGAGATGTTGTTGTAAATATTATGACAAGAGATGATAGAGAGTACTATGGACTAGATGCACTATTTGAAAAATATCCTTTAAAAGGTGTTTAATATGTACGAAAATTTAAGTATTGTTTATGATAAGTTAATGGATGTTGATTACGATGCTTATAAAAATATTATTAGTCAAGAATTAGGAGATAGAAACGATCTTCTAGTTCTTGATTTAGGTTGTGGCAGTGGTGCAATGTTGCCTGCTTTAACAAAATATGGTCAAGTATTCGCGGTTGATAATAGTGAACAAATGCTAGCTTTAGCAAGCAGAAAAGTACCAGAGTGTAATTATTTCGCTATGGATTTATTAGAAATATCTAATTTAAGTTATGAGTTTGATTTTGTTCTTAGTGCCTTTGATGTTTTCAACTATCTTGAAGATTTTGAAGATTTTAATAAAGGATTAAAAGGAGTTTATGACTCATTAAAAGTAGGAGGAAAATTTGTCTTTGACCTCCATACTCCTAAAAAAATTAGAGATATGATTAATAATCAAGTGTTTGGTTATGAAGACGAAGAGATTAGTTATCTATGGTTTACCTATGAGACTGATAGAGAGTTAGAGGTAGAAAGTGAATTATCATTTTTTGTAAAAGAAGATAGCGGATTATATAGAAAATTAGAACAATTCCATAGTCAACGAACATATGAAGTAGATGCTATTTTTGATTCTATAAAAAGTATAGGGTTTAAGATAAATGATTATTTCTGTGATTTTAATAAAAATAATAAAGATTTTGATAGTTCAGATAGAATAATTTTTATTTTGGAGAAATAGGTATAGTTTTTGATTTGATAAAGGATTATGTGTACAGTGTATGAATATTGGCCTATATGATAATGAACCTGAAACTGTAGAACTTATGCATGAATTGATGGAAAAGAAGGCTGTGAGTTAGATATTTCAGATAAGAGATTTCATCACGAAATATATATTTCAGATGTTAGTAAAACTGCACCAGAAAAGGAAAAAACAATAATTAGACATCCAATTAGAAAAAAATAATAAAACAGCTCAATTCAG
>CAUSKO010000011.1:0-37871 GCA_963532255.1 uncultured Gemella sp. | reverse complement strand
TAAATCAACCTAAAACTATAATTAAAACTCAAATTTAATTATATTTAAAGTATAAGGAGAGTATAAAATTATTATTTATACTCTCTATATCACCTAATATTCATCTTATATTTTCTATTAAACAAGTTTAATTATTCCAAAAAAAAAGAACTTAAAGATATTCTCTTTAAGTCCTCTTCTATAATATTAAACTAATTTTTCATAACCTTCTTTTATACTATTTAGTATATTTTCATCAGTTAATTGCGTTACTTCTTTTAATGCTTCTATTACTCCTTTATCAGATATTAGTCTTTCTAATTGGATTGACTGTTCATCCTCTTCTGATTTAAAAGTTAATATATATGAACAAGCTTTTAAAAGCGCATCGTTAGCTAACCCAAGTTCTGCTGTTTCTCTAATTGGTTTAATAAATCTCTCATTATAACCTAATTTTCTAATTGGTGTACGACATATTCTTGAAACATTATCAACTATTCTAGGATTTTCAAATCGTTTTATAGTTTTGTTTCTATATGCCGTCATATCCTCTTTATCAAATCCCCATTTTTTCACAAGTAATGCACTAGTTTCTTCTAAGACTGCAATAAAGTCTTCACGCACTTTTGAATCTTTAGCACCATCTGAAACATATTCAATACCCAGATAGTTTGCTATATAACTTAATGCTGCATGACCTGTATTTACTGTAAATAATTTTCTTTCAATAAATGGATTTAAATCTTTTACGTAATGTACATTTTCAATATTTTTATTGCCTTCGACTTTGATTTTCTCCGCTTCTACAATCCACTCACAGAATTTTTCTACTTCTACTAATAATACATCATCATGTTTTTGTGCTGGTACTATTCTATCGACAGCCGAATTTGGAAAGCCAACATATTTATTTACAAAATCTTGTTCTTCTTCAGAAAGATATTTAAAAATTTCTTCTTTTAGAAAATTAGATCCTTCAATCATATTTTCACAAGCAACAATATCTAGTAATTTAGTATTATCAGATTCAACTTTTCTTTTTAACCCCTCAGCAATGTCTTTAGCTATTATAGGTAATACATTTGGCCCGATTGACGTTGTAATTAATTCTACTTCACCTATCCTATTGTATATCTCTTCTTTTTCATTAGCAATATTAAGCGCATCGAAAAAAGAAATCTCTACTTCTTCTACTTCTTGATCCAACACTTTTATAGTATAAGTATCTCTGTTTTTTAAATCATTAACAATTTCTTCATTAATATCAACAAATGTAACATGATATCCTGATTTACTTAGTAATTCACCAATAAATCCTCTACCTATATTACCTGCTCCAAAATGCAAATCTTTCATTTTTAATACCTTCTTTTTTATAATTTATTATTCAACTTCTGATAATAGTTCAATTACTTCTTCTTCTGTAGAAGCATTTACTAGTTTAATTACATTTTCTTGTTCAGAACAGAAAATTGCAATTTTTGATAACAATTCTAAATGTTCTCCATCTTTACCTGCAATACCGAAAACTACAAATACCATCTTATCTTCTGTGTCTTCTGGTTTAGCAAAAGAAACTCCACCAGGAACTTGAATAATTGAAATCCCTGTGTTTTTTATTGATTTTTTAGCATCATCTGTTCCATGAGGAATAGCTATAAAGTTACCCATATAAGTAGATACTATTTCTTCACGCTCTAGCATAGCTGGGATATAATCTGCATCAACATATCCATTTGCTACTAAAACTTCCCCTGCTTTTTTTATAGCTTCTTCTTTACTTCCAATTTCTTGTCCTAATAGTATATCTTGTTTTTTTAAGTCCATCTTGTTTCTCCTCTTTATTAATATATTTTTATCCTGTTGTCTTACAACTTTATTATAGTATGTTTCCACTCTTTAAACAATATCAATGTCGGCAAATATGTTTTTGCCAAAATGTAGTTAAGATATAGAATTTACAACAAAAACCTGCACAATCCCAATTAGGTTTGTACAGGTATATAATTATAATTGCAATATATAATCTTTTAAGATTAACTCTATTTTTGTTGATATAAAATCACTATTTTTTGAATTTAATGCTAACTTAAATACTTCATCATTTAAAATAGCTATACTTATTTGACCTAATAAATTAGTATAATTCTGATTATCTGGACTAACCATTATAAATAATGTTTTTACTTCTTCAATATTGTCAGTTACATCCATCATTTTTTGAGATTCCTTCAGAAAACTTATAATAATAAATGGTTGTTCAATAGAATTGTCTAGTGTATGGAACAAAGCTAAATTAGTATTTGGAATTACTACCGAACTTTTCTCATGGCGTTCTATTAAATTATCAATTATTGCAACTTTGTTATTTATTTCTAATTTAGCTAATTCAAATGATTTTTCTAAAGCTAATCGATTATTGCTACTATTATTTAATTCCACATATTTTATATTATTTAAAATCTCGTTACTAGCTAGCAATAATTCTTCACTACTTACTGTTCTTTCTATTTGTATTGAATTTTTTCTTTTAAAACTTCTACTCTCTAATATTTTATTTCTAATACGCTCAACATCTTTATCTTTTAATATAGTTGGTATTAAAAGATAATCTATATTATTATCCAATTCAATAGTAGATATTACCACATCATAATTTTTAATATTATTACTATTAACCTTATTTGGAACAGTATATTCCAAATTTTTAATCTCAGGAATATTTTTTCTTATTTGGCTACCTAATATTTTCGAACTACCTATACCACTAGCACAAATAACAAGTGCCCTAACAAAATTCTTACGATATATTTGTTCATAACTCGAAGCAAAATGTATAACTATATAACTAAGCTCAGTTGAATTAAAATTAATTTCATCAAAAACAACAAGAAGCTCCGACTTAATTACTAAGTACAGTTCGTTATAATTTTTTATAACAAATTCTAATAATTCATCATTTTCTTCTGTTAATTTCATTTGGTATCTTTTTATTGCAGATTCAACGTGGGCTATAAGTCCCCCGGATAAATTAACATCTTGAGTAAAATCTACATTCATTTTTTCTGATACATATTTTATTAATAAGTTTATCTTATACACAAGAGTATAAGAGTACTTGTCATTGAAGTATGAAAGTTGTTCAATAAGTCGACAGGTTTTTAGTATTTTAATAAGGAAATATATAATATTTTCTGTTATTTCAAAATCAACACTTTCTTTTGCCGCTTCTAAAAGTTGAACAACGTAATCATACTCATCTCTTGTATACTTCTCTTTAACTTCTGTTTCATAAGATAATCTTAAAAATACTATATTCAAACTAATAAGAATTTTCTTTATGCTTGAATCCGTATATAAAGTAAACACCTCAAGTTTTTTATTTTCATAAAAAATCTTAGTTAAAAGATCAAAATTTATAAATTTGACAAATGGGTTACTAGATAAACTTTCACGACCATTTAATCTTACAAAAAATTCTTCATCACTGATTTCATTACACAATAAAGAAATTAATAAAATTCTTCTATCTATCTCTTTCCCTACTATTTCAATACCTTGACCTTTCTTCCTAACTAAAGACAATTTATAATCTTCAAGTATTTTTTCAACGGTAGGAATTATTGATGCGACAGTATTATAACTTAACATTAGTTTTTCTGAAATATCTTTTATTGATGTATCTTCATTCAAAATAATAAAGCATAATATCAAATTTAATCTAGTTTCTGCTGAATACGCATAATCTTCAAAACTAGTTTCAAAAAGTGTAGCATCTAACGACTCCATATTGCCACTTAGATAATATTTTGATTTTTCTTTAATTAAATCAATACCTAATGTCAATAATGAATTTTCTAAATTTTTAATTTCTCTATATAATGTTCTTTCTTTAATTTTTGTAGCTTTCGCTATTTCTTTTATACTTAATTGATCATTATTTTTTAATAAAACTTGTAATATAAGTTTTTCTCTTTCACTAAACATATTTCCTCCATATTTAGAGTCCTATACAAAAATATGACTTCATCTTAGTAATGCATATCGCTTTAGTAAGATGAAGTCATAAACACTACTGTTTCCTAGTACAAAACATTATATAGCTTTTTGACTATTTTTGCAAATTCTCAACAATTTCGTCATATTTAGGACTGTTTAAGAAGTTGTCTACTGAAACATGTAGAGCTTTTCCATTCATTTGTTTTGCACGTGGAGTTAGTTCATTTTGAGTAACGATTAATAATCCACTTTCTTCTGTTAAGTTTCTAATAGCTACATTAGTTACTTCAAAGTCTAATCCAGCTTTTTTAACTTTGTTACGTAGAATTGATGCACCCATAGCTGAGCTTCCCATACCTGCGTCACAAGCAAAGATAATTTTCTTAACATCAGCATATGAAGTTTCACTAGCTACTTCTGTTGCTGCTTCTTGACCTTTAGACTCTGCTTTCATACTGCTTACTTTACTTTGTGCAGCTTCTAAATCAGCTTCACCTTTATCACGACGTAGAATACTACTTGCAATAACAAATGTTACTAAAGTAGATACCACTACCCCTGCAACAACAGCAAAGTAACTACCTTGTGCAGTTTGTGCTAATACTGCAATAATACTACCTGGAGATGCTGGCGCACGTAGACCTGCACCTAATAATTGGAATGTAGCTGTACCACTAACTCCTCCAGCCATAGCTGCAATGATTAAAGCTGGTTTCATTAAGATATATGGGAAGTAAATTTCGTGAATACCTCCGATGAAGTGGATAAGAGCGGCACCTGGTGCAGATGCTTTTGCCGAACCTTTTCCAAAGAACATGTATGCTAATAAGATACCAAGCCCAACTCCAGGGTTAGCTTCTAGTAAGTATAACACAGATTTACCTGTATTTAATGCTTGTTCTGTTGCTATTGGAGTTAAAATACCGTGGTTAATAGCGTTATTTAAGAATAAAATCTTAGCTGGTTCAATAAAGATGTTAGCTAATGGTAATAAGTGAGCATTGATAATAACATCAACTCCTGCACTTAAAATATTAGTAATAACTTTAACTACTGGTCCAATACCGTAGTATCCAATAACTGAAAGAATAAATCCTAAAATACCAAGTGAAAAGTTATTAACTAACATTTCTAAACCAGTTTTAATTTTTGGTTGAACTGCTTTATCAAATTTTTTCATTAAATAAGCAGCGATCGGCCCCATAACCATTGCACCTAAGAACATTGGTGTTCCAACTATCCCTTTTTCTGTAGAAAATGTAGTTGTCCCTACAATTACACCCATAGTGGCAATAGCTGCTATGACTCCACCACGTTCTTCATGAATATTTTTACCCGCTGAATAAGCAATTAATAATGGTAGTAGGAAGAATATCATTGGTCCAACTAATGTTGCAAGTTGTGCATTTGGTGTAAATCCTTTCTCAATAAAGAATGCAGTAATAATCCCCCAAGCAATAAATGCACCGATATTTGGCATTACCATACCTGATAGTGCAGTACCTACTTTTTGAACTAAAACTTTTAATCCGCTTTTATTTTCGCTCATAAGTATAAATCTCCTTTAAATTATTTTTCTTTCTAACTTATGATTTTATTATATCGCTTTCTTTTTGCCTAGACAATATCAAAAAAGGCAAAGTAATTTTGCCAAAATGCTGTTATTTATATTTTGACAAAAATTTTTTATAATAAACTAAATATATATGGTATAATATATTTATTGGTTTTTATTTATTGAAAGGAGTTATTAAAATATGAAAAACAAGTCTTTCTTAGCTATCTTTGATACACTATTTATTTTATCCTTACTTGGATTTCTATTAACAAAGAATTCTATAATTTTCTTTGTTTCTCTTCCCTTTTATGTAGGAACATCTTTTTCTCAGTATTTTAAACAAAAAGAAAAATTAGATATTTTGGATGATAAATTGTTGCTTCTACTAAAATTAGATACTACTATTTATGCAATTGGATTTATGACTCTATATGTTTCAACATATTTTACAGTTAACAATCTTGAATTACCTTTTAATGTTAAATACTTTTTTGGTATAGCTATTCTCCTATTTTTTATTGCCTTTATTATTAGCATTAAACGTAAAAAATTAGCACAAGATTTATTAATTGAAAAGTACAGAAAAAAATAAAAAAGAAATCAGCTCATTAACGAGCTGGTTTCTTTTTAACTTTTTTAGCCGGTGTTCTAAAGTATTTTTCAAATGCTTCTTCAATATCTTTAACACCTACTACTGATAATAAACCTATTATTAATATAAATATTATTAAAATAACAAACGATGGAGTTTCAATATAGTTTAAAAAAGTTATTAATGGTAAGCTTGAATAGAAACCAATAGTTGTACTTTTAACAATAATCGCAATAACTACTGTACAAAGTATTAAGACTAAAAATAAATTAAGTGACAATGCAGCCATAGTTCCGAAAAATGTGGCAATACCTTTTCCACCCTTAAAATTAAATAAAATCGGTTTGATATGTCCTAGAATTACAAATAATATACATATATATATAGTTTTTGCATCTACATTTAATATCTTCAATAAAATTACTATAAAAAAACCTTTAAAGAAGTCCACAGCTAGAACAAACACAAATGATCTTGCACCAAGAACACGTCCCGCATTTCTAGCTCCAACATTCCCCGAGCCAGTCTTGGATAAATCTTCTTTATAAATTTTTTCTAATAACTTACCTCCTAGTATATTACCAAGAAAGTAAGCTAAAACAGCATAAATGATACTAGTTACCATAGTTTTTCTCCTCTCTTTTTAAAAACTTATTTTTTACTACTCTTAAACCTTCACTTAAAAACATTAAACAACCTATAGAAAATGGAATAATGTAATATGAAATTCTATAGATTATTATTGTGGCTCCTATTACTTCTTTATCGATACCTAGATTCATTAGACCAATTAATACTAACGCATCAAAAGTTCCCATTCCTCCTGGAATCATAGATAATAATCCCACTATAGATGCAACTATTATTACACCCATTATTTGAAGCTCTTTATTAGCTACTACATTCCCGATATAAAAATAAAGGACTATTAGTATAATTAGAGCAGCAAATACCCATTCTAAAAAAGAAATAATAGTAAGTTTTATGCTTAAATATCTATCACTACGTATACTCGGTTTTTTTAAATTAAAGAATAAGTATAATGGTAAAAATAACGTCATTAATATTAAACAATAATAAAAAACTTTATTGTGTGCATATAAAGCTTGTCCAGGAAAAATATTCAATACTACACAAATGGACAGTAAACTTATACCTGATAACATTGATACAAGTATCATACCTATAGCTGTAGCCAAACTTTTACCATTTTTTGTATACGGTCTGTACATGTAATATCGTAAACCCGCACCTATAAATCCACCAAAACCTAATACCATATTAAGTGTATTAGTCATAAAACTAATCTTAAATATACGAAACGAAGGCATATTCTTTGTTAAATTAATAGCTTTCAAAACAAAATAATCATATAAACACAATATTGTTATACCAAGTAAACCACAAAATATAACAAAGAAAAATTTAACATTACCTAATTGTAATGTTAACTGATATACTTTTTTAAAATCTAAACTAGTAATTTCGTTTTTAAAATAGGAAAAAATCAAATAAAATATTAGTAATCCTACACCGGTTTGAATTATGTTTTTCAAATAGTTAAAGGATTTTTTACCATTAAAATTTTTCATTCTTTTTTTCCTTATATATTATTTTTCTACTTTATAATACCATTTTATAATAATTTTTTCAATATAATTATTCTAAACACTATCCTATTGATATTTTCATTAATCAATATACTTATGTAATCTAAATTAATAACTATCAAATAATTATAGCTATTTTTTCACAAATAACCATATTTTTATAATTATTGTACATTAAATATCTCTATTCATTATAAAAATATAACAGCAAAGAAAAGCACATACTTCTCTTTGCTGATTTATTATTATTACAGTTTTTTAATTAACTCTGTTGTTAGTATAGATGAATTTACCGATGCAATTTTTAGAAATTCATCAAATGTAACTCGAGTACCTTCTTCTGCTTTATCACTGACACTACGACAAACTATAAACTTAGTTCCAAATTGATAACAAGTTTGAGCTATAGCAGCTGCTTCCATTTCTACTACTTGCATAGTAGGGAATTTAGATAAAATATTATTTTTAAGCTCTTTATCAGAAATAAATGAGTCTGATGTTCCTACTAAACCAAAATGAATATTATGGTTTGGTAAGTCTATCTCAGCAGCTAATTTTTGTAACTTTTCATCACTCTTATATGCTGCCGGCATCTGTGGAACTTGACCTAATTCATAACCAAATTCTGTCGCATCAACGTCAAAGTGACGTACCTCTGTAGCTACAATCATATCTCCTATCTCCATATTCCCTTGTAATGCTCCACAAGTTCCTATATTAATAACATATTCTGGCTTATAGTGATCTAATAAAAGAGTTGTCGCTATTGCTGCATTTACCTTTCCAGGGAAACTTAACATTAGAACAATATCACGTTGTTCATAAATTCCTTCATAAAAAGTTACATGAGCTATTTTTCTTTCTTTAAGGTTTTCAATTTTTTCCTTTATAATAGCAACTTCTTCTGGCATTGCACCTATTAAAGCTATCATAATATTATTCTACCTCTAAAACTTTTATTTCCATTGAATCTTCTGGGCCAGTCGGTAGAGATACTTTAGCTACATCTCCTACTTCTTTTCCTAACAATGCTTGAGCTACAGGACTTTCATTTGAAATTTTGTATTCAAATGGATTAGCTTCTGCACTACCTACAATTTTATATGTTTCTTTCGGTCCATTTGGTAATTCTTGATAAGTTACTGTATTACCAAGGCGAATAGCACTTGATTTTTCATCTAATTCAATGATTACTGCATATCGAATCATTTGTTCCATTTCAAGAATTCTTTGCTCGATAAATCCTTGTTCATCTTTTGCTGCATCATACTCAGAGTTCTCAGATAAGTCCCCAAAACTACGTGCTATTTTAATTTTTTCGATAACTTCTGGACGTTTAACTTTTTTATAATGCTCTAATTCTTCTACAAGTTGATCATAACCTTCTTGGGTCATTTGATATTCTAATTTTTCTTCTAAAGCCATAGTGATACTCCTTTTTTTTTCTACTCTCTATTATATCTTTTTTTTTACTATTTTGCTAGTAGTGATTTAATTTTTGTTATCAAAATATCTACTGCTATATCATTATAACCACCATCAGGAACAATAATATCTGCATATTGTTTAGTTGGTTTAATGTATTTTTCATGCATAGGTCTTACTGATACAAGATATTGATTAATAACAGATTCTACCGTTCTTCCACGTTCATTAATATCACGTAATAAACGTCTTAATATACGTAAATCACTAGGTGTATCAACAAAGATTTTTATATCCATTAATTCACGTAATTTTTCTGAATGTAATCCAAACATACCTTCGATAATAATTACATCTTTAGGTTCTTGATGTTTCTTTTCAGCACTACGTGTATGATTTACATAGTCATATACAGGTAATTCTACTGCATTCCCTTCCATAAGTTCTGTTAAATGAGTGTATAAAAGTTCATTATCAAATGCGCTTGGATGGTCATAGTTTGTTTTTACTCTTTCATCCATTGTCATATGACTTTGATCTTTATAGTAATAATCTTGTTCTATTAACGCTACTTTATCAATTGTTAATTCATCAATAATTCTTTTAGTAACAGTAGTTTTACCGCTACCACTACCTCCAACGATACCAATAATTTTAGGTCTTTTTGTCGTCATTAGCGTCCCATTTCCTTTCTCATCATATTACTCTTAAATACTCTAGAGTCTAATTTAGTTCTTATAATTTGAAGTGGATGTCTTGCTGCATCAAGTAATTCTCCATCTTCATCATAAATTTCACCAATAACTTGTCTGAATGTATCAATTTCTGGTCCAAAGAATTCAACTTCTTGTCCAGTTTTAAAGAAATTACGTTGTTGTATTGTTGCAATACCTGTTTCTTCATCATAATGAAGGACTTGCCCAACAAAATCATAGTTTGTTTTTTTACTTCCTTCATTCCCAAACATTTGTTCAGTATACTGTGGAATTTCATAGAAGAATGACATTGCTGTATCACGGTTAGCACATTTATAAAGTTCTAATTTATATTCAGGTGTCATTTCAAAGTTATCTGGATCAGCACAATAATCATCAATTAATTTTCTATATACACTAGCTACTGTCGCAACATAGTGAATAGATTTCATACGACCTTCAACTTTTAGTGAATCAATACCTAATTCTATAATTTCAGGTACAGCTTCTATTAGCGTTAAATCTTTAGGACTCATTGCATAAGGGTTTGCACCTTCGTCGAATAATTTTGTATCTTCATCTTGACCTTCTTCATAAAGATCATAGTTCCAACGACAAGATTGACAGCATCCTCCACGGTTACTATCTCTTGCAGTCATGTAGTTACTTAGTGTACAACGTCCTGAATATGCTATGCACATAGCTCCGTGAACAAACATTTCAATCTCAACATCTGTTTTTTCACGAATCTCTTTAATTTCTTCATAACCAGTTTCACGTGCAAGAACAACACGGTGAACTCCTTCACTTTCCCAATATTGTACTTCTTTATAGTTCGAAATAGATTGTTGTGTACTAATATGTACTTCTACATCTGGTGCAACTGCTTTACATCTTTCTATAATAAATGGATCAGCTACGATTATCCCTCGAACACCTGCTCCTTGAAGTGCGATTAAAAATTCATCTAATCCTTCAAAATTTTCATCATGGGCAATTATATTTGCTGTTACATATATATCTGCCCCATATTTTTTAGCAAAGTCGCATCCTTCTTTAATTTCTTCTATTGTAAAGTTGTCTGCATTACTACGAAGACCAAATTCTTGTCCTCCAAGGAATACAGCATCTGCTCCATAATGAATTGCTATTTTTAATTTTTCTAAGTTTCCTGCAGGAAGTAAAAGTTCTGGTTTCTTTACAATAACTCTCTTCCCATCTCTAATTTCTGATATATTTGGTATTGCCATAAGTTTAAGTCACATTCAAGTATGACCTATCCTCCTTGTCATATAAATTTAGTTTTTTATAGGTAACCTCTACCTTTCTAATACATAGTTTTCTTATAGAAAAATCCTAAGTCAACTTCTCTATATTTTGGTTTGATTCTTTCTATATCATTATAGAAATCTTGTTTTTCATCTTCATACGCTTCTTTATCTTCATAATAAAGATCTATAGCATCACGATAAATCGTTACTACTTCTGTTATATAATCTTCGTCTTTTAGAACGCCGTCTATTTTGAACGCACTAACTCCTGCTTCAATTAAACGGTCAAGCTCCTCGATTGCACAAATATCATTTGCACTCATTATATGCGTTCCATTTGAATCTTCAAAAATTGGATAACGTTCATTTCTGTCTTGACTATATAAGAATAACTTTTTAGAATTACTATATTCTTCTATATAGCTTTCTTTTTTGCTATACATAAAGTAATTATCAACTAACTTTCTTACAGATTGGAACATGCATAACATTCCTTGCACTTGAACTTCTATCTCATAATCACTTTTCCCTGCAATTTCTACAATTTCCTCAATTGTTAGTTCTTTTGAAAGGCATGTTCTATATGCTCCTCGTTTACCCCAGTAATTACATGAAAATGAATTTGTTGCTAATGTATGTGGGTCCCATTGAAGTTTAAAATCTAACCCTTCTTCTCTTAAAATTGTAATAATTGTCGGCTCTCCAAAGATTAAAGCATCAACATCTAGTGTTGCTAAATAGCGAAGATAATCTACTAAATCATCAAGATGTTCGTTGTGGAAAATTGCATTTACACTAACATATGCTTTTTTCCCAGCTTGGTGAATGACTTCTACCGCTTTTTTTAATTCGTCTCTTTTAAATTCTCCAGCAAGTCGTAAACCATATTTTTCTTCACCAATTACGAAGCTATCAGCTCCAACATTTATAAGTTCATAAATATGTTCTACACTTTTTGGAGTTACTACTAACTCTACAGTCATTTTAAATCCTCTCGTTAATTAAATTTTATGAGAATAACTCTCTTTTTTCTTCATTAAAAATAAATTATGTCTTTCATGATAATAATTTGTTGTTGCTGCAAAAGCTCCTCTTTCTATCACTATATACTCAGTCTTATTTAACTTATTAGGTGAATCATATGCTAGTAAGTTTAAATCCTCATATTTTTTAGATGAAGCAAAACCTCCGAAAAATAAAACCATTACAAAAATGCAAAGAGTAGCAAACAAGCCTATACCTATAATAATAAATTTACCAAATAATGAAGCTAAAGAATTACTACCAAAAGTGTTCATTATCCTTATGAGCATTTCCCAGCCTTTTATAATAATTAATAATACAGCTATATAGTCTAAGTATGGATAATATACAATTATTAACGCATAATCCGTACTAGCTTCTAATATAGCATTTGCAATAAATAATAAAAATAAGATGCTAAAGTATACAACTATAAAAATATTAAATTTTTTCATTAACATATACTCCTCTATTTTCTAGTAGTTATTGCTATTCCATCTCCGAATGGTAAAATAACACTTTCATATTTATCATGTTTTAATAACCACTCATTGTAGTTGTTTATTTTTCTTGAAAGTTGTTTTAAATCTCTACTATGTCTAATAATACTAGGATCTGCTACCATTCCTTTAAATAGAACATTATCAGTTAAGACTACAACATCTTCAGCAAAATATGGTTCATATAGTTCAAAAAACTTTCTACTTTGACTTTTAGCTCCATCTATAAAAACAATGTCGTATGGTGCATTTTTTATTACTTCATCTTGTAGTTCTAAAGCATCTGCATGAAGAAGTGTTATTTTATCAGAAAGATTTCTTTTTTCTATATTACTTTTAGCAATATTGTACATCTTATCATCGCGTTCAATAGTAGTAACATTACACCCTATTGTCTCAGCAAGTTTAATAGATGTATATCCAATCGCTGTACCGATTTCTAATAAGTTTTTTGCTTTTTTGATTTTTAACATTTGAATTAAAAATCTTATCCCTATTTTATCGATAATAGGAACTCTATTTTCTTCAGCAAATTTTTCCAATTCTAGATAAAACTCATCAAAATCTTCTAATAAATCTATAACATATAAATCATCTTTCGACTCTATTGCAACCATGTTTACCTCCATATTTATACATCATATTATGATAACATAAACTTTGTTATTATTGCAATTATAAAGGACAAAGAGAGTTGATAAAAATCAACTCTCTTTAAAAATTTCAATATTAATTATTTTTCTAATGATTGAACTGCAGTGATTAACGCAAGTTTATAAACATCTTCTGCGTTACATCCACGAGATAAATCGTTAACTGGTGCATTTAGACCTTGTAAGATTGGCCCAACTGCTTCAAATCCACCAAGACGTTGAGCAATTTTATAACCAATATTTCCTGCTTCTAAGCTTGGGAATACAAATACATTAGCATCACCTTGAACTTTTGAATTAGGGGCTTTTAATTTAGCGACAGATGGCACTACAGCTGCGTCAAATTGTAATTCTCCTTCTACAGCTAATTCAGGTGCATTTTCTTTAACTAATTTAGTAGCTTCTGCTACTTTTGTAGTATCTTCAGTTACTGCTGAACCTAATGTTGAGAAACTTAACATTGCTACTTTAGGATCAACATTGAAGCTTTTTGCTGTTTTAGCACTTTCAATTGCGATTTCAGCTAATCCCTCAGAATCTAATGTCGGATTAATAGCACAGTCAGCAAAGATATAACGTTTGTCATCTTTACTCATAATAAATGCACCACTAGTACGTTTTGTACCTGGTTTAGTTTTAATGATTTGTAATGCAGGACGAACTGTATCTCCAGTTGAGTGAATAGCTCCAGATACTAATCCTTCTACTTTACCAGTATAAACTAACATAGTTCCAAAATAGTTAACATCTTTTAGTAATTCACGAGCTTTTTCTTCTGTAGCTTTTCCAGCACGGCGCTCTACAAACTTCGCTACCATTTCATCGTATTGTTCATAGTTTTCGTGGTCCACGAATTCGATACTAGAAACATCTAAAGATAATGGTTTAGCAAGCTCTTCTACTTTTTCTTTTTTCCCTACTAATACTGGTTGAACATAGCTAGTAGCACTTAATTTAACTGCTGCTTCTAGTACACGCTCATCGTATGCTTCTGGAAAGACAATACGTATTTTTTTCCCTTCTAATTTTTCTTGAAGTTCTACAAATAAATCATTTGCCATCTTCATATCCTCCTAATTGTATATAATGTGTTTAATATGTCTTATTGATTTTAATGTTAGTGCATCAACAAAGCTTCCTTTACCGAATACAACATATCCTATAATTGTACCAATATAAAATACTAACAAGATTATTACTATAATACGAATATATCGTAATATTACATCATTTATTATCTTCATAGGCATCCCCTACTCTTCAATTCTTCTAACGTCAGCACCAAGATTTCTCATTTTTTCTTCGATATCTACATATCCTCTATCGATGTGGTAAATATCAATTATTTTTGTAGAACCCTTAGCCATAAGACCTGCTATAATAAGTGCTGCACCAGAACGTAAATCAGTAGCTCTTACAGTAGTTCCCTCTAAATGAGCTGGACCTTCTATTAATGAACTTCTTCCTTCAATTCTGATTTTAGCATTCATTCTTCTTAATTCTTCAACATGCATAAATCTGTTTTCAAAAACAGTTTCTGTTATTGTACTTGTTCCGTTACCCAATAGTGTTAACACACACATAATTGACTGCATATCAGTTAAAAATCCTGGGTGTGGTAATGTTTTTACGTCAACTGGTTTAAGAGTTTCTAAGTTATTTCTTACTCTCATAGCATCTTCAAATACTTCGATTTCTATTCCCATTTCACGCATTTTACTAACTAAAGCAACATTATCTTTGTATGGAGCACCTTTTACTAATACGTCTCCTCTAGTCGCTGCTGCTGCAATCATGTAAGTTGCCGCTTCAACTCTATCAGACATTATAGTATATTCTGCACCTACTAGTTTTTCTACTCCTTCTATTTCTAAAACAGAAGTTCCTTTTCCAGAAATCTTTGCTCCCATTTTTATTAGGAAGTTAATCATATCTTCAATTTCTGGTTCTTGAGCGGCATTTACAATAGTTGTTTTTCCTTTTGCTAAACAACTAGCCATAATTACGTTTTGAGTTCCTCCAACACTTGGGAAATCAAAGAAGATAGTATTACCTTCTAATTGTTTACTTGATTTAGCTTCAACAAATCCAGCGTCTTGGATAATCTCTGCACCTAAAATTTCAAAACCTTTTAAGTGTTGATCAATTGGTCTACTTCCGATTGAACAACCACCCGGCATTGCTACTTTAGCTCTTCCTTCACGTGCTAACATAGGTCCTAATACTAGGAATGATGCACGCATTTTACTTACAAACTCAAATGACGCCTCTGTTACCAATGGATTTCTAGCATCCATCTCTATTGTATTTTCTTCTGGTTTATAATTTACTTTTACTCCCAATGATTCAAATAATAAACTAATTGTTTTTATATCTGAAAGTTTTGGAACATTATAAAATTTACTTGTACCCTCTGTCGCTAATAAACCTGCTGCTAATATCGGTAACGCAGCATTTTTAGCACCAGAAACTTGTACTTCTCCTATTAAAGGTGATCCACCCTTAACCAAAATCTTTTCCAAGTTATTTCCTCCATCTCTTTTTTTAGCATTTCATACCACTTATTATAGTACCACAAATTAAAAAATAAATAAAGTTTGAATTTTTATTTTCGATTCTTTTTTTATCTATATTACTCAATAAAAGTAGCATTTTAAAATTTATACTTATTTATTAATTCAAATTATATAATTTTATTTAATTATAACTCATCAAAAAATGATAATTGAGCTTTTTCCGGAAGACCTTTTAAAGTCCCCATTTCTCTTAAATATTCAACTACTGTAGAAGAAACACTTCCTCGTTTAGAGAAGTCCTCTATTGATAAGAATGGTTTCTCATTTCTCGCTTGAACTATCTTATTGGCAACATTATCTCCAAGTCCTGGAACAATTGAAAATGGAGGAATAAGTGTATTACCTTCAATAATATAGTCATGGCTTTCTGATTTTTCTAAATCAACTTTTGAAAATGTAAAACCTCGTTCTAACATTTCATTAGCAATCTCATAACTAACCAGTGCATCTTTATCTTTTGTAGTTACTTCATTTTTATCTTTTGTTTTAATTTCTTGTATTTTTGCTTTTAATGATTTCTCACCTTTTACCACGGTAATAATATCAAAATCACTTGCCCTTACAGAATAATAAGCGCAATAATAAGTTAATGGTTGGTGTACTTTAAACCAAGCTATTCTTAATGCCATAAGTACATAAGCACATGCGTGAGCTTTAGGGAACATATACTTAATTTTTTTACATGAATCTATATACCATTCTGGTACATTGTTATCCCTCATGGCCTTCTCAAAATCTTCTGTAAGACCTTTCCCTTTCCTTACACTTTCCATTATCTTAAATGATAGTCCTTCTTCTAATCCTGCATGTATTAAATAAACCATTATATCATCACGACATCCTATTACATCTTTCAGTTCACAAGTACCTTTTTTAATTAATTCTTGAGCATTACCTAACCATACGTCTGTTCCATGCGATAATCCAGATATCTGAACTAACTCTGAATAAGTCGTTGGTTTTGTATCATCTAACATTTGAATAACAAAGTTTGTCCCAAACTCTGGAATACCAAATGTCCCACTTGCCGAATCAACTTGTTCTCTTGTTACCCCTAGTGCTTCTACTGTCGAGAATATTCCCATAACTTCTGGATCTGATACATCAATAGTTTTAGGTTCAATACCTGATAAATCTTGAAGCTTTCTTATCATTGTAGGATCATCATGTCCAAGTATATCAAATTTAAGAATATTATCATGAATAGAGTGGAAGTCAAAGTGAGTAGTTCTCCATGGACTTGTTTCATCATCTGCTGGATATTGATATGGAGTAAAGTCAAAAATATCCATATCATTTGGCACAACTAGTATACCTCCTGGGTGCTGTCCAGTAGTTCTCTTAGAACCTTCACATCCTGAAGCTATTCTCTCAATATCTATACTTCTTTTTTCTATTTCATTTTTCTCATAATAATCTCTTGTGAATGAATAAGCTGTTTTTTCTGCTACCGTTGATATAGTCCCAGCACGATACACATAGTCTTCTCCAAAGATTTCTTTAGTGAAATTATGTGCTGTAGCTTGATATTCTCCAGAGAAGTTTAAATCTATATCGGGTACTTTATCCCCATTAAAACCTAAGAAAGTTTCGAAAGGAATATCCTGTCCATCTTTTATCATTTTCACATCACAATGTGGACAATTTTTATTTGGAAGGTCAAAACCTGATGCATATTCAGCATTTAAGAAAAATTCACTTTGCTTACATTTTGGACAAACATAGTGCGGAGCCAATGGATTAACCTCTGTTATTTCCATCATTGTAGCAACTAATGACGATCCAACCGATCCCCTTGAACCTACTAAATAACCATCATCCAGAGATTTTTTAACTAATTTATGTGAGATAAGATATACTACTGAGAATCCATTACCTATAATCGAATCTAATTCTTTCTCAAGTCTCTTTTCAACTATTTCAGGAAGTTGCTCACCATAAATCTTATGAGCCATAGTATAACTTAAATTACGTACTTCATCTGCAGCACCTTCAATATTAGGTGTATACAGTTTGTTTTTAAGTGGAATTACTAATTCTATTGAATCAGCAATTTTATGAGTATTATCAATAACTATTTCCTCACGAAGATTTTCATCTAAAAATGAAAATTCATTTAACATTTCTTCTGTAGTAAGGAATGTTGCCATAGGTTTTATATCACGTGCACCTGGATTATTTTTCACAGTCAAACGTAATATTTGACGGTATACATGTTGATATTCATCTAAGTAATAACAATCCCCAGTTGCCACTACTATTTTTTCTTTTTTCTTAGCTAATTCTATTAATTTCTTTAGTAATTCTTCTAGCTCTGCTTCATCTGATATACGCTCATTTCTAATAAAGCTATAGTAATGATTTTTAGGTTGTAACTCAATAAAATCATAAAAATCTATTATGTCCGCTACCTTATCTTCTTTTGAATTTAGTAATTCTTCAAAAACTTCATTATCACTATTTCCACTACCTACTAATAAATCTTCTCTATATTGTTCTAATAAACTTCTTGGAATAGTAGGCTTACCTGATGATAAATAATCCGTACAGCTATATGAAACTAATCTAAATAAATCTTTTAACCCCTTAGCATTTTTCACTAAAATAGAACATGGAAATGTTCTTGACCTTTTATGAGCTAGTTCTAGGTCTATCTTCTCATCAATTTCATTATGATACTCAATTCCTAATTTATAAAGTTGATCTAACATTTTTACAAAGATTTCAGCCGTAGCTTTTGTATCGTAAATCGCTCTGTGGTGTTGCACTAAACGAACTTTATAAAGTTTAGCTAGATTACTAAGACCATGTCTTTTAGCTTCTTTATTTTCTGCACGAGAAACGAATAATGTATCGATACTAGCATTATTTTTATTTTCTAATTCTAGTCTTTCAAAACTTTTGTCTAAGAATCCTAAATCGAATTTTGCATTATGCGCTACAAGAATATCATCTTTATCTAACCAATTATAAAAATTAGTCATTACTTCTTCTTCAAATGGTGCATCTTTCACATCATCATCTGTAATACTTGTTAATCTAGTAATTAGCTCTGAAATTGGTCTTTTTGGATTAATATAGCTTTCAAAACTGTCTATTTCAGCACCATTTTTCACTTTAACTGCAGCAATCTCTATTAATCTATCTCTTTCTGCTGAAAGACCCGTAGTTTCTACGTCAAATACTACATATGTAGCATCTTTTAAACGAAGTTCTTTTTTATTAGTTGTTGCTGTAATGCTATCATCCATTATAAAAGCATTAAGTCCATATATAGGTTTAATTTCTTTCCCTTTTGAACTTAGACAGATTTCTGGGTAAGCTTGTACTCCATATGTATCTGTGAATGCAATTGCTTCGTGTCCCCAGCTTTCAGCTCTTGCTAAGTAATCTTTAGCTGAAGATATTCCTTCTAATTGACTCATTTTTGTATGAGTATTTAATTCAACTCTTTTTCTTCCCTTATAATTATCTTTTTTCTCTTCTTTACTAACTAATTCCAAGATCTTTGGTTCAATAATTGTATCTCTTAAAAATTGATCGTTACTAACAGTACCTTGTACTTTTATCCACTGACCTTTTTTAATACCTTTAACTAATTCTATTAGCTCTGTTCTTCTTTTATTTTGAAATTTTGCATTTGGGCCATTACCAAATAATCTTAAAATTATAGAATCACTATAGTCTGTTAGTTTCAAACGGAATTGACTAGTACCGTTTCTATGAGAAATCTCCTCAGTTCCAAAGACTTGCGCCATTATTGTGACATCACCTGCATAGCCTATAATATCTTTGATTTCAACTATATCCTCATCTCTAATTTCCTTGGCATAGCGATTACCTCCACCAGCACTAAATCCGCTAAATTTCTTTTCTGGTTCTTTTGGACGACGTTCCGCTTCTTTTTTCTCAAATTCTTCAAGTTTTTCTATTTCTTTAGAAATCTTTTCTTCTTGATTTTCTATAACTGCTTCTACATCTTGTTGTGTGAATATTGGAACTATGTCTCTAAGTACTACTCCGATATTTGAATAACTAGTTAATATTTTATCTTTTTTATCATTGATAAAATTATTCCAAACTGTTGGTACTTTTATATCTAAGTTAATTATATTATTTTCTAAAGTTAGTTCAGTAAATATTATACTTTGTAGTAAACCAGGAGAAACTTCAGAAAAATTTTCTAAAATTACGTACTTCCAATATTCTTTTATTTGAGCTTCTGAGACTGAGTCTTCTAAGTTTAAACGATAGTTTATTCTATATTCATCAGAAAAACTATCTCGTAATTTTTGTATAAATAATGTTAATGTTTCTGAATTAGGTAAATTCTTACCACTGAAATTAAAAGTCCATATTTTATTAATATTGTCTTTTTCTATATTGTTTAAAGAAAAATCTATTAGACTTGTATTTGATAATTCCTCTTCTAATCCTAACGTTTCTATTAACAGAGAAAAATGCTTATTACCCATGCTTCCTCCTACTTTCTATTTTTATAAATCCATATTCAATTTATACTCTTCTTTTTATTACATTCTAAGTAAATATGAATTTAGAATATCCACTCTATTATACTAAAAAAACTAACCAAAAACAAATTGTTGTTCATCAATTTTGACGAAAAATTTATTTCTGGTCAGTATATTAATTTTTATTTATTATTTGTAGAAAGCTTCTACCTTTGATAGTACGTCTTCTACTTTAGTATCAACTTTTTCTAGAGTTTTTCTTTCTTTAACTTCTACTATGCCATCTCCAACTTTTTTCCCTACAACTACTTGTAATGGAATACCAATTAGATCAGCATCATTGAATTTAACTCCTGCACGTTCAGCTCTATCATCATAAAGAACTTCATATCCTGCTTCTGTTAATTGTTTGTACAACTCTTCACTTTGTTTTACTTGCTCTTCTTTTTTAACATCAACACATACTAAGTGAACTTGATATGGAGTTACCTCTTTTGGCCAGATAATACCATTTTCGTCATTATGTTGCTCTATTATTGCAGAAATAACACGGCTTACTCCAATACCATAACATCCCATATAGAAGTGATTCGCACGTCCATTGGCATCTAAATATGTTATATCCATTGACTCTGAGTATCCTTTTCCAAGTTCGAAAACTTGTCCAACTTCTATACCTTTAGCAAATTTAACTGGTCCTGATAAATCTTCTGCTATATCACCTTCTTCAATCATACGAAGGTCATAATAAGCATCAACTTCATAATCACCATGATTTACATTAATATAGTGGAATCCTTTTTTATTAGCTCCACAGCTGTGGTTGTACATATACTTAATAGCATTATCCCCAATAACTTTACAGTTTTTAATTCCGAATGGTCCCATGTAACCTACTACACTTCCCATTACTTCTTCAATTTCTTGTTCAGTAGCCATCTCTACTTCAGAAGTTCCTGTAGCTTTCATAAATTTAATATCATTAAGTTGGTCATTACCACGCATAAGAACTAAGTAGAACTCTCCATCAGCTTTTAAAGCTAATGCTTTCATAGCGCGGTTAACTTCAACACCACAGTATGCTGCAATATCATCGATAGTTTGTTGATTTGGAGTTTCTAATAAACTACGTTCTTTTTTCTCATAGTCAGTTGGCATAGTGTAGTTTTGTTCAACTACTGCTGCAGTTTCAATGTTTGCTGCGTAATCACTCTCTTCAGTGTACACAATTGTATCTTCCCCAACTTCTGCTAAAGCTTGGAATTCATGAGTATAACTACCTCCAATGTTCCCTGAATCAGCTTTTACCGCTCTATATTTTAACTCAAATCTGTCGAATATATTGCTATAAGCTTGATAATAGTCATTATATGTTTCTCGTAACGACTCAGGAGAATCATGGAATGAATAACCATCTTTCATGATAAATTCTTTGCCACGTAATAACCCTAAACGAGGACGAATTTCATCACGGAATTTTGTTTGAATTTGATATAAGTTAACTGGTAATTGTTTATATGAAGTTACCATGTTGCTAACTGTTTGACAAATAATTTCTTCGGCTGTTGGACTAAGTGCGTATCCTGCATCTTTTCTATCAGTAACACGAATAAGTTCATCTCCCATTTTATACCAGCGTCCTGATTGTTTCCAGTAGTCTTCTGATTGTAAAATTGGCAAAAGCAACTCTGATGCTCCAATTTTAGCATGCTCATCTCTTATTACTTTTTCTATATTTTGAATTACTTTAGTTGCTAGCGGAAGGTAAGTATAAACCCCTGCAGATACCTGCTTCACCATCCCCGCTTTAATAAGCAACTTATGACTAATTGCTTCTGCAGAGGATGGTACTTCTCTTGTTGTTGGAATAAATGTTCTTGATTGTCTCATAACAATACCACCTCTCATTTTAAAATTACTTTTATTATACCATAAAACACATTATTTTACTAAAGAACTTTCAATATTTTTCAAGATTTTCACATTTTATATAAATATTTTACCTAAATAATTTACAAAAGTTTTATTAATTTCTTTTAATGATAACTACTATAATTCTAATTCTACTATTTTAATTTTCAATGATAATATAGTATAATGTATTAGAAAACTCTTTACGGAGGAGTATATGTTTAATTATCCAAATAAAAAAAATACTTTTGTTCAAAAAACTAATTATTCTAACCGCGGAATGGAATTAGAAGATGATATTAATTTCGCGAACAAATACTACTTAAATAATGATATAGCGGTCATTCATAAAAAACCTATTCCTATTCAAATAGTAGAAGTTAGTTATCCAAATCGTGCTAGCGCTATGATTACTAAAGCTTTTTATCAAACACCTTCTACTACAGATTACAACGGATTATGGAATGGAAAGTATATCGATTTCGAAGCTAAAGAAACAAATTCTGCAACATCATTCTCTCTTAGTAATATTCACGATCACCAAATTGATCATATGAAAAAGATATTAAGTCAGGGAGGAATTTCATTTATAATAGTTCGCTTTAAAAAAATTGATAGAACCTTTATTATACCGTTTAAAAAATTTCTGTTTTTTAACGAGAGAGCACTAAATGGTGGTAGAAAATCTATAAAACTAAGTGAATTTGAAGAAGTTGCCTTCGAAATATCGTTCCACTATAAAGTTAGATTAGATTATTTAAATATTATAAAAAATAATGAAAGTGAGTTTTACTAGTAATGAAACATTTATTCAAATATATTAGTTCTATATTCTTCACGATATGCTTTATTTTATTTTTTGTAGTACTTGGCTTTTTAGCTTTTCAGTTAAAAGATGTACCAAAGATTACAAAAGCTAACTTACAAGATCCATTATCGTCTGAAATATACGATAAAAACCTTAACTTAATAGCAACGGTTGGAGCAGAAAAAAGAGAATACGTTTCTATTTCTGATATCCCACAAAATGTAAAAGATGCTGTCCTTTCTATTGAGGACTCAAGATTTTACTCTCATATTGGTGTAGACCCTAAACGTCTAACAAAAGCTATGTTAGTAAATTTACAATCTAATTCTGCAAAAGAAGGAGCTAGTACTATAACTCAACAAGTTATAAAGCACTCGCTTCTTACTTCTGAAAAAACAATGGAAAGAAAAATCCAAGAAGCCTATCTATCATTTAAACTAGAAAGTAAATATTCTAAAGATGATATACTTGAAATGTATTTAAACAAAATATACTATTCAGATGGACAATATGGAATTAAAACTGCAGCTAAGTACTTTTATAATAAAGAGTTAAATGAGCTTACAGTTCCACAAGTAGCATTTTTAGCAGGACTTCCTCAACAACCAAATCAATATAATCCTTATGATAATCCAGAAGATGCTAAAAATCGACGTGATACTGTATTATATGCTATGTTAGCTAATGGTAAGATTAGTCAACAAGAATACGATGATTATACTAACACATCAATAACTGATGGTTTAGTTGAAAAATCTTCAGAAGAAAGAGCTAAACAACATTCATATAATCAAAAGTACGCGGCTTATATTGATCAAATTTCTAAAGAATTAAAACAAAACAAAAACTTTGAAAATGTTAGTGACCCACTGTCAATGGGATTAAAAATTTATACAAATCTAAACTCAGATTTACAAATATATGTTCAAGATATGTTAGATAACCAATCATCCCCAATGAAACCTCATAGTTCTCAAGCAGCAATAACTGTTATAGATACTAAAACTGGACTTGTAGAAGCTATTGGAGGAGGTAAAAATTTCAAATCTGGCGGTTATAATTATGCTGTTGATTCAAGAGTTCAACCAGGTTCTGTTATAAAACCAATTATTGACTACGCTCCTGGAATAGAATATTATGGTTGGGATTCTCAAACAACATTCTCTGATACACCTTACAAGATTGAAGGAACAGACTTCTATATTCAAAACTGGGATAGAACATATCATGGAACTGTATCTATGGAAAAATCACTAGCTTGGTCATATAATATCCCTGCAGTTCGCGCCTTCGAAGCAGTTGGATATGAGAGAGCTAAATTCTTCTCTGAAAGAATGGGTATTCCAGTAACTAAAGATGAACCTACAGTTGCTATCGGCGGTAACGTAGATGGAGTTTCTCCATTGCAAATAGCAGGAGCCTTTGCTTCATTTGGTAACAAAGGTTACTACAACAAACCTTCTACCATAGTTAAAGTATTCAATGCAAACGGTAAAGAACTTCCATCTATGAGATCTGAATCGGTAAAAGCTATGTCGGAAGAAACTGCATATTTAATGACTAATATGCTAAAAAATGTCTTAACAAGTGAAGGAACATCTCCAAGAGGTAAGGTTGAGGGATTTGATATGGCAGGTAAGTCTGGCTCTAGTACTTTTGATGAAAATGCTCGACTACAATTCGGAATCGATACAGTAAACTCTACTAAAGATAGTTGGATGGTTGGATATTCAACCGAATATACTGTATCCGTTTGGCAAGGAGCTGACGTATTAGATTCCGCTTCAAAAGCATTAGCTTCCGGACAAGCTCAAACAACACAAGAAATTATGGCTAATGTTATGGCAAAAGCTGCCGATAATAAAGCTCCAGCAGCATTTGAAAAACCTGCTGGTATTAGCACAAAAAATGGCGTAGAATATTCAACTCAACGAAATACAGAAACAGACTATATGTACGCTGGTACAGATAGAGATGCAACTTATCAAGCATCATTAGCAGAAAAACAAAGAGATAGTAGATCAGCAGTAACTACTGCATTCAACTCATTCTCTAGTATAACAAGTTCTTCTAGAAGTAATTCAAGCTCAAATTCTTCTGCGAGTCGCTCTAGCAACTCGAGTAGTTCTAAGTCAAAAACAACAAGTAGAACTTCTAGAAATCGAAGGTAATAAAAAAAGACAACTCTTAAAACTAATTAAGAGTTGTTTTTTTATTTTAAAAATTAAAGCCTTCATAGTAGATATTATTTTTACTTATTCCTTTTTCACGTAATAATTTTGAATAAGCTCTATTCATATTTATAGGTCCAGCAATAATATAATTATAATTTTTACCAATTGGTAAGTATTTATCTAATTGCTCTTTACTAAATCTTCCTTGTTGAGCATATCCTCGGAAGTTTTCTCTTGTATTCCAACTATCGAATTTTTCTTGATACAATACTTGCTTATCTTTTCTAACAGTATATAAAAATGTTATATCTTTATTTTCATACTTATCTGCAAGACCAATTAATGGCACTACTCCAATACCTCCACCGATAAATACAAATTTCTCTTTTTTATCAGCTTTTTCAACAATAGTATTTAATATACCATAACCTTGTGTAAGAGTTGCTTTTTCTCCTTCATTTAATTTTGGTAGCCTATTAGTAAAATCTCCTACTGATTCTATAGACATCTGTACAAATCCATCTCTTGAAGGGACATTCAAAATAGAGAATGGATGAGGTTCATTCATTCCTTTTACATTTGGGAAAGAAATAAATGCAAAGTCCCCTGCTTCGATTTGTTTCAATGTTTTCTTACCTGTAGTAAAAGTTAATTCAGTAATATTATTATCAACTTTTCTTACACCTTTTAGAACTGCACTATTTCTAGAAATATATTTATTATATGCATAATTACCATACGATACAAAAGCAATAATAGTATAAATTGTTACTAAAATAAAGAATGGTATTATATTTCTAATATATGGGATTAAAATAATATGTACATAAATTAGTACTGTAGCTAAAAGATTTAATCTATGTAACCACATGCTAAGTTCATGCTTGAATATTTTCTCTAACCCTTTTTTAATTGTCATTAAAAATTTAACTCTTGATGTTAACCACCCAGCCATAAATACTAAAGAATATACTAGTATCGCTGTAAACATATAAAGCGAAATATCTCCAGTTAATGAGATAAGTCCAGCAGAAATCAACATATTATCGTGCAACCACATAAATACAACAGCAAATACTGCCGTAACACCGTGGATAATATACATATCGGGTAACCCTATAATTCTATCTAACCATTTTGGTTGTGACGATAAATATATTGCTGATAACATCCATGTATACGCAAAAACTCCAAAGTTTATTCCTATTATTTCACTACTTGAAGACAATGTCTCTAATCCATTATCTACTGTTATTATTAACGGTAATGGTATTGTTATTAATATTAACAACCAAATCATATTGAAAAAGAATCTATGATCTCTCAATTTCATTAATCTTTCCTCCTTCGAAAGCTATTATCTTATTTTCTTTATTTACTAATATTCCCATTAGTTTATTTTTAATTACAAAATTATTCCACTCATCGCTTGGCATTGCAACACCTGTAGTAGCAAATATATCAACATCTGATAAATACTTACCTAATACAGTTACTTGAATATTATCTATTTTGTTTTTAGATTTTATATGTTCACCTTTTTTACTAAAACCTGACGTTGCTATTGCTCCATTTTTTAAGCTATATTTAGCTATAATTTCTCGAGTGTTATCGGGATTTTCTATACCTACATTCCAAATAAAGTCAGAGTCTTCTCTAGTTCCTAATTGCATATCCCCTGCTCCATTAATTCCGACAGCTTCTACAACACCATGCTTAATTAATGGTTCTAAGTATTTAGAAAATGCATTTTCTATAGCCCAACCTTTCACAAATCCAGTAGGATTATAAGTTCCACTAAAGAACGGATCAAAATATCCTCTTGTTTTTAATTTTGCCTGTTGACTTCTAATAAAGACTTCTTGATATTCTTTATCAAGAAAGTCTTCATTAAAATTATTTATCAACTCACTATGGCGACTAACTAAACTATCTGTTTTAAAAACAGAAAATTTTCTCTCTATAGCATCTAAGTAGCTTTCTATTTCAGTTACTACTTCTTTGTAGGCGTCTTTTTCCCCATCAAAAAACTCTTTTTTTACAAACGTAATAGTAAATGGCATATTCATTTTTTTTACAACATATGTATTATATTCATAATTCATAATTATTTTGCCTTATTTAATGCACTTTGCAATGAAGTTTTAAAACCACTATAAGTTTCAGAAGCACCCGAAACCAACTGTATTTCTGTACCTTGAACATCTATTGCTTCTTGAACATATGTAGGTATTGCTGTTTTATTAATTTCAGATGATTTACCTTCTGTTGGTTGAGTCAACATGTTTATATTAGTAATTTTCCCACCTGAAACCTCTACACTTACTTGGAAATCTCCTCTTTTAGTACTGGCTACTTCCCCAGTGTATGTACCATCTTTATATTGTCCATTACTACTACTTTTTTGTGTATTAGAACTTGAATTTGAATTTTCTGTATTTGTTGATGTACTAGTTGTTGCTATCGGTGTATCAACAGGTAAATTAGGTTTTACTATAGTATAATAACCTGTAGTTACCGCTGAAACTCCTACTACACCAACTAAAGCACCTTTTATAAATTTATTACTCATATTTATTTTTCCTTTAAAATTTATATTTATTCGTATATCTATTTAATAGTTATCTAAAATATTTTCCTAATTATATAGATATAACTTAAAATTTAATTAATACTAAGAAGATAATAAAATTACAAATTAATGACAATATTATAGATTCTTTGTAATCTACATAAAAAAAAGGCATGGATTAAAATCCATGCCCTCTACATTATAATTAGTTATTTTCTTTTAAAAATTCTACAGTTTTTTGAATTGATAATTCTCCACGTAAGTCTTCAACACTAATACGTTCTCTTACACCTTCATCAGTCATAGAGTACATTTCAGCTAATTTTTTAACTTCCGCATCAACATCTTCATCAGTAACTTCTACTTTTTCAGCTGTAGCAATTTCAGCTAATACAAATGAAGTTTTAATTTTGTTTTCTGCATCTGATCTCATTTCAGATTTTAACTCATCAGCAGTTTTACCTGTGAATTGCTCATATAAATCAAATGATAACCCTTGACGAGATAAGTTTCCTGTGAATTGTTCGAACATTGAATCAACTTCTTGATCAACTAATTTTTCAGGAACTGTAACTTTAGCATTTTCTACAGCTGTAGAAATTACTTTATCTGAGTATGCTTTTTCAGCTAAGTCAGTTTTTTCTAATGTGATTTCTTGTTTTAATTTTTCTTTATATTCAGCTACAGTAGAAGCTGCTTCTTTAGAAAATTCTTTAATGAATTCATCTGTTAATTCTGGTAAAACTTTTTCTTTTACATCGTGAATAGTAACTTCGAATCTAGCTTCTTTACCAGCTAAATCTGCTACTTGATAGTTTTCAGGGAATGTTACATTTACTTCTGTTTCAGTTGGTGCAGCTTTACCTTCTAATTGTTCTTCAAATCCTGGGATGAATGCTCCAGAACCTAATTCTAATTCATATCCTTTAGCTTCTCCACCCTCGAATGCTTCATCTCCGATGAATCCTTTGAAGTCGATTACTACGATATCACCTTTTTTAGCTTCTCCTTCTTTTACTTGCCATTCAGCTTCACGGCTTAGTACACTTTCTAATCTTTCTTCTACATCTGCATCTGTTACTTCAACAACCTCTTTTTCGATTCCTAGGTTTTTGTATTCACCTAATACTACATCAGGTTTAACTGTAACAACAGCTTCAAATGTTACACCATCTTCTTTGCTGATTTCTTTAACATCGATATCAGGCATAGCTAATGGAGATAATTCTAATTCATCAACTGCTTTTGTATAAGCTGCTGGTAATACGAAATCAATAGCTTCTTGATATAAAGCTTCTTCACCGTACATTTTGTTAAATACGGCTCTTGGTAATTTACCTTTTCTAAATCCAGGTGCATTTACACGTTTAACAGCACGTTTAAAAGCACTATCTAATCCTTTCGCAAACTCTTCTTTTGATGCTGAAAAAGAAATTACTACTTTTCCATCTTCTTTATTTAAAATTTGTGACATTTATTCTTCCTCCAAAATACTTATAAGTACTATCAAAATATTAGTATAAAATACTAAAAACTCTTGATTTATTATATAGTAAATGCTTTAAAAAGTCAATAATTAGGCATATAAAATTATACTTTTCAAAGTTCACACAAGTAAATATTATATACCTAATTACTTAAAATAACTATAAATATAAATGTTCATTTTTAAAAACTCCACACTTATCTTCCATTTAAAAATTTATTAAATTCTTTTATAAGTTCATCATTTTCTTTATAATTTGGATAGTATTTTTTTAAAAGCTCATAAAAACGTGGAGTATGATTTATTTCCAGTAAATGGGTCATCTCATGTACAATTATGTGTTCCAAACATTCTACAGGATACTTAACCAATTCTTGATTTATCCATATGCGTTTTGATTCTAAATTGCATGTCCCCCATCTTGTTTCCATTTTTTTTATGCGTAGTTCATTTACCTTAACATTCATCACAGGTTCATATTTTTCTATGAAAAATCGGCTTTTTTCTAATAACAATTTTCTTATTGCATTATTAAATATTTTTTCTCTATCTTGTTGTTCATCTTTAACAAATATTTTTATTGTATAAGCTGTAATAAAAACTTTATTTTTAAGCGATTCTTCAACATTAATTTCATATTCTTCACCGAAGATAAAATATTTTTCGCCTGTTTTATATTCCCTATTTCTAAAAGTCGTTGATAATATATTTTCTCTTCTTCTTATCAATTCTTCAATATTATCATATACTAATTTCTTCACAATATAATTAGGTGTTCTTGGAGGAGCACTTACCACTATATCTGCATTCTTTTCTACTTTTAAATAAATATGCTTCATTCCTCGTCTATATCTTACAGTTACATCTAAATTCCCTACTTTTAAAATTTTCTTCACACTATCCCTCCTTAATAGCAGTTTATTTTAATTCATTACCTACTAATGCAGTTCCAATTCTAATATGTGTTGCCCCTTCTTCAATTGCTATTTTATAATCATTACTCATTCCCATAGATAAATATTCACATGGTGCAAATTCTAAATGAAGTTCCTTAATTTCATCTCGTATTAGTCTTAATTTTTTAAAACAGTTTCGTAGAATATCTTCATCATCTATGAATGGAGCCATCGTCATAAGTCCTACAACTTTTATCTTAGAATATTTCTCCAATCCTTTTATAAAGTCTACTGTTTCGCTAGGAGTCAATCCATGTTTACTCTCTTCTCCCGAAACATTTACCTGAACAAAACAATTTACTTTGTTATCTGCTCTTTTTTCTATTTCTTTAGCTAGATTTTCTCTATCTAAAGCATGAAAATAATCAACATGATTTATCACGTCACGCACTTTTCTAGTTTGCAAACTCCCAATTAGATGCCATTCTTTATTTGGATATTTTTGTTTTCTTTCTAAATAATTTTGTGGGCGATTTTCAGCAAAAATATCAACTCCCGCTTCTATAGCTTGCTCCACTCTTGCATCTGTTACATATTTAGTTACTGCAATTACTTTTACATCAGTTGATTTTCTACCAATCTTATTACAGACTTCTTCAATTTCTTTTGTTATATTTTCAAAATTTTCTCTAATATTCATTTTTTTCTCCTTATTTTATAATAAATCTCTTTATTACTAAAATAAATTTTTTATTGTTAGTATAATTATATCATGATAATCTATCTTTTGTTTATTAATGTTATATAATTTAACAAATGATATAAACATTTTAACTAAGTGAAGAAAAAAGAGTAGTATTATCTAATTTTTATAATACTACTCTCTTTTTAATTATTTTTTAGGAACTAATTCTAATGTTTTACCTTTAGGTATATTTCCTATAGATTCACTTGTATATTCCCCATTAATCCATTTTATTATTTGATCATCATAATTATCACTTAAAAAGTGTCCGCTTTGACCAGGCCCAACTACATGATAACCTGTTTTCGTTTCAAAATCATAAACAAATCTCCATGAAGCACCATGATTAACTAACCCTTCTTCATTTTGCCTTGCAGCTTGAACAGTTACTCTAGAACCTGAAATTGGATACTCTTTTGGATTCAAGAAATATGCAAGTAATGCCGAAGATTTAGATAGTGGATGTCTGAAACCTAACGTATGAGCACTCCCCCATTTCCACTTATTAACATCCTTACCATATTTCCCTTCTAATTCACTAATAGTTTCATTTAAACTTTCTGTAAGAACATTGTTTAAACCGCCTCTTTCGTCTATTAAATTAATTTTTTTACCATTTAAACTATCTCTTAAAATCTTGTCTACATAACTTTCTTTATGTGGCATAAATTTAAATGCTTCTGCACTCATCTTGTCTTTTAAAAGATAAGATTGAATTTTCTTCATCCATGCATCATATATTAACGGAGCCGCTTCATCTTTATTATCAATATTATCCCATGATTTCAATTTATCATAGACTTCATTTTTAGAAACCTTATCTTTATTTACATTTTTCAAAAGATTAGTTAAAAATTCTTTGGCATAAAGATTTTTTGTATCCATCTGTAATTTTTTCATATCATCAGCAGTTAGATCATTCTTTTCAGATAGTACTTCATCAATACGCGCTTTTCTATATGGTTGCGCCCAAACATTTGATGTGTGATAATCAGTTTTTACCGTTTCAGTATTAGCTGTCGCTATAAATCCTTGTTCTGGATTTACAATTTTTGGAAGTTTATCATATGAAATATATCCAGTCCAACCATATTCACTGCTGTATCCTGGAACTGGTAAATTCCCATTACCTTTTTTTCTAATTGGAACATTACCATTTGATTTATATGCAATATTCCCTTGATTATCTGCAAAAACAAAGTTTTGAGCAGGAGCTTTAAAATTCTCTAAAGCTTTTTCGAACTCATCCCAGTTTTTAGCTCTATCTATATTTAAAATTGCTTCTAATTCTTGAGTTGACTCAAGAGCTGTCCACTGCATAGAAAAACTTGTATTTTCATTACCTAATGGTTTTAATAAAAAGTCTATTATTGGACCATGTTTTGTGTTAACAACCTCAAATTGTTCATCATCTTGACCTTTTACTTTTATTGAATATTTATCTACTTGAGCATCATAATACTCACCATCATATTCAAACTTATGTGGATTGTCTGATTGTCTTCTCTCAATATATAAGTCTTGAACATCTGGACCAAAATTAGTTACACCCCAAGCAATATTCTCATTGTGACCTAATATAATACCAGGAATACCAGGGAAAATAACCCCTGAAACCTTATGGTCTGGTGTAGATAGAGTCATTTGATACCAAACTGATGGAGTTGATAATCCTAGATGTGGATCGTCAGCCAATAAAGGTTTACCTGATTTAGTTTTCTTACCTGATACAACCCAATCATTACTACCATTTTCCATAGGCGGTCTTTCTATTTTTGCTGTATCTTTATTTATATTGGCATTAGCACTTAAGTTAGCCTTAATAATCTCTTCTGAATCTGGATTTTTAGAAAAACTCTCAGGAAGAAGTTGTTTTAAATTATCTTCTCCTAAATTATTTAGGATCCAATTATTAAAACTTTGATGATCCCAGTGACCACCTAAGTCATAGGCCATATATTTACCGATAGTTAACGAATCGATAGCAGTCCATTTTTCAGGCTCATATCCTAATAAAGAAAATTCATATGAAAGTTTTTTATCCCTTTTAGCTTCTTCTATATATGCATTTACACCTTCTGCATAATAATTTAGAATTTTTTTAGCTGATTCTGAATATCCATCATAAGATTTTTCCGCAGCTTTTCTAAGAGAAAATACTAAATACTTCTTATCTGTATCTATCGCGGCTTTTCCTACAACTTCCGATAATCTACCACTCGCCTGTCTTCTTGCTAAATCCATCTGGAATAATCTATCTTGAGCATGAACATATCCTTGAGCTCTATATAAATCCGCTTCATTTTTAGCTTCAATTGTAGGTATACCATTTTGATCACGGTGTACTTTTACATCATTATCTAACATAGCGACCTCTACTTTCCCCTCGACAGTTGGTAAAGACTTATGTACAAAATAATAACCATATCCACCTACAATTACTAATAAAGACAAAATAATTATAATTAATCTTTTTGCAAATTTAAATACCTTCTTTTTCATAGGTTCTCCTTAATTTTTTATAATTAGTGTATCTAAAATTATATTAGTATTATAAAAAATTTGCAAATCTACTTTTACTTAAAAAACTTTGTATTTGCCTCTCTTATTTATAACTAAACTCTGTTTAATTGTACAAAGTAGAGTATAAAAATCCCTATTTATCTCCACAAGTATATTACCTTATTATTTTTAAAACTTGCTAAATTAATAAGAATATAATTATAATTACATAGCCTTTCTTAAATAAATTTTATATTTTTATAAAAATTTTTACAAAAAAAGATTTAAAGGCATTAATCCTTTAAATCTTTTTTTATCAATTATTTTATTTCTCTATTCCTTATTAAAATTATTCTAATTCCAAGATAGAAGTAGATAATACAACTAATAAACAATATTCCTAAGCTAAAAATTAATAATAGAATACTATATACTAAAAACAGAAAAGCTACTATGTTATGGTGTATCCCCTTTTTTAAAATAACAAACATTAGTAGTAAAAATAGCAATACTAACATAGCAAAGTATAACCAAGATAATTGCCCCATAACTTGGAAGATATAATGTAAATCTTTTGTAGATACATTTGCGCTATCTTGTGTTAATCTTGTTTGTTCACGGATTTGATCAACAATACGAGTTCTTAAATATTCATTTCCAACATAGTTTTTAAAACTATTTATCATCCCACCTATAAATACTATATACGCGATATAAACTATGCTAGAAATAACAATAAGCGTTCTCTCTACCTTATCAAACTTCATCTTCTACTTTTCACCTTTTTCTCTACATTTTGAACAAGTCCCATAAAATGATAATGAGTTATCTTGAACTTCAAATGAGTACTCTTTTTTCATATATTCTATTAATTTATTAAATAAAGAATTTGAAACTTTCTCAATAGTATTACACTTCGTACAAATTAAGTGATGATGTAAACTACCATCCAGTGATTGTCTTAAATGATATTTAGAAACACCATTGCTAAATGATATTTTTTCTAAAATTTTCAATTCATAGAAAATATCTAATGTTCTATATACTGTTGCAATACCAATATCAGGAGTTTTTTCTTTCAAAATAAAGTATAACTCCTCTGCACTAAGGTGTAACTCACTGTTTTCCACTAATATTTCTACAATTTTTTCCCTTTGAGGTGTTAATTTATATGTAGATTTCTGAATAATTTCTATTATATCATTATATATACTCATATACTATTTCGTGCCTTTCCTTGTTTTTAAATACATTAACGCTAACATTGTTTTACTATCAGTAATAGTATTATCATCTAATAGTCTTAATGCATCTTCTACTTTATATTTTTTTAAATAAACAAACTCATCTTCATCTGGGTTTTGTTCACCAGCATATTCTAAACCATCAACATAGAAAATAGTAATAACTTCAGAACTATATCCTAACGCGACATGAACATCAAAAAGTTTTGTTAGTTGATCTTCTGTAACCTCATATCCAGTTTCTTCTTTTAATTCTCTTATCGCTGATAATTTTTTATTATCTTCACCTGGTTCTAACTTACCTGCTGGTATTTCTAAAGTTACTTGTTCTATCGCTTTTCTATATTGCTCAACTAAAATAACTTCGTTTTCTTTAGTAATAGCTAATACGGCTACCGCACCGCGATGATTAATTAGTTCACGAGTTGATGTACCACCATCTGGTAGACTTACCGTATGCATTTCTACATCAAGTACTTTCCCTTTAAATATTTCTTTTACTTCTATTGTTTTTTCTTCTAAATCTCTTCTCATAATCGGCTCTCCAAATTAAAATTTATACTTATCAAAATCATGTGCTATATAGATTTCAGACGTTAATTGTATGTTCTCTACAACTTCATCTTCCATACACTTATCATATCTAGCACTAATATGTGTTAAAAATACTTTCTGCGCCTTGCTATTTCTTAACATTTTATGTATATCCGTTACACACATATGATAGTTTTTTCTAGCATGACTTTCATCAGCAGCACTTAAATACGTACACTCTGTAATAATTACATCACTATTTTTTACAACATCATTTAATCCATCAAAATACTTGGTGTCAGGTATAATAGATATCTCTTTACCTGGTTTATCTTCAGATAGAAAATCACAAGAGTTATATATCTTTCCATTATACTCAAACTGATCTTCTTCTTTTATTTTTTTATAAAATGGTCCTGGTTTTATCCCTAATTTCATTAATTTTTCAGCATTTAGACTACCTTTTTGCTTTTTAAAAATAATTTTATATCCAAAACACTCTATATTATGATTCACTGGATACGCATAAACCTCAACAGTTTTACTATCTATTATACACGCTTCCTCAGAAATTTCAATGTATTTAATGCTGTAAGTAAGTGAACAAAATGTGAACTTCAAATTTTGTTCTATAAATTCTTTTATTCCTTTTGGACCATATATAATAACTTCAGATTCTTTCTTATCTAATAAAAAACTTCTAGACGATAGAAATCCTATAAGTCCCAAAACATGATCAGCATGAAGATGACTTATAAATATTCTTTTTATTTTTGTAGGTTTTATATTTGTTTTTAAAATCTGATGTTGAGTTGCTTCACCGCAGTCGAACATCCAGCATTCTTTTAATTCTTGCATAAAATCAAAAACAAAGCTTTGAGTATTTCTAAATTTTGCAGGAAGCCCAGCTCCTGTACCTAAAAATTGTACTTCCATTTATAGTCCTCTACATAATTATTTTATCTTTTATAACTTAACTACAAAAATTTGCGCATCTTGTAGACAAGTTATTACATGTGCTACTCCCGCTGGTATTTCAAGTAATTCAAACTCATTTACTATCTCAACTTGTTCTTCATAAGCAACTGTGATTTTCCCACTTATATTTAGCAATAAAATAGTTCTATCATTACTATATGAATCTGTTTGATTCCCTATTTTCAAGTTCATATGTACTACTTGATATTTTTCATTTTCTAATACAATTCCACCTAATAAAGCATTTTTATCTAATTTTATTTTTTTCATGTTATTATCTTCCTTTACGTTTATATAATCCATCTTCTTCAATCATTATTATTTTATTTTTAAATAGTCTACCGACAGCACGTTTAAAACTACCCTTACTCATTCCAAAAACAGCTTTAATGTCTTCTGGTGATGATTTATCTGTAAATTCACAATATCCATTATTTTCGATATAATCTAAAATAGCCTGACCATCCGCATCCATTCTCTCATGTGCACGCGGTAAAAACGAACCATTAATTTCTCCGTTATCTTTAATTCCAATAACTCTTAATGTAACTTTTTCTCCTAAACGAGGCTCACTATTTCTTTCGCTCTCATGAACAAAAATCTTATATCCATCTTTTGAAAGTAGAAAAGTTCCTACTCGCATAAGTCTATAAGGATATGCTTCTATATCTTTATTTTTCATACTCTTTTCAGCTTTACTATATAGCGATGCAACTACTGTTTCACTAGCAAGTCGCGCAAACAATTGTCCACTATAATCACGACGTAAAGTAATGAATAGTTCATCACCTTCTTTAGGCCAAACACTTCTAACTTTTGGTAAATCTTCACCTAAAAGTGGAATTTCACGAGAAAAACCAATATCTAAACCTACTCTGTCTTCTTCTACTTTAACTACCTTACTAAATGCATACTCACCATATGTAACTTCTGGAATATTAGGAGTTGCAAATAGCTTTCCACTTCTTGACGGGTACACGAACATCGAGTATTCTTCTCCGATTTCAAAATCATCCAAGCTTTCTACGTCAGATTCATTACAACTAATCTCCTCATCATTCGGTCCTTTAAATACAAGTGATGAACTCTTTTTTTCTACTAATTCTAGAAAGTGAATCTCACCCGTTATAAATGTATTATTTTCTTTTTCCATGCAATACCTCTTTCTTTTTATAATTTATTACTATTCCTCATAAAAAAAGGTTGATAACCTAATATCAACCTTTAAGCTTTCGGTAAAAGCAGTATCAGGACATACTTACTTAACCATATTCTTTATTTGTTTTAATTGATTTACTCTTATCTCTTTAGGGAGAAACCTTCTTATTTCGTCTTCATTATATCCTACTTGCAATCTCTTATCATCTACGATGATCGGTCTTCTAAGCATTCCTGGGTTATCTTGAATCACTTTATATAGTTGTTGTATTGACATACTTTCTATATCAAGATTCAATTTTTGAAAAGTTTTAGATCTAAAGGAAATTATATCTTCTGTCCCGTGCTCTGTTATAGATAAAATATTCTTAATTTCATCTGTTGTCAAAGCTTCTGAAAAAATATTTCTTTCAACAAATTCTATCTGATTTTCAATTAGCCACGCTTTTGCTTTCCTACAAGAAGTACAACTAGGCGATGTAAACAATGTAACAACCACCAGCACTCACA
>CAUSKO010000010.1:0-37895 GCA_963532255.1 uncultured Gemella sp. | reverse complement strand
TAAAAAGCTTATCAAAATTAGCTGATAAAGTATTAGCTAAAGATGAAGAATATTCTAAACTTAGTGAAGAACAATTAAAAAATAAAACTGAAGAATTTAAACAATATGTTGCTGAGCAAAAAGAAAAAGGAAAATCTACAGCGGACATATTAGATAAAATTTTAGTAGATGCATTTGCGACTGCTCGTGAAGGAGCATATCGTGCATTAGGAATGAAACCATATAAAGTTCAAATTATGGGTGGTATCGCACTACACCGTGGAGATATTGCTGAGATGAAAACTGGGGAAGGTAAAACTCTTACTGCGACAATGCCAGTTTATTTAAATGCATTAAGTGGAGAAGGTGTACACGTAGTAACAGTTAACGAATACTTATCTCAACGTGACGCCCAAGAAATGGGAGTGCTATATAACTATTTAGGACTTAGTGTTGGACTAAACTTAAACTCTTTAAATCCAGAAGAAAAAAGAGAAGCGTATGCAGCAGATATCACATACTCTACGAATAATGAATTAGGATTTGACTATTTAAGAGATAACATGGTTAAAACAGTTGAAGCTCGTGTACAACGTCCTTTAAACTATGCCGTAATCGATGAGGTCGACTCAGTACTTATTGACGAAGCACGTACACCACTTATTATCTCTGGGGAAGGGCAAATATCTACTTCATTATATAAAGTAGCAGATGCTTTTGTTAAGACACTTAAAAGAGCTACTGAAGAAGATGGTAGTGATGGAGATTATACTCTTGATATTAAAACTAAATCTATTCAATTATCAGAGATTGGTATAGATAAAGCTGAAAGTTATTTTGGATTAAAAAATCTATATGATTTAAAAAATGTTGATTTAACACACCACATTAACCAAGCGTTAAAAGCTAACTACACAATGTTTTTAGATGTTGACTATGTAGTTGCAGAAGATGGTGAAATTTTAATTGTTGACCAATTTACTGGTCGTACAATGCCTGGTCGTCGTTTTTCTGAAGGTTTACACCAAGCTATTGAGGCTAAAGAAGGCGTACCAATTCAAAATGAGAGTAAAACAATGGCGACTATTACATTCCAAAACTACTTTAGAATGTATAAAAAACTTAGTGGTATGACTGGTACTGGTAAAACAGAGGAAGAGGAATTTAGAAACATTTATAACATGTTTGTAACAACTATTCCTACAAACAGACCTATCTTAAGGGAAGATGCTCCAGACTTTATTTACTCTAATATGACAGCTAAATTTAACGCTGTTGCTCGTGAAGTAAAAGAACGTCATGAAAAAGGACAACCAATCTTATTAGGTACAGTTTCGATAGAAACGAGTGAATTAGTTTCACAACTTTTATATAAATATGGAGTGCCTCATAAAGTACTTAATGCTAAACAAAATGAAAGTGAAGCTGAAATAATTAAACAAGCAGGGCAAAAAGGTTCTGTAACAATCGCAACAAACATGGCAGGACGTGGTACGGATATTAAACTTGGAGAAGGTGTTCGTGAACTTGGCGGTTTAGCAGTAATCGGTACAGAACGACACGAATCTCGTCGTATTGATAATCAGCTACGTGGGCGTTCAGGACGTCAAGGAGATCCTGGTTACAGTAGATTCTATCTATCACTGGAAGATGAGTTAATGGTTCGTTTTGGTGCTGATAGATTACAAAAAATCATGGGTGCTACAGATGATACACCTCTTGAAAGTAGAATGGTCAGTCGTTCAGTAGAAAGTGCTCAAAAACGTGTTGAAGGTAATAACTATGATGCACGTAAACAAGTACTTCAGTACGATGATGTATTACGTAAACAACGTGAAATCATGTATGCTGAAAGAAATGAAGTTTTAGAAAATGATATAGTCACTGACATTGTTTATGATATGATTGAAGAGGCTGTTGAAAAGACAATTCAATATGCTAGTGAAGCTATGGGAGAAGTTCATAGTGAAAGAGAAGAAACAGAAGAAATCATCAAATCTATAAATGAGAGATTCTTAGGTCAAAATCCTATTACTGAATTAGAATACGGCGATGTAATGTCTGATGAGGAAATTAAAGAACTTACTATTAGTAAAATTAAAGAAGAATTACAAGAAAAACGTGAATTACTTGGTGATGATACTATGAATTCATTCGAAAAATATATTCTGCTAAATGCAATCGATGATAGATGGACTGACCATATTGATCAAATGGACCAATTAAGAAAAGGTATTTTCTTACGTTCTTACGGTCAAATAGATCCACTTCGTGAATATAAAAACGAAGGTCATGAAATGTTTGAATATATGATTGATGATATTCAAGTAGAAGTAGTTTCTAATTTATTACGTATCAGAGTAGAACGTCATGAAGAAATAGAAATTAAAGAAGAAAATACTAAACTTACTACAAATGATAGTAAGGAACATATTGCACGTGGTCCAATAAGAAGCACAGCTCGTGAAGAGAAAAAAGCTCGTATGGAAGAACGTAAACAAAGAATTAAAGAATTAAAAGCTCAAAAAGAAAAAGAGAAAGCGGCTAAAAAATAGACTATCCAAAAGAATATTTTTTGAAGAGGAGACTTAAATAAGTTTCCTCTTTGATATATTAAAAACAAAATAAAGGAGATTAATATATGAAAGTTTATTATAGTTGGTTTGCTTATACGGTAGTACTTATAGCTGGTATTATTATGACAATATGTTCCCCAGTTCTTATTTTTCTTATGTTTAAAATAGATATTGATATTTGGACTATGATTTTTTGCGATATGTTCTTTGTATTTATCCTTATTTCTGGTATGGGATTTACAATGATGGCAGCAAGAAGACTGTTTATTAATAGAGTTGTATTAGAGTTATGTGAAGAGGGTGTATATATTAACTACGGAGCATTTAGATTTAAAAGATTGTTTATTCCTAAAGAAGAATTAATAAAACTTGTACGTTATAATCCATATATTAATGATAATATAGTTAGATGGGATAAAGGTTCATTTGTTTTTTATTTAAAAAATGATGATATTTTAAAAAGCTTAGGAAAATTTACAAATTTCACTATAAATATGAATTTTAAAACATTAGGTATAAGGTTAAATGATTGTATAGTTCCTTGGAATATCCTTGATAGTGTAGAATACTATTTTAAAACAGTTTATAAAATAAAATTTGAAAGATAATAAAGGAATGGTAGTATATGAAAATTTATTATAGTAAGTTTGCTTACACGATAATTCTAGTATGTAGTATTACTATGCTAATAGCACTATCTTCTGCATTGTATGTACTAATGTTTAAGACTTCTGAAATAGAGATTTAGCCAAAAATTTTACTTGTTTTTTTATTATTATTAGCTTTTATCTCTAGTGTAGGAATTACTATTATGACAATAAGAAGGTTATTTATAGTAAGTACAGCTGTAGAATTTACAGATTCTGGTATAACTATTTACTACGGTGCATTTAACTTAAAAAAATTATATGTAACTGAAGAAGAGATTATAAAACTTGAACATGTAACTAAGAGTACTAATGAAGCATCTATGCCTGTAGAAGGAATATTTAGATTCACTTTGAAAGATGATAATATTTTGAGAAAAATAGGTAGTTTTACAAATTTTGATAAAAATATGAAATTTAAAACTTTAAGAATGCCTCTATCAGATTGTAAAATAAATCCACATATTATTGACAAACTTGAATATTATTGTTCAAATACGTATGACTTTAAATTTATAAGAGATTAAAAGGAAAATTATTACTATGAAAATTTATTATAAGAAATACTTAGCTATATTAATAATATTATTAGGTAGTGTGTTATTTTTAGCTCTTCTTCCTATTTTAAAAGCTCTTTATGTTGATAGTGATTTTACGATATCAGTAAGACTATTTATATTTATCATATTTCCTTTACCTGTATTGATATTTGCGTGTAGATTTATATTTGAAGGAATTAATAGATTGTTTATTAATCCAGTTGCACTTGAATTTAGGGAAGAAGGTATTATTCTTTCAACTGGTAAAATTAAATATGATACGTATTTAATTAAGAAAGAGAATATAAATAGTATAAGTGTATATTTAAATAAAAGAATGAATTATGAATTATCGGTTTTTATTATTAGAGAAGAAAAAGAATTAAAGAAAAATTTTTTAAGATATTATAAAAGAAATAAATCTATAGATTTAGCAACTAACCAATGTGTTTTTAATAGAAAAGATTTACTTAAGTTAGTAGAGTATATAAAAGAACAATATGGGATTGTTGTTGAAGTATAAATTAGTAATGAAAGGTAAGATACTGTGAAAATATATTATGCAAAAATTGTAGGGTATGGATATTTAATGTTTTCCATCGTAGTATTAATTAATTTTTTAATACTAAGTAATTATGGAATTTTCAATTTAGCTAAAATAAACTTTTTAGTGATAGTAGAATTAATTATGTTACTTGCTGGGTGTTACGCTGCGATTGGTGCCGCAAGAAGAATATTTGGTAATAATGTGTCTTTTGAATTTACTGATGAAGGAATTTATGCATATTCTGGAATAGTAATTCAAAAGGAGACATTTATACCAAAAGAAGATTTATTATCTGCAGAATATAAGGTAGTTGATGTGAGTGATCCAGATCATACAAATAGCAAAAGCTACTTTATTGAATTTAAATTAAAAGAGACAACTAGATTAAACAAAATCTCAAAGAGTAATATTATAATAGATCCTAGTATTTTAAGAGCGCTACTATATGTTAATCTTTGTAGGTTTAAAACAGAAGATTGGGAAGAATTATCATCATACTTAAATGAAAAATATAATATTGAAATTATAGAAAAAAAACAGTAGACTATAAATTACATAGTTTACCTTTTGTTTCTAAATTTAGGAGGAGATTTATTATGAAAATTAGTGATATAAATAAAAGTAATAATATAGTATTTTTCGGAGGAGCTGGTGTTTCTACAGAATCTAATATACCGGATTTTAGAAGTGCTAATGGAGTATTTAGTATAAAGCTAAATAGAAACTTTACCCCTGAACAATTAGTATCTAGAACAATGTTTGAAAGATACCCAGAGGATTTCTTTGATTTTTATAAAAAGAACTTAATATATCCTGATGCAAAACCAAATGCAGCTCATTATTATTTAGCTAAATTAGAAAGAATGGGTAAACTAAAAGCAGTAATAACACAAAATATTGATACACTACATGAACAAGCAGGTAGTAAAAATGTATTAAAATTACATGGTACTGTTGATGCAAACTATTGTACTAAATGTGGTGCATATTATAATTTGGAACAATTTCTAAATAAAAAAGAAGAAATTCCACGATGTGATAAATGTTCAGGTGTTATAAAACCATATGTAACTTTATATGAAGAGGAGTTAGATATGACTACATTTAATTCTGCAATTAGGTATATTCAAGAAGCGGAAGTATTAATAATCGGTGGTACTTCGCTTAGTGTATATCCAGCAGCTAACCTTATTCAATATTTTAGAGGAAAATATTTAGTAGTAATAAATAAAACACCTACTCCTCAAGACAATATGGCTGATTTAGTACTTAATGATAGTATAGGAAAAGTATGTAAAGAACTTGATGAACAATTAAGTGAAAAATAAAATATTATAGAAAGGAAGTATAATGGATTTAATTAGAAAACTAGGCTGGTTTTTAAAATTAGAAAAGAGAAGATATATTATAGGTATATTGGCTCTATCTTTAGTAAGTGTCTTTAATTTAATACCACCTAAAGTAATAGGTAATATAGTTGATAAAATAGAAGCGGGTAATTTAACTAATAGTCAGTTGTTTATTAATATTATTTATTTAGTATTAGCTGCTTTTATAATGTATGGACTAAGATATGTATGGCGTGTTTATATTTTCGGTGCAGCGTACAATTTAGGTCGTATTCTACGTTTTAGATTATTCCAACACTTTACAAAAATGTCTCCATCATTTTATCAAAAGTACCGTACAGGAGATTTAATGGCTCACGCAACTAATGATGTAAATGCTGTTGTTATGGTTGCAGGTGGAGGAGTAATGTCAGCAGTAGATGCTAGTATAACAGCTTTAGTAACATTATTTACTATGATATTTTTAATAAGTGCTAAGCTAACATTAATTGCAGTTATTCCATTACCATTTTTAGCTTATGCTACTAATAAACTAGGTGAGAAAAATCACCAAAGTTTTAAAGAGGCTCAAGAATCATTTTCTGACCTAAATAATAAAGTACAGGAGAGTGTATCGGGTATTAGGATAACTAAATCATTTGGTTATGGTAATGATGAGATTAATAGCTTTAAAGAGACTAATAAGAAAGTATTTAGAAAAAATATTATAGCTTCAAAATACAATGCTCTATTTGATCCAATGGTACTTGTATTTGTAGGGTTATCTTATACATTAACACTAATCTTTGGTGGGATATTTATATCAAGAGGAGAAATTAGTGTAGGTAACTTAGTAACTTTTGTTACATATCTTGATATGTTAGTATGGCCTCTTCAAGCAATTGGTTGGTTATTTAATATAGGTCAACGTGGGGATGTATCTTATACACGTATAGAAAAACTACTAGCTGAAGAGAATGATGTCGTAGAAAAAGAGAATACTATACCAGTGCATAATGGTAGATTAGAGTATAACATTAATAGTTTTTCTTATGTAGGAGAGCAAACATTATCTGATATTAAGTTCGCTATTGATAAAGGACAAACATTAGGAATAGTAGGAGTAACTGGATCAGGTAAAACTACCTTATTAAAATTACTACTTAGAGAATATGATGTAGAAGATGGTAGTATTAATTTAAATAATCATAATATAAAAGAGTATAAGTTAAATGATCTTCGAAGTTTAATAGGTTATGTTCCACAAGACCAAGCATTGTTCGCAATGTCTATAAAAGAAAATATCCGTTTTGCTGATTCTAAATATACAGACAAACAAGTAGAAGATATTACTAAAGTTTGTGGAATATATGATGATATAGTAAATATGACTGATGGTTTTGATACTATTATAGGAGAACGTGGAGTATCATTATCGGGTGGACAAAAACAACGTATGGCTATGAGTCGTGCATTAATTATGAATCCGGAAATATTAATTTTAGATGATTCTTTATCAGCAGTTGATGCTAAAACAGAACATTTAATTTTAGAAAACTTAAAAGAAGAAAGAAGCGGTAAGACAACTATTATTACTGCGCATAGATTATCAGCTATTGTTCATGCAGATTTAATAATTGTAATGGATAATGGTAAGATAATAGAACGTGGTACACATGATCAACTAATTGCTCAAGGTGGTTGGTATATGGAAACATATAATAGTCAGCAATTAGAAGAAAAGATGAAAGGGGGAAATTATCTTGAAGAAGAGTAATACTTTTTTTAGATTATTACGCTATATGTCTAAGTATAAAGGATTAACTTTTATAGCTTTATCTTTTATCTTACTTACAACATTAGTAGCGACAGCAATTCCTCTTTTAGCACAGTACTATATAGATAATTACATAACAAAAAATATAGCAACAGCAGGATTATTTATATTAGCAGGTTACTATGGATTATTTATACTAAGGGTAGTCTTTACTTTTATAGGTGAATATTATTTTTCTAAGGTAGCACATAGTATAGTAAGAGACCTACGAGAAGAAAGTTTTGCGAACTTACAAAAACTAGGTATGTCTTACTTTGATAAAACACCGGTAGGTTCAATAGTGTCTAGATTAACAAATGATACTCAAGCAGTAGCAGATATGTTTGGAACAATATTCTCAAGCTTCTTAAATTCGGTATTAATGTTTATTGTTACTTTAACAGCTATGTTAGCTCTAAGTTGGCAGTTAACAATACTAATGATTTTATTTATACCGATTATGTTAGGTTCTGTATATTTATATCAAAGATTTTCTAGTAGATTAGTGGAAATAACACGAGCTAAATTAAGTGATTTAAATACGAAGTTATCAGAATCTATAGAGGGCATGAGAATAGTACAAGCCTTTAATCAAGAGAAGAGACTATTAGATGAGTTCGAAGGTGTTAATAAAGAGCACCTACATTATATGAGTAAGTCTTTAGCAGTAGATAGTTTATTACTTAGACCAGCAATGGCACTATTTAAAATATTAGCCTATGGAGTTATATTAGCTTACTTTGGACTTAGTTGGCAAACGGCAGGGTTTACAGCTGGATTAATATATGCATTTATCCAATATACTAACCAACTGTTTAATCCATTAATAGAACTTATGCAAAACTTTAGTGTACTTCAAACATCAATGATTTCTGCCGGCAGAGTATTTGAATTAATAGACAATACTGAATATGAACCGAAACAAAGTAATAGTGATTATAAAATTGAAGAGGGTAATATTGAGTTTGAAAATGTAAGTTTCTCTTATGATGGTAAGCAAGATGTACTAAAGAATATTTCGTTTAATGTAAATAAAGGAGAGACAATAGCCTTCGTTGGTTCTACTGGTTCAGGTAAGTCTTCGATCATTAATCTGTTCTTAAGATTTTATGAATTTGAACGTGGTAAGATATTTATTGATGATGTAGATATAAAAGATTACAGTACTGAAGAACTTAGAGATAAGATTGGTTTAGTACTGCAAGATCCATTTTTATATCATGGGACAGTGGAATCTAATATTAGAATGTATAAAGATAACTTGACTGAAAATGATATAGAAGAAGCGGCAAGATTTGTTGATGCGGATAATTTTATCCAAGAACTTCCTGATAAATATCAAAGTAAGGTAACTGAACGTGGTTCTACTTTCTCTAGTGGTCAAAGACAGCTTATTACATTTGCTAGAACGATAGCTGCTGAACCTAAAATATTAATTTTAGATGAAGCAACAGCAAATATCGACTCAGAGACAGAAGAGACTATTCAACGTTCATTAGAGAAAATGCGCAAAGGTCGAACAACAATCGCAATAGCACACCGCTTATCTACAATACAAGATGCAAATTGTATTTATGTCCTTGATAAAGGTGAGATAATAGAAGCGGGAACACATGAACAGCTACTAGAACGTAAAGGTACATATTATAAAATGTATCAATTACAAGCTGGAATGATGCAATAAATAAAATATTAATCAGTAATATCACATAGATATTACTGATTTTTTATATAAATGATTTAATTTGTGATATAATAAGTTTATAGTTGAATAAAGGAGAAATGGTAAATGATAAAAGTAGAAGTATGTGCAAGTAGTGTAAAAGATTGCTTAATAGCTCAAAGTGAGGGTGCAAGTAGAATTGAGTTAGTTAGTGCAAGTTATTTGGGAGGTTTGACACCTACAACTACATTATTAGATATGGTATTAGAAAGTGGAGTAGTAGTACCAATTATGGCAATGGTACGTCCTCGTGGAGGAGGTTTTTGCTATAGTGAGATAGAAAAGAATCAAATGTTTAGAGAAGCGCGAGAGCTTTTAAAACATGGGGCTAATGGAATTGTTTTTGGATTCTTAACAGAAGATGGAAAAATAGACTGGCAAGCTACAGAGAAGATGATTGAATTATGTGATAAATTTGGAGCAGAGAGTGTATTTCATAGAGCATTTGATTGTTCTAAGGAGCCAGATTATAATATACAACGATTAATAGGATTAGGTTGTACAAGAATACTAACAAGTGGATTGGGTGAAAATGCAATTCGTGGTTGTAAGTTATTAAAAATATTCCAAGAAAAATATGGAAAACATATAGAAATTCTTGCTGGAGCAGGTATTGACTCTAAAAACGTAGTAAGGTTATTAGATAAAACAAGTGTGAATCAAATTCACGGAACATTTAAAGAATACGAAAATGATCCGACAACACGTGGTGAAGAAGTATCTTTTGCATATACAGAAAAAGGTGACTATGAACAAGTAGATCCACTTGAATTAAATAAAGTGGTAGCTATAGTTAGAAATTATGAATTAGAAAAAATAGAGAATAATCTAGAGGAAAATGATGGAACTATCTAAAATACACCATATAGCAATAATAGGAACTGACTACAATAAAACCACTGATTTTTATATTAATAAATTGAAATTTGAAAAGATTAGTGAGTATAATAGACCTGAAAAAAATGATATTTTGTTAAATGTAAAAAAAGGAGATATAGTTCTTGAGATTTTTATAAAAAAAGATGCTCCTTTAAGGCCACCTATGCCTTCTCCAGAATATACAGGACTTCGACATCTGGCTTTTAGAGTAGATAGTGTAGAAGAAGTTCTTGAGGAGTTTGACAGATTAGATATTGTGCATGAAGGACTAAGGTATGATGATTTTGATGGTAAAAAGATGGCATTTTTCTTTGATCCAGATGGATTACCATTAGAAATACATGAATAATAAAAAAGACTAGAAACTTAATTTTAGGTTTCTAGTCTTTATTTTTTACATGTCTACTTTTGTACCAAGATTTAATTCTTGTGCTTTTGATATAATTTCATATCCACAGGCTATATCTAATACTGCAGTCCCAACAGACTTAAATATGGTTATTTCCTTATCATTTTCTCTTCCAATAGTAGGATTTAGTATCAAATCTCCAAGTTCACCTTTAAAATCATTTTTAGATATTAATCCATTATCAAGAGAAAGTAATATATCGCCAGCCTCACTAAGTACACCATCATTAGTATCAAAATAAATTTTATTGTTTTTGTTTATTAATTCTGTAGGTAGTTCTATCATATCTGGTGTAAAAGAGCCAATACCGTTAATATGAGTGCCATCTTTTACATATTTAGCATCAAATGTAGGTGTTGTAGAAGTAGTAACTGTTGTAATAATATCAGAATCCACAACAGCCTCATTAGCATGTTCATATGCTAAAATGTTAGTTGAAAATTCACTTAATTCATTTTTTAGCTTTTCTACAAATTTTTTAGTTTTTTCAAAGTTTCTACCAATTACACGAAGTTCTTCAAGATTTCTGACAGTTAGAAGTGCACGTGCTTGTTCAAATGCTTGACCACCTGTACCTATAAGGGTAGCTACTTTGCTATCTTTTCTAGCTAATAAATCAGTTGCTGCACCTTGTAAAGCTGCTGTACGAAGTGCTGTTAAGTATGTACCATCTAGTAAACCATTTACTATTCCTGTTTTAGAATCTATCATAAGAACTGTTGAAGGAACTGAAGGTAAATTATACTGTGCATTGTTTGGATATACCGAAACTATTTTTATACCAACTTTTTCCTCATTTGAACTAATGTTACCTGGCATAAATAATGCTTGTCCATTGTATTTTTCAACTGGTAAGTTAATTCTAAGAGGTATATTAGTTTTATTTTGTGAATAGTCTTTTAAAGACTCCTTGCAAACTTCTATAGCTTCTTTCATAGAAAGGCATTTCTGAATCTCTTTTTTATTTAATATAATCATAATGTTTTACTCCATATTCTTAATATACCTTTATTATAACAAATTGTTTGAGAATAATAAATATTTTATAAGATTATAAAAATATATAGTAGGGTATAATAAAAAATCCCTAAGCGTTTTTAGCGCTTAGAGATTATTAGTAACTTTTAAGTCATCAGGTTGTGCTACTTTTGCTAAATTAATATTAGATATTGTTGTTATAAGTTCTATATCCGCCTTAGAACCATTACGAGAGATTGTACAGTTAATATACAATTCTACTGGTTCAAAGCTGTCTTTTTTAATAGTTTGTTTAATAGTAATATTTTCTAAATTAGATTTGTTTATGGTCTTAGCATTACCAGTAGCAATAAAAGATTTAATTAAAAAATCTTTATATTTTTCACCATTTCCTGAATAAGATAAAATAAAATTGTCTCCTTGCTGTTCAACTTTAAAATCATTTGCGTTATCTTTTAAAATCTTAACACTTTCGTTTTCAATACTAATTTTGTTGTTTGAATAAACACGATTTATGTTTTCACTATTTGCTTTTAACTTGGTCCATTTCGAAGTATTATTCTGTTTGTAATAAAATGTTTCTGAATCATTCATATAAGCAGATGCTGTATTGCCATTACTAGTTATATTAGTAATTGTTGATATTGGCTTCGTTGCAACAGAACCATTTACGTTATACCTTAAATTTGTTTCTTTACTGTTACTATTACTTTTAATTAACATTGTAACATCTGAGTTGTAACTTAAACTTTTTATACCTTTTAAAGCTTCTGAATATTTATCAATTGCTTCTTGAGATGTCGGTGTTTTTGTCGAACAACCTGTTAAAATTATAGATAAAAAAACTGTAGAGATTATAAAAACTATTTTTTTTATAGTATTTTTCATCTACTCACTCCTTTAATATTTAATTTTAATAAATAATAATTACTATATAAATATAATAATTTATTTATAATAAAAAGTCAATTTATGTTTAATTAATTAATAATAATAAAGAATAAATAAAAAAATCTCTAAGCGTTTAAGCGCTTAGAGATTGAAGCTAATTATTTAATTCCTTCAGGAGCAACTACTTTAGCAGTGTTGACTTCAGAGAAATTTTGTTTAGTTTCTATTTTAGCAGTGTTTGAACTATCTTTTTTACTAGTAACTTCTGTTATTACTTCTGCAGAAACTGGTTCGTAGTTTGATTTTTTAACAGTTATTTTTATAGAAATATTTTTGAAGTCTACATTATCATAGTTGCTAGCAGTCCCAGAAGATGAACCAAGTTCTTTAATTAATTCTTTAAATTTCTCATCTGAACCTGTATATGTTAGAACGTAGTTGTCTCCTTGTTCTTCAACTTTGAAGCTATCTGCATTTTTTTTATAAAAGTCAAGAGCTTTTTCATTACCACCAACTTGTTTTATAGAATCGATTTGTTTCTTAGTAGAACTATCCATTTCTTGTTTTTTCCAAGTTTTATTATCAGGGCTTAAATACAGTGATTCACCATTTTTTAAGTACATAGAAATTTTTTGAGCTTGTTTTCCATTTGAAATATCGTAGTTAACTAACATATCAAGTGGTTCAATTGTAAATGTACCATCCATTTTCATCGTTAATTTTTCTTCTTTTCCTTTTGTTACAGTAGTCATTGTAACGTCTGCATTAAATTTACTACTTTTAATGTTTTTTGAAGCTTCAGCATATTTTTCAATTACTTCTTTTGATGTAGGAGTTTTAGGTGCACTACTTCCTCCTCCACCAGAACCACAAGCAGCTAGGACAACTGTTAAAACTACTGTAGTAAGCATTAAAAGTACTTTTTTTATAGATTTTGTCATAAAAAACCTCCATAATTTATTATTTTTTTGTGATAACTAAAAAGTTATATACATAATAATCATAATATATATTACTATAATTGTCAACAAACGGTTTCAACTGTATAGATTTTATCTTGTTAAATATATAAAAATTTAATTATATATATTTTGATGACTATGAATGATTTTATAGTTAGAAACAGAATAAATAAATAAAAAATCTCTAAACGTTTAAACGCTTAGAGATTGAAGTTGATTATTTTATTCCCGCTGGCGCCTCTACCTTGGCTGTGTTGATTTCAGAGACTGCTTGTTTTATTTCAATTTTAGCACTTGCTGAACTATTATTTTTATTAACAAGTTCTGTAGATAATTCTGTGTAAACTGGTTCATAGTTTGATTTTTTAACAGTAACTTTTACAAACATATTTTTAAAGTCTACGTCACCATAGTTAACTGAAGTTCCTGATGAAGAACTTAGTTTTTCAAGTAGCTCTTTAAATTTTTGATCAGTACCAGTATAAGTTAGTACGTAGTTGTCACCTTGTTCTTCAACTTTGAAGCTATCTGCATTGTCTTTATAAAAGTCTAGAGCCTTTTGGTTACCATTGACTTGTTTTATAGAATCGATTTGTTTCTTAGTTTGACTATTAAGCTCTAGTTTTTCCCAAACTACATTATCTTTACTCATATACAATGACTCACCATTTTTTAAATACGCAATAACTTTTTGAGATTTAGTACCGTTTGAAATATTATAGGTAACTAACATATCTAGTGGATCAACTGTAGATGTACCATCTATTTTCATCGTTACTTTTGATTCCTTACCATCAATTATATTAGTCATAGTAACGTCTCCATTAAATTTGCTACTTTTAATGTTTTTAGCAACTTCAGTATATTTTTCAATTATTTCTTTTGATGTAGGAGTTTTAGGTGCACTACTTTCTCCATTAGATCCACCTGAATTATTTGATCCACAAGCAGCTAAAACTACAGTTAAAATAACTGTTGCAAGTATCAAAAGTATTTTCTTTATAGATTTTGTCATAAAAAACCTCCATAAGTTATTATTTTATATGATAACTAGAATGTTATATACATAATAATCATAATATATATTACTATAATTGTCAACAAACGCTTACAATTTGGAAAACTCTTAATTATATTAATAAGTGATAAATTTTAAAAATTTATTATTATTTTTAGTTGCAAATATTTCTATAACTTAGAATATAGGCTTGAAAAATATATATTAATACGATTATTATATAGAAACATGTATATCTATATGGTAGAATGAGAGTGAATAATATTATATAAGGTGATGTTATGATAAAACATTTGTTTTCAGATATAGATGGTACTTTATTAAATGATAATAGTGAAATTAGTAAGTATACAAAAGAAGTAATTAATCGATGTAATATACCATTTACATTAGTTTCTGGAAGATCTCCACAAAAAATGGAAATTATTCTGAATGAATTGGGAATAGGGGGGGTACATGTTGCTTTTAATGGAGCTATGGTATTTAAAAAAGAAAATAATAAAGTTACAATTTTGAATAAGGAAATATTAAATAGAGAATTAGCACGAAAATTAGTTTTAGATATTAGAAGTGAATTTCCAAAAGTAGGTATAAGTTTATATGATGATGAGAATTGGAGTGTAGATTTAGTAAATAAGATTATAGAACGTGAGAAAAAAGTAGTTAAGGTAAACTATAATTTAGTAAATTTTAATCAATATTTTAATGAGAATTTAAAAGAAGTCTACAAAGTTTCTTTTATAGAAGATGACGTAGAAGTATTTAAAAATCTGGTTAATTATGTAGAAGTTAATTATAGTGATGAAAAGATAACAATTCAAAAATCATTAAGTGGGTATTTGGAAATAACACATGTGAATGCAAAAAAATCATTAGGAATTGAATATGTTATGAAACTTAAGAATATAGATAGAGAAAGTACGGTTGCTTTTGGTGATGGAGAAAATGATATATCGATGCTACAAAGTGCAGGTTATTCAATAGTTATGGATAATGCAACTGAAGAAGTAAAAAAATATGCTGATTATATCACAAAGTCTAATAATGAAGATGGAGTTGCTTATGTAGTAGAGGGGATAATCGCAAAACAAAAGCTAGAGTGATAAATAAAATAATATTATTAAAAAAGTAGATTAATGAAAGTATAAGAAAAACTCCAAGCAATTTTACTTGGAGTTTTAAAATTATTATTGAATATCTTCTGGCTTTGTAACTTTAGCAGAATTAATTTCTGAGAAGGTATGTTTTAAGTCAATTTTATCTAATACATTATCTGATCCTTTTTTAGTTGACTCAGATGAGAAAGAAGTTTCAACTGGTTCAAAACTAGATTTTTTAAGAGTTATTTTATATACAAGATTTTTCAAATCAATATCTTTAAAAGTTTCAGAGATAAGTGTTGAAGCACTAGCTTCATACAGTAATTCTTTAAATTTTTCATCATTACCAGAATACGTTAAAATATAATTTTCTCCTTGTTCCTCAACTTTAAAATCATTAGCGTTATTTTTATAAAACTCTAGCATTTTATCACTTGCAACTATTTTTTTTGAAGCTTCTAGTTTTCCATTAATAATTTCATTAGAATCTTGTTTTTTCCATGGATTATTGTTTAATTTAGTATATAGTGTATTAGATTCATTTCTATATAAGAATGTTTTAATATTTTTATTAGTAAGTGTATAATTATCATTAACTGTTATTAATGATGGTTCGTTAGATGAGGTACCATCCACTTGTAGTTTAATAACACTCTCTTCATTATTTTTTATAGTTTTCAAAGTTAGGTCTGATTCAAACTTAATACTTTTTATGTTTTTGGTAACCTCAGTATACTTTTCTATTACTTCTTGAGATGATGGAAGCTTAGGTTGAGAATCTGATTGTGATTCAGTTTGTGATTTTGTACCACATGCAGCTAGTACAACTGTTAAAATAATCGAGGAAATTATTAACAGAAATCTTTTTATTAAATTATACATAATAAAACCTCCAATATAATATTTATATAAATATTATATTATACGAAAAATATTATATCAAGTATATAAAGGTTAATTTAAGAATGATATAAACTGTTTCGATAATAGGGCATTAAGTCTTAAGTTAAAAAATATAAAACTCTAGGTACATAATGTACATAGAGTTTTAAAATTTTATTGTATACCTTCAGGTTTTGTAACTTTTGCAGTGTTAATTTCAGAGAATGTACGTTTTGCCTCGACTTTTATAACAAAGTCGTCATTATATTGCTTAGTAGATTCAGAATTAAATGATAATTCAATCGGCACAAAAGTGGATTTATTTATAGTTAATTTAAAGTCTACATTTTTCAGTTTAGTTTGGGAATATACTTGTTTAATCGATTTATCATCATCAAATTCATTTAATAGATTCATAAATTTTTCATCATTTCCAGAATAAGATAAAATATAGTTATCACCTTGTTCTTCAAGTTTTAAATCACTAGCAACATTTTTTAAAGCTTCTAAATATTTATCGTAGGAAATTAATTTTTTTACAATATCAGCTTTTTCACTTTGGCTACTTGTAGTAGTTTTCTTTTGCCATGGATCATTCCCAGCTTTGGTGTATAGTTCATTTGATTCATTTATATAATTTGTTATTACTAATCTATTACCCATAAGTGATAATGTTCTACTAGTTAGTATTGAAAATGGCTCCACTGAAAGAACACCTTCTTTTGAAGATTCAGACGATAATCCGCCAGGATAAACTGCTTTTGTTTTTTCTGGATCTTTGTCGTTCATATTAGAAGAGAATTTTGATACATATTTAAAACTCTTTACATTCTTTACAGCTTCAGAATATTTTTCAATAACTTCTTGAGATGTTAATGGTTTAGGTTGAGACTCTGATTGAGATTCAGGGTGTGTTTTTCCACCACATGCGGCTAGTGTTACTGTTATGATAATTGCGGAAATTATTAACAGAATTTTTCTTAGTGATTTATACATAATAAAACCTCCGAACTTATATTTTATAAAATAATATACTAATATAAATATTATAATATATAAGAGAGATTAATTCAATCATATTAAAAAGTAATATAACAAAGTTGAGAACTCTTACATAGTCTAATAATAATTTATTAAATCACTAAATAATTAAACTCCACATAATGTGGATATCAGGAGTTTATATTTTTATTGGATGTCTTCTCGTGGGGTAGTTTTAGTGATATTGATATTAGAGAATTTAGTTTTTATATCTACTTGTTAAAAGTTTTATTTTTTTGAAATTATTTATATAAATTTTAAGATGAGAAAACTCCAAGTAAATTATACCTGGAGTTTAAATTTTTATTCAATTCCTTCTGGAGCAGTAATCTTAGTTGAATTAATATCAGAATATGTATTATTTGCTTCCATTTTAGCAGAGTTTTCAGTGTTTCCTTTTTCGTGGAATTCTGCAATTATATTAAGATTAACTGGTTCATAGTTTGATTTTTTAATTGTAATTTTAACAGCGATTTTAGTGAATTCAACGTCATCAAAACCTTTTGCATTTTCAGATGTTCCGCTGTTTTGTTTTATTAATTCTACGAATTTAGTGTCATTTCCTGTATAAGTTAAAACGTAGTTTTCACCTTGTTCATCTACTTTGAAGTCAGATGCATTTTTTTTGTAAAATTCTATCGTTTTATCAGTTGCAGCAACTTGTTTCATAGATTCAAGTTGTTTTTTCATTTCATCAGATGTGCTTTGTTTTTGCCATGTTCCTGATGTACCGTTTTTAGCATAGAATGTATTTTCATCTTTAAAATATAGTGAAGCATTACGAGATTCATCATCTGCTTTTTCTTCAATATCCATTATCATAGATACTGGGTCAGTTGATACGGCACCTTTCATTAATATACCAATTTTCATGCTATCTTCAGCAGACTTAACATCCATGTTAATATTAAGATTAAATTTTACATTTTTAATATTTTTTGCTGCTTCAGCGTATTTTTCAATAACTTCTTGTGATGTAGGAGTTTTAGAAGCAGTGCTTTCACTATTAGAGTTACTGTTAGAATTACTATTAGATTCACCCTTAGATCCACATGCAGCTAAAACTACTGATAATACAACAGTAGAAATTAGTAAAAGAATTTTCTTTAAAGATTTCTTCATTAGGAATCCTCCGTATTTAATTTATTTATATAATAACAAAATGTTATATACATAAATATAATAATTTATTTATGCCAAATTGTCAATTAGGTGCATATAGTATAAAAATAAATGATTTTTAATGAGAAAGTTTATTTGATGTTGAAAAGATAAAAACCAAACATTATATATGCTTGGTTTTATAAGTATTTTATTTTATAAAGTTTGTTCGGCTATCACCGTGTTCTGTTTTTATTAATATTATTTTTGATCCAGATTTAGAATAGTAGGTATTACCAGAACTAGAGTAGTTATCTTCTTTATCTGAGATTTCAGCATAAATATTTCCAAAACGTGCTTCAAGTGATATAAGTTTACTTGCATTAATATTTTTAGCATTAATATTACCGGTGCTTACTTTACAAGAAATTGATTCAACTGAACTATTGTTTAAGTCATTAATATTTATATTCCCTGTGCTACTGTCTATATTAAATTTAGTAGAAGAAGACCCGTTTAATAAAATATCCCCAGTTGTATTTTTTATATTAGTTATATTAAAATTATTTAAATTAGTTAAGTTTATATTACCAGATACGCTATTAACATTAAATTCTCCTTCTTTAGAATTAATATTTGATATAACTGTATTACCAGAAGTGTTATCAATAGATAAGTTATTGATATTAAGTTTTTCTAATTTAATATTACCCACATTAGAGGTGATTTTAACATTTGTTAAATTTAAATTAGATAATTTCACATCACCAACAGTATTACTTAACTCAAGTTCTGGGACTAATCTTTTCGGTACTTTAATTATTAAATTTTTTCTCTTAATTATAAAGTTAAAGTTTAGTTTTAGAATATTGTCATCTTGTTCTTTAATAGTTAGAGTACTGTCGTTATCTGTTATTTTATATTGTGAAATATGACTATCATAGTAACTTATTTCTATATTATCTGAATCATTAGGTTCTACAGTAACATCATCACTGATTGCATTAATATTAATAGATTTGATATTATCAGCTAGTTTAACATAATGTTTTTCTTCGTAATGATTTGCAAATAAAGGTATGTTTCCTTTATTAATGAAAATAGCAGCAATCATTAAAACTATTCCCATTATTATAAAATATCGTGATAGTTTAATTAGTTTACTCATATACTAACACCTCTTTTTTAAATATTTTAGTTAATTTAGCTTTGATTTTCCATTTATTGTTATTGCAATATTTTATAAACATTACTAAGAGTACTATCATTAATAAGGAAATACCTAAAGCAACAAATGCGCCACCTATAGAAAATATAAACTCAGCCGTAGTAAGATTATATGTATTAAATATGTTAAGACAGATAACTTTTACTGCCCAATAAAATAATGAAATAGGTGTAATAAGTAAAGCAAGTAATGTTGATGCAAAAGCAACTATTAAAGCAAATATTACTATAGGAAATGCTATCCACAATGGGAGAGTAAATACTAGTATTAAAATTGGTATGACTCCAGTAGGTTTGAATCTCCAAACTAACTTTGTTTTTCGTTTACTTATATTATTTTCTTCTAATATTTGATTAACAATAGATGAAATACTTCCTAATTGTCTAACTGCTTCTTCTTCTGGTATTCCTTCTTCAATTTTATCATTGATAATTTCATTAAAAAAGTTGATCGTTTTTTGTATATCTTCGTAGGGTAAATAATTCTTTAGACTTTCGCATAAAATATTGTTAAAACTATTTTTATTCATAATTTTCATCTCCCAATATAAATTTATGAGCATTACTGATAATTTGCCAGTCTTTAAGAAATTCTTGAATTTTCTCTAAACCGATATCAGTAATCTTATAGTATTTTCTTAATCTACCATTGTATTCTACAGAGTGGGTAGTTACACAATTATTACTTTCTAACCGTTTAAGAATAGGGTAGAGTGTTGATTCAGAAATAGGAATTATCTCAGAAACGTCTTTGACTATTTTATACCCGTATGATTCAGAATTTCTTAGAGTGGCAAGTACACATATGTCTAATAAACCTCTTTTAAGTTGTGCTTCCATAGTGTTTTTACTCCTTTCACTTATACTATACAATACATAGTATAGTATGTCAAGTAGTATTATGTGAAATACTATATAAATAAAAATAATATTTACTTTGTACTATCAATATAAATAATAGTTAGAGAAAATTAAGTTATCTCATGTGTAACAAGAAAAAATATAAAAAATAACTTGACATCATATAGATAAAAATGTATAATTAAAATTGTTCTAAATATGGCGGTTGTGGCGAAGTGGTTAACGCATCGGATTGTGGTTCCGACATTCGAGGGTTCGATTCCCTTCAGCCGCCCCATAAAATTAAATATATAAGGCGGCTTAGCCAAGTGGTAAGGCACGGGTCTGCAAAACCTTGATCACCGGTTCAAATCCGGTAGCCGCCTCCAATTTTAGCATCTAAATTATTAGGTGTATTTTTTTTGATTTTTTTCTAGTTAATAGGAGTGAGTACGATTAAAATTATAGATATATAATTTAAAATATGATAGAATGTAAAAAGGCAACTAATATATCATAAATAACAGGAGGAAATAATATGAAAAAATTATTATTGGCTTTAATTAGCTGTGTATTTATTTTTTCAGTAGTAGGTTGTTCATCTAAAAAAGAAGAAAAAAAATCCGAGGAAAAAGTAATTAAAATGGGATTTGTTCCTTTAAAAAATAGTGAACAACTAGTAGAAGATGTTAAGCCTATAGCTGATTACCTAAGTCAAAAAATGGGTGTTAAAGTAGAGGCGTTTACTGCAAGTAACTATATTGGAGTAGTTGAAGGTATAGGAAGTGGAAGTGTTGATTTTGGAATTATTCCACCATTTTCTTCTGTTCTTGCTCAAAAACAAAGTAATGCTCAACCATTATTAACATCAAAAGGAAAATCTGGGAAATCTGGATATACTGCAGAATTGTATGTAAGAAAAGATTCTGGTATAAAATCTTTACAAGATGTAAAAGGTAAAAAAGTTGCTTTTGTAGATCCTTCATCATCTTCAGGATATATTTATCCAGGAGCTATGTTAGTACAATCTGGTATTAACTTAGAAAAAGATATTAGCTATCAGTTTAGTGGTGGTCATGATAAAAGCTTACAATTATTACTAAATAAAGATGTTGATGTAATAGCTACATTTGATGGAGTTGAGGAGAGGTATGGAAAAGAATTTCCTGCTGCATTAACTGATATAGAAAAATTAGCAAGTAGTGATACAATACCTGGTATTATGGTAACAGCATCTAGTAAAATGGATAAAGAATTACAAGAGAAATTAAAACAAGCATTACTAGATATGGAAAAAGATCCTAAGATGAAAGAGTTATTTACTAAGATGTTTAGTATAACAGGATTTGAAGAAGTGGATCAAACTGCCTATGGTAAAGTAGAAGAAACAGCAAAAATTATGAATGTTGATTTAGATAAAGTAAAATAATTAAAGATAATGAATCTAGCAAGATTGCTAGGTTCATTTTTTTATGATTAAATAGAGAGATTATATTGTGAGATATATAACAAAATGCTTGAGATTTTTATAATTTAATTCTATAATAATATAATCAATTAGGAGTGTGAATTTTAATGTATGCATATATAAGAGGTAAAATCTCAGAGATTAATCCAACAAATATAGTTATAGATAATAATGGAATAGGTTATGAAGTAGTAGTAGCTAATCCATATGAATATCATTTAGAAGAAGAAAAACAAATTTTTATTAGTCAACAAATACGTGAAGATTCAAATACTCTTTATGGATTTTCTACTAAAGAACAAAAGAAAGTATTTTTATTACTATTAAAAGTAAAAGGTGTTGGGCCTAAGAGTGCATTGGCTATTTTAGCTAGTGCTACAAGTGAAGAGATAATATCTGCAATTGAAAAACAAGATGCAGTGTATTTAACTAAATTCCCAGGAATCGGTAAAAAATCTGCGCAACAAATTATTTTAGATTTACAAGGTAAAGTTGATTTTGCTGCGACTGATTCAACGACTGTAAGTAATTCTAATCTGTACTTGAAAGATGCATTACTTGCTTTAGAAGCGTTAGGTTACAGTAAAAAAGAACTTGCAAAAATTGAGAAAAAACTATCTGGATTTGACTATGATGGTGTAGATAATTATGTCAAAGAAGGATTAAAATTATTAATTAGTATTTAGTATTTTTGAAAGGAGGAAAACATGGACGAAAGAATGGTCTCTGCTAGTCAGAATAATGGAGAAGAAAGAGAAGAACAATCATTAAGGCCTAAATTATTAAACCAATATATAGGACAAGAACAAATTAAAAATAATTTAAAAGTATTTATAGAAGCAGCTAAAATAAGGTCAGAAGTATTAGATCATTGTTTATTATATGGACCTCCTGGATTAGGTAAGACTACTTTAGCGACTATAATTGCTAATGAAATGGAAGTTGGAATCAAATACACTTCAGGACCTGCTATTGAAAAATCTGGAGATCTTGCGGCAATACTTACTAGTTTAGAACCTGGTGATGTTTTATTTATTGATGAAATTCATCGTATAAGTAGATCTATAGAAGAAATATTATATTCAGCCATGGAAGATTTTTATCTTGATATAGTTATCGGAAAAGGTGATGAATCACGCAGTATAAGAATTGAACTACCTCCATTTACTCTAGTAGGTGCTACAACAAGAGCAGGTGCACTTACAGCTCCATTACGTGATCGTTTTGGAGTACATTGTCGCTTAGAGTTTTATAATATAGGTGAACTACAAAGTATAATTAATAGAACAGCCGATATTTTTGATTGTGAAATTGATACTGAAAGCTCATATGAAATTGCAATGCGTTCGAGAGGTACACCACGTATAGCTAATAGATTACTTAAGAGGGTTAGAGACTTTGCTCAAGTGAAAAATGATGGTGTTATTACTCAAAGTTTAGCAAAAGATTCTTTAGACTTATTACAAGTAGATTCAAAAGGTTTAGATAATATTGACTATAAAATTCTTGAGTGTTTAATTAAACGTTATGATGGTCGAGCTGTAGGTTTAGAAACGATAGCTATTACTATTGGAGAAGAAAGCATAACAATTGAAGATGTTTATGAACCATATCTTGTAAAAGAAGGTTTTATAGAACGTACACCTAGAGGAAGAAGAGCTACTCCTAAAGCTTATCAGCATTTAGGAGTAACATATAAGGGATAATAACTTGAAAAAAAGATTAAGAATTATAAAGTTTAATTTTTAATCTTTTTTTAATTTCCTTTTTTGTGGCAATTTGAAAAAATTTCCGTTATAATAGAAATAAAGGTGGTGGTAGATTTGTATATTGCGATAATAGGAGATATTATCTCATCTAAAAATATAAAAGATAGAGCTGAAGTGCAAGTAGAATTATTAGTGTTAATGAAAAAAATAAATAAAAAGTATAATAAGTATTTAGTTTCTCCATTTACCGTTACAACAGGAGATGAGTTTCAAGCATTGCTTTTACCAAATGAACACATTTTTCAAATTATTGATGATATATCATTAAGTTTTTTACCTCATGAAATCAGATTTGGAATAGGTAAAGGTGACATACTTACAAAAATTAATAAAAAGCAAAGTATTGAATCTGATGGACCGGCCTATTGGAGGGCTAGAGAAGCTATAAATACAGTGCATGCTAAAAACTATTATGGGTATAAAAAATTAGGTGTATGTCTAGAGGATAAGGACTTAGAAGAAAATATTAACTCATTATTATTATCTAGTGATTTTATTAAGGCTAAATGGACGGATTTACAATATGATATTTTAAAGGTTTTATTATATGATAATATTTATATAGAGAACTTTTCAAATAATATTATTGCTGAAAAATTAGAAATTAGTCCAAGTGCATTTAATAAAAGGTTAAAAGCTAGTGGTTTAAAAATTTATTTAAATAATAGAGTAAAAGCTAATGAGTTACTCATAAAATCATTATAGGAGGTTTGGTTATGGATAAATTATATCTGGGCTTTTCTGAGTTTTTTCTATCTAATCCAGTATTAACTTTGTTTTTATTTGGGGTTATTTTCTCCGAGTACTATATACCTAAGAGTAATATAATAGGTAATACAAAATATGGTTTATCATTAAATCGAATAATTCAGTTGTTAATTTTTATAATTGCTTTTATTTTTATTCCAGAGAAAAAACTATATGTTTTAATAATTATTTTATTGTCTCTAGGAGTTTGGTATATATTAGATAGTGACTATGTTCAAATTTTAGGAAATAGATATATTACTGTTATTTCTAATACTATATTAATCATATTAATTATTATAACTTATTCGATTAATATTGATAATAAAGAAGTTTTTGTCAATTCTAATACGAGTAATATACTTAGACTATTGTTGTTTTTTAGCATTATTGGAAAACCTGTAAATGAAATATTTAAAACTTTTTTCAGCAGATTTCAAGTTGTTCAAGATGATAAAAATCTAGTAGAGGGTGCAGGAGCAGCAGTTGGTATTTTAGAGAGGCTAATAATGGGAATATTTGTTTTAATGGGTCAATTTGCAGCGATTGGTTTAATATTTACAGCTAAGTCAGTTGCAAGATATAATAAGATATCTGAGAATCAGAGTTTTGCAGAATACTATTTAATAGGCTCACTATTTAGTATGATTAGTGTACTTGTAACATATATTCTCTTATATTTATAAAATTATAGCTAGAATATTTTAAGCTAAGGGTAATTTGTTGTAAAAAGTTATATTTTATATTAAACTTGATAGATAAATTAGAGTATTAAAAAGGAAATTCGGGTAGATGATTGATAGCAAACAATTTATAAATACTAGACATAAAAATCAAAAAATTAATTATGATAATGTCTTAAAGGAATTAATTAAAGAATGGAAAAAAAATGATTTCAGACCTAAAATATTAATACATTCATGCTGCGCACCATGTAGTACATATGTATTAGAATACTTATCTGAATTTAGTGACATAACGATATTTTTCTCGAATTCAAATATTCATCCAAAAGAAGAATATTTAAAACGTATGTTAGTACAAAAAGACTTTGTAGAAGAATTCAATAAAAGAAATGAGAAGAAAATTAAATTTATAGCTGATGAATATGCACCAAGTAAATTTATTCGTGCTGTAAAAGGTCATGAAGAAGATAGAGAAGGTGGAGATAGATGTCATATATGTTATGAAATGAGATTAGATTCATCAGCATTAAAAGCTCAAGAGTTGGGTTATGATTATTTTGCATCTGCACTTACGTTAAGTCCAAAGAAAAATGCAACAGTAATAAATGAAGCAGGCTATGTTCTCCAAGAACAAGTGTCAATTTATTATCTTCCGTCAGATTTTAAAAAGAACAATGGTTATAAACGTTCTATAGAGATGTGTGATGATTATAATATTTATAGACAATGTTATTGTGGATGTGTATTTGCTGCTACAGATCAAGGCATTGATTTTAAAGAAATAAATAAAAATGCACGTGAATTCAATAGAAACCATGAAGATTATGAAAGATTTAAATCAATCATAAAAACAGGTGGAGAGTTAGTATAGAAACATAAAGTTTACAATATAAAACTAAAAACTAAACAATTTTTAATAAAAGATAAGTACAATGTATTAAAAAGAAAGTTATTTGAAAATAAAATAACTTTCTTTTCTTTTTTATCAAAAAAACTTTCTTTTAACATTAAATTTCTATTTTCATGTAATTTTCATTAACAATGATAGTAATAAGGTATAGTTTTAAAGAAACGGCTTTCTTTATTGAAAATAAGGTTAACTTTTGATGATTAGTTAAATAGAAAACACTTGTAAATATTGCTTTCATATGTTATTATTTGAATGTAAATATTTTTTTAATAAAGGAGACATAAACTATGTTACAAAGAGGATATAAAGTAATCGACGAAACAGGAATTCACGCTAGACCAGCTACACTTTTAGTACAAGCTGCTTCTAAATTCCAATCTACAATTGAATTAGAGTATAACGGCCGTAAAGTTAACTTAAAATCTATTATGGGTGTAATGAGTCTTGGTGTTGGTAAAGATGCAGAAATCACTATTTATACTGATGGTGCTGATGAAGAAGAAGCAATTAATGCATTAGAAGAAACAATGAAGAAAGAAGGATTAGTATAATATGTTACAACTAAAAGGTATAGCAGCATCTCAAGGTATATCTTTTGCAAAAGCATATAAATTCGTTGAACCTGATTTATCAGTTAAAGAAGTAAAAATCCAAGATGTAGAAGCAGAAGTTAAAAAATTTGAAGAAGCTATTGAAGTTTCTAAAAAAGAATTAACTATTATTAAAGAAAAAGCTTTAGAAAATCTTGGGGCTGATAAAGCAGCCATCTTTGAAGCACATCTTCTAATTTTAGAAGATCCAGAGTTTATGGGAACTGTAAAAACAGATATCGAATCTAAAGTTATTAATGCAGAATATGCATTAAAAGAAACTTCAGATATGTTTGTTTCTATGTTCGAAGCAATGGACAACGAATATATGAAAGAGCGTGCAGCTGATATTCGAGACGTTTCAAAACGTATTTTAGCTCATCTTTTAGGAGTAGATTTACCAAATCCAAGTTTAATTGATGAGGAAGTTATTATTATAGCTGAAGATTTAACTCCATCTGATACAGCTCAACTTAACAAAAAATTTGTTAAAGGTTTTGCAACTAATATCGGTGGACGTACATCTCACTCAGCAATTATGGCAAGATCTCTTGAAATACCTGCAGTAGTAGGAACAAGTACAATTACTGAAGAAGTTAAGAATGGTGATGTTTTAATTCTTGACGGATTAGATGGTGTTGTTTTTGTAAATCCTGATGAAGCTACTACAGCAGAATACCGTGAAAAACTCGCTAAATTTGAAGCTCAAAAAGCAGAGTGGGCTAAACTAGTTACTGAAAAATCTGTAACTGCAGATGGCCATGAAGTTATTTTAGCTGCAAATATTGGAACACCTGCTGATTTAGAAGGTGTTAATAACAATGGTGGTGAAGCTGTAGGATTATATCGTACAGAGTTCTTATATATGGGACGTGACCAACTTCCAACTGAAGAAGAACAATTCGAGGCTTACAAAGCTGTGTTAGAAGGAATGGGTGATAGACCTGTTGTTGTTCGTACTCTTGACATAGGTGGAGATAAAGAACTTCCATATTTAGATTTACCAAAAGAAATGAATCCATTCTTAGGATTTAGAGCTATTCGTTTATGTTTAGAAGAAAAAGATTTATTTAGAACACAACTTAGAGCATTATTACGTGCATCTGTTTACGGTAAGCTTTGTGTTATGTTCCCAATGATCGCAACAGTTCAAGAATTTAGAGCTGCTAAAGCTTTATTCTTAGAAGAAAAAGAAAAATTAGTAGCAGAAGGTGTTGCAGTAAGTAACGATATCGAATTAGGTATTATGGTTGAGATTCCATCAACTGCTGTTATTGCTGATATTTTTGCAAAAGAAGTTGATTTCTTCTCAATCGGAACTAATGACCTTGTTCAATATACAATGGCAGCAGACCGTATGAGTGAAAAAGTTTCTTATCTATATCAACCATACAACCCAGCGATTTTACGTCTTGTGAAAACTGTTATTGAGGCGTCTCACAAAGAAGGTAAATGGACAGGAATGTGTGGAGAAATGGCTGGAGATACATTAGCTATTCCACTATTATTAGGTATGGGACTTGATGAGTTTTCTATGTCAGCTACTTCTATTTTACAAGCACGTAGTCAAATTAAGAACTTATCACTTGAGAAAATGAAAGAATTAGTTGATAAAGCAATTATGTGCTCTACAACTGAGGAAGTTCTTGCTTTAGTAGAAGAATATACAAAATAATAAATAAAAAGCTCCCAAGTAATTGGGAGTTTTTATTTGATAAACTATTTTCCTATAAATACGTATAATAGTTGACATTGTGCGGATTTTATATTATTATTTTAAATATAATTTTTAAAAACGATGATTAAGACGGTATATTGATGGTTTTTAACAGGGAGCAGCTTTTTGACTGAGAGAGTTGTACTAACTAGCTATATATTTTCAGCTTATGAGTAATTGTATGAGTGTAATATGAGTACAATCGGGTAGTGCCCGTTATTAAACTAACAAAATGTTTGTTTTGTTTTGAGGAAGCGTTTGCTTTGAAATTGGGTGGTACCACGATTGATTCGTCCCTAAGAACTATTAGTTCTTTAGGGACTTTTTATTTTGGATAATTAAAAGTACTTATAACCACAAAAGAATATTATAATATATGAATTAAGGAGGATTTTATGTCTTTAGAAAAAATTAGAGAAGAATATCTTGAATTGGTAAAAGAAGTAAAAGATGAAAAAGAGCTTTATGATTTAAGAGTTAAATTTTTAGGTAAAAAAGGTGCTCTTACTGATATTATGAAAGGTGCGCGTGATCTTTCTCCTGAAGAAAGACCTAGCTTTGGTAAATTAGTAAATGAGATAAAAACATTTATTAATGACAGCTTAGAAGAGAAAAAAGCTGAGTTAGCAAAAGCAGCACTAGAATTAAAGTTAGCTAGTGAAGAAATAGATGTTACTTTACCTAGTAGAAAAGTAAGTTTAGGTGGGGTAAATCCTTTAAACAAAATAATAGAAGAAATTGAAGAAATTTTTATTTCAATGGGATACTCTGTAGCAGAGGGACCAGAAGTTGAAACAGATAAGTTTAACTTCGAAATGTTAAACCTACCTAAGGATCATCCGGCTCGTGATATGCAAGATTCATTCTATATTACTAATGAATTACTTATGAGAACACAAACATCACCTGTTCAAGCTCGAGAAATGTTAAAAGCTAATGGTGAAGGACCGGTGAAAATAATTTGTCCTGGTAAAGTATTCCGTAGAGACAATGATGATGCAACACACTCACATCAATTTACACAAATTGAGGGATTAGTTGTTGATAAAAATATTACTTTTAGTGATTTAAAAGGAACATTGGAACACTTCATTAAAGCTGTTTTTGGAGAAAATAAAAAAATACGACTTCGTCCAAGTTTCTTCCCTTTTACAGAGCCATCAGTAGAAGTTGATGTTTCATGGGGAAATGAAGATGAAGAAGAAAATATTAAATGGTTAGAAATTTTAGGTGCAGGAATGGTTCACCCTAATGTACTAAAAATGGCAGGATTTGATCCTGAAGTATATAGTGGATTTGCATTTGGAATGGGACCAGAACGTGTTGCGATGCTTAAATACGGTATTAGCGATATAAGAAGTTTCTATACAAATGATGTTAGATTCTTACAACAATTTAATAGTGATAGAAACGATTAATAGGAGGTAACAATGTTAGTAAGTTATAATTGGTTAAAACAATATACAAATGTAGAAGATAATGCAGTAGATTTAGCAGAAAAAATTACTCGTGGTGGTATTGAAGTAGAGGGTGTAGAATATTTAGCTGAAGATATTTCTAATGTAGTTATAGGATATGTTGAGAGTAAAGAAAAACATCCTGATGCTGAAAAATTAAATGTATGTTCTGTTAATGTTGGTGAAGAAGAAAATTTACAAATAGTTTGTGGAGCTCCTAATGTAGATGCCGGACAATATGTAATAGTAGCGAAAGTTGGAGCTACATTACCTGGAATAAAAATTAAGAAAGCTAAGCTACGTGGTGTAGAATCACAAGGTATGATTTGTTCACTTAAAGAATTAGGATTAAGTCAAAGTGTAGTTCCAAAAAACTATCAAGACGGAATTTATGTTTTCGAAAATAAACAAGAACTTGGAGCTGATGTAGTTGAAGTATTAGGATTAAATGACTATTTATTAGATTTATCAATAACACCTAATAGAGCTGATGCTTTAAGTATGAGAGGATTAGCTTACGAACTAGGGGCTTTATATAACAAAGAAGTTACTTTTAATGATAAAGAAAAAGAAGAGAACTATTTAGATACTGAATTAAAAGTTATTGTTGAGAGTGATTCATGTAAGAATTATGTAGGGCAAGTTGTTAAAAATATTGAGGTTAAAGATTCACCACTGTGGCTTCAAACACGTCTTATGAACTCTGGTATTCGCCCAATTAATAATATTGTTGATATAACTAACTTTGTACTACTTGAGTTTGGGCAACCAATGCATGCGTTTGACAAAGATTTAGTTGGGAATAATATTATTGTAAGAAATGCTAAAGATGGAGAAATATTAGAAACTCTTGATGGAGAAGAAAGAAAGCTATCTGAAAATGATTTAGTAATTACTGATGGAACAAATCCTATCGCATTAGGAGGGGTAATGGGTGGTAAAAATACAGAAGTAAGTAATGATACTAAAAATATTATTTTAGAATCAGCTTACTTTAATCCAGTTAGTGTACGTCGTACATCAGCTGCCCACGGATTAAGAAGTGATTCTTCTGTAAGGTTTGAAAAAGGTATTGATCCTAATATGCAAAAGGCAGCATTGCAAAGAGCTGTAGAATTAATATTAGAGTTATGTCCTAATGCTACTGTCGAAGCATCGGTAGGTGTCATTAATAAAGAAGAAGAGAAAGAAGTTGTAATTAGTACAAGCTATATTAACAATTACTTAGGTATTACATTATCTACAGAGGAAATAACTTCTATTTTAGAAAGTTTAAGTTTTTCTGTATTGGTAGAAGGAGAAGAGTTAACAGTTAGAATTCCAACTCGCCGTCCTGATATATCAATTAAACAAGATTTAGTTGAAGAAGTTATTCGTATTTATGGTTATGATAACCTTGCTTCAACATTACCGAAATTTTCAAAAACTACAAAAGGTGGATTAACATACTCACAACGTGCTGTTCGTGATTTAAGAAAAGTCTTTGTTGGTTTAGGTTTTAACGATACAATTAACTATTCTTTAGTATCTGATGCCGAGTCAACTCAGTATACATTAGAGAATCATCATAAAGTAAGGTTAATGATGCCAATGACAGAGACACATTCAATATTACGTCAAAGTTTAATTCCAGGATTATTAACCACTGTGCAATATAATGTTGCAAGAAAACAAAAAGATTTAAAACTACTGGAAATTGGACGAGTATTCTTTGGAAGTGGAAATGAAAATATTCAACCTAAAGAGACACTTTACTTAAGTGGAGCTTTAACAGGGGAAGAAAATATAACAAAATGGTTAAAAGACAGTAATATTTTAGACTTTTATTCTGCAAAAGGATATTTAGAAGTTGTATTTGAAAGACTGGGATTAGATGAAAAATTATCTTATAAAAAATCTAATATAGATGGTATGCATCCAGGAAGAACGGCAGAAGTATTTTTAGGAGATAAACGTATTGGATTTATTGGTGAAATTCATCCGCTAGTTGCTGATAGTAAGGATTTAAACGAAACTTATGTATTTGAAATTAATTTAGATGATATTATTTCTGAATCAAAAGTTAAACCTAAATATGAAGAAGTTACAAAATATCCTGAAATAACTCGTGATATCGCAATGTTTGTAGATTTAAAAGATGAATATCAAAATATATATAATGTAATAGAAAGTATAAATAGTAAGCTTATTACTAATATTGAGCTATTTGACCTTTATGTAGGTGCTGAACTATTAGCAGGTAAAAAATCTATTGCATTAACAATAACTTATAGTGATAAGGAAAAAACTTTAACTGATGAAGAAGTAACAAAAGTTCATAATAAAGTACTTAAAGCACTTGATGAGTACGGAGCAATCATAAGGTAGGACAAGAAAATGGTTATACAAATTATATTGTTTATCGTATTAGCGTACCTTATAGGTTCTATTTCACCAGCGTTATTAGTAGGAAAAATATTTTATAATACTGATATTCGTACGATGGGAAGTGGTAATCTAGGGACAACCAATACATTTCGATGTTTAGGAAAAAAAGCAGGCGTTATAGTATTTGTACTAGATATATCTAAAGGAATAATAGCTACAATGATACCATCACTTATTTTAGGAAGAGTGGAGTATCTATCTATATTTGGTGCATTTGCGATGATAGGACATGTTTATCCTATCTTTGCAAATTTCCAAGGCGGAAAAGCTGTTGCTACAGGATCAGGAGTATTCATATTCTTATATCCAACTCTAAGTTTAATATTAGTAGCTATTTTCTTTAGTACTCTATTCTTAACAGGTTATGTATCATTAGGTAGTATATTAATATGTTTAACATCTATAGTATATTTACTGATTTTTGAATCGGGAATAGATAAGTGGGTAATGATAGTAATGTGTGTGTTTGTAATATACATGCATAAAACTAATATTAAAAGATTACTTAATGGAACTGAAAATAAATCTAAAGCAAAAATAAAATTAGGAGCAAAAAAATAATGGGGATAATTAGTGGAACGCAATTAGCAAAAAAGTTACGTGAAGAGATTAAAAATGAAGCATCTCAATTACGTGAAAAAGGAATAACACCTACTTTAGCTGTAGTATTAGTTGGTGATAATAAAGCATCAAGAAGTTATGTTAATTCAAAACATAAGGCTTGTATAGAAAACAATATTAATTCTGTAAAAGTAGAATTAGAAGAAACTATTACTACAGAACAATTATTAGATGAAATTGAGAGATTAAACTTAGATAAAGATGTGCATGGAATATTAGTTCAATTACCATTGCCAAGTCATATTGATGCAGAAAAAGTATTAAATGCTGTATCTGTAGAAAAAGATGTAGATGGTTTCCATCCAATAAATGTTGGTAAATTAGTTATTGGTGAAGCTAAACTAATCCCTTGTACCCCACTTGGTATATTAGAATTGATAAAATCAACTGGTGAAGATATAACAGGAAAATTAGCTTTAGTTATTGGTCGTAGTAATATTGTTGGTAAACCAATATCTACATTGTTACTACAAAATAACGCAACTGTAATTACTGCGCATTCACACACAAAAGATTTAGATAAACTAATAGAACAAGCTGATATAATAGTTAGTTGTGTTGGTAGTGCACACTTCTTAACAGGTGAGGAAAAAGTTAAGGAGTCTTGTACTATTATTGATGTAGGTAATAATTATTGTGACGGGAAGCTTGTAGGAGATGTTAATACTCAGAAATTTGTTGATAGAGTTGCTCATATTTCTCCTGTCCCTGGTGGAGTAGGACCATTAACAATTACTATGTTAATGAGAAATACTTTAACTGCTACATACGATTTAACAAAATAAAAATTAATTATGAGATAGAATCAAAAAAATCTTTTGGTTTTATCTCATATTTTTAGTTATATAATTGAAATGTTGTTTAATAAGTGTTACAATAGTATATTGTACAAGTGTGTATATTTAATTTAAGAATTATAGACTTATAAATTAGACTATGGTATAATTTATAAAATGAAAATGAGATAAAAAAAATTAAAGGAGTGCAGTTAATGTTCAAATTTCTAGGTAAAGTTGCTGCTGAAATGAGAAAAGTAAGTTGGCCAACATTTAATGAACTTGTTAGAAAAACAGTTATTGTAATTGTTGTAGTTGGAATACTAATGTTATTCTGTTATGCAGTTGATTTAGGTATAACTGCTGGAATTAGACGTTTTAGTAGATAAGAGAGGTTATTATGAGCGATACAGTAAATAAAGAGTGGTATGTTATTCATACTTATTCTGGATATGAAAATAAAGTAAAAGATAATTTAGAAAAAAGAGTAGAATCTTTAAATATGGAAGACAAGATTTTTAGAATCGTAGTTCCAGAAGAAAAAGAAACTATTATTACACCAACAGGAAAGAAAAAAGAAGTAAATAGAAAGACATTCCCAGGCTATGTTCTTGTTGAACTAGTGATGACTGATGATTCTTGGTTTGTAGTGCGTAATACACCAGGAGTAACTGGTTTTGTAGGTTCTCATGGAGGGGGTTCAAAACCAAGTCCATTATTACCTGAAGAGATTAACTTTATTTTACAACAAATGGGATTATCAAGCGTTGTAGATATTGATATCGAATTAGGAGATCATGTTCGTGTAATTTCTGGCCCATTCATTGATATGGATGGAAAAGTAGTTTCAATAGATACAAACAATTTCAAAGCTGATGTTATGATTGAACTTATGGGAAGAGAGACAAAAGTTGAACTTGAACTTTACAATATTGAAAAATTCTAAGAAAGGAAAAACTATCATTGTTAGATAGTAGGAAAAAGTGTGGAAAAAATTGCTATTTTGATGGATTCTACAGCATATTTATCTGAGGAATTGAAAAAAGAATTAGATATTAGAACTGTTTATCTTAATATAGTCATTAACAATCATTCCTATAAGGAAATAATTGATATGACTTCTGAAAAATACTATGAATATCTTAAAGATACTAACAATTCCTTCCCAACAACGTCACAACCTGCTATAGGAGAAGTTGTTGCTTGCTTAGAAAAATTAAAAGAAGAAGGTTATACTGATGTTATCGCAATAGCACTTTCAGGTGGGATAAGTGGTGCTCATTCTTCATATACGGTTGCAGGTTTAATGGTTGATGGGATTAATGTCCATCCGTTTGATTCCGAAGTATCTTGTAGACCAGAAGGATGGTATGCTATAAAGACGGCTAACCTTATTAAAGAAGGAAAGAGTTCTAAGGAAATTATTAAAGCGTTAAACGAAATGAAGAAGGTATCTAAAGCATATTTTATGGCAGATGATTTATCACATCTTCAGCGTGGAGGACGCTTAAGTGGTGCACAAGCAGTAGTGGGAAGCCTATTGCAGGTAAAACCATTACTTCATTTTGAAGATAAGATTATCGTACCTTTTCAAAAGATTCGTACTTATAAAAAAGTTGTATTAAGAATGTATGAGCTATTCGATGAATTTTATCAAGAACACAAAGGTGAAAATATTCATGTATGTGTTCTTCATGTTGATGCAATTGAAAAGGCAGAAGATATTAGGAATTATTTGGTGGAAAAATATCCTGATATTACAGTAGAAATTGATGAAATAAGTCCTGTTATATCTACTCACTTAGGTATAGGGGCAATAGGATTCGGTTGGACAATATTATAAAAGAATTATTTATGAGGTGATTATTATGACACAAACAATGGCACACACATGTTACAGAGTTGCTGATTTAAAAAAATCTGTTGAATTTTATACAACAGCATTTGACTTTAAAGTTAGTAGAGAAAGAGATTTTCCTGAGTATAAATTCACTCTAGTATATCTTACTTTACCAGGTTCAGATTATGAATTAGAGCTAACTTATAATTATGATCATGGAGCTTATGAATTAGGAGATGGTTATGGACACATTGCTATTTCTGTAGAGAATTTGGAAGAGCTTCATAAAAAACACATAGAGGCTGGATATGATGTAACTGACCTTAAAGGACTACCAGGATTTCCGCCAAGTTATTATTTTGTAAAAGATCCAGATGGATACAAAATAGAAGTTATTCGTGCATAATAAAGATTAATTAATTGATTATTTTATACTAGTATGATATAATGTAATTACATTGAAATAAATTACCGAAAGGGTGGTGAATTTTGAAAAGTTCTCCGCTCTTTTATGTTGTAATAAATAAAGAAATAGAGGTGTTGTATGAGTATTGTAGAAAAAGTTAAATCAATAGCAACAGAACAAGTAAAAGACTCTAATTATTCACTTTATGATGTAGAGTATGTAAAAGAAGGTAGTGATTACTTTTTACGTATTTATTTTGATAAAGAGGGTGGTTTAAGTCTTGATGATTGTGTTTTTCTTAGTGAAAAACTAGCAGAAGAATTAGATAAAGAAGATTTCATTAGTGATAAATACTACTTAGAAGTCTCTTCACCTGGAATCGAAAGAGATCTTAGGGATTTAGAAGAAGTTTCTAATTCAGTAGGAAAACATGTGTTTATAAAAACATATGAAAAAATAGATAATCAAAAAGAATTCTATGGGGATATACTTTCTGTAGACGGAGAAGAAATAACTATAGAATATAGAGATAAAGCAAGAGTGAAAAAATCAACTATAAATTACGGGAAAATTGCTAAGATAAGATTAGCTGTTAAATTTTAATATAGAAGGAGAAGATAAAGATGAGCAAGGATTTGCTTAAAGCTATAAAATTAATTGAACAAGAAAAGGGAATTGCAGAAGATATACTAGTAGAAGCTATTGAATTAGCACTACTTTCAGCATATAAAAAGAATTTTAATGCAGCAAAGAACGTTAGAGTTGACTTTAATAGAGCGACAGGAGATTACAAATTTATTATTAGAAAAGATGTAGTAGAAGAAGTATATGATGATAGAATTGAATTTGCTTTAGAAGATGCGTTAAAAATTAATCCTGCTTATGAAGTTGGGGATATTTATGAAGAAGAAGATCTTCCAAGTGATTTTGGTCGTGTTGGAGCTCAAGCAGCAAAACAAGCACTACTTCAAAGATTACGTGAAGCAGAAAAAGAAATTCTATATAAAGAATATAGTGAATATGAAGGTGAGATTCTTTCAGGTACAATAGATAGAATTGATACAAGATATGTTTATGTTAAATTAGGTAAAATCGAAGCTATTCTAGGTGAAAATGAGCGTGTTCCAGGTGAAGAATATGTACCTCAAACACCAATTAAAGTATATATTGCTAAAGTGGATAATCCAAGCCGCGGAAGTAGACCACATGTGCTTGCATCTAGATCACATCCTGAATTTATTAGAAGATTATTTGAAATTGAGGTACCAGAAATCTATAATGGTATAGTAGAAATTAAGAGTGTGTCTAGAGAAGCTGGAGATAGAACAAAAATCGCAGTTTATTCAGAAGATAAGAATATTGATCCAGTTGGGGCTTGTGTAGGAAATAAAGGTGATCGTGTTAATCGTATAGTTTCAGAACTAAATGGAGAGAAAATTGACATTATTACCTGGGATGCAGATCCAGTTAAATTTATAACAAACGCCTTAGCACCAGCTAAAGTAGAAGAAATTAATATAGATGAAGAAGAAAAAATTGCTAATGTGAAAGTGAAAGATGATCAATTATCATTAGCGATTGGTAAAAAAGGACAAAACGTACGTCTAGCTGCAAAATTAACAGGTTGGAAAATCGATATTAAAGCTGCAGAATAGAGAGGTGTTAAGATGAAAAAAAGAAAAATACCAACAAGAAGATGTATATTAACAAATGAGATGTTTCCTAAAAAAGATTTACTAAGAATTGTAAAAAACAAAGAAGGAGAAATCTCAGTTGATCCTACAGGTAAAAAAGCTGGTCGTGGAGCGTATGTTGTTACTGATCTTGAAGTTGTAAAAGCTGCTCAAGAAAAGAAACAATTAGAAAAATTCTTTAGTGCTTCTCCAGAAACAATGGAACCTATTTATAACGAAGTTATAAGATTAATTTATAGAAAGTCTATACCACAAAAATAATGATAAAAGCATATAATTTATTAGGTTTAATGCAACGAGCAGG
>CAUSKO010000009.1:0-38897 GCA_963532255.1 uncultured Gemella sp. | reverse complement strand
CTAGACGCTCTTGTTCACGTTTTTCAGCTTTTTCTTTTTCGATACGTTGACGTTCAAGCTCTTTTTCACGAGCAATACGTTCACGCTCAAGACGTTCTCGTTCACGTTTTTCTGCCTTTTCTTTTTCAATGCGTTGACGTTCAAGTTCTTTTTCGCGAGCAATACGTTCAAGTTCTAATCGTTCTTCTTCAGCTCTTTCAGCAGCACGACGTTTTTGCTCTTCAGCAATTTTTTGTTGCTTAAGTTCAAATTGTCTTCTTTCTTCTTCTAGTTGAATAGCACGTTGTTTAGCATCTTTTTCTTTTTGAAGAAGTTCTTCTGATTCCACTTCAATGTCAAAAACCTTGTTTTCATTAGAATTTTCTAATTCTTCTGCTTCTACTTCAACGTCAAAAACCTTATTCTCATTAGAATCTTCCGATTCTTCTAATTCTTCTGATTCTGTTATTTTATCTTCAGTAATTTCGTTAACTTTTTCAACTTTATAAATTTCAGTTGTTTGTTTAACTTTATCATTTTTTTGTTCTTTAGTTATTTGGTTACTTTCAACTTCTTTATTACTTTTAGTTTCTTGGTTGACTTTTTCAACTTTAGTATCTTCTGTAGCTTCATCAACCTCATCGCCAACGAATTCTTCGAAAGCTATTTCTTCAATTTTACTTTTTAGATTACTTACTTTTGATTTAAAACGACCAAAAAAAGAAGATTTATTTTCTTTTTCTGATTCAGAATTGGATGAAATATCCTCATTTAACTTTTCTTTGTCTTCAGTTGTCATGTCAATAATCCTTTCACACACTAGTAGGATATATTATATCATAAAATGATATTAATCTTATATAAAAAGGAATTAAAATCTTAATAAAAACAAAAGAAAAACTTTGCTACTCTAATTGAAATATGTTATCATTAAGTATATGTATTTTATGAAAGGGATAATGATTATTTAAATCAATAGGTAATTAATAATGAAAAAAACAATTAGCTTTAAAGGTACTAATATTACAGTAGAAGATAAAGTAAATGTGGGAGATGCTTTCCCAAATTTCAAAGCAACAAATAAAGATTTAACTGACTTTAATCTTGAAGATTACAAAGGGAAAGTTTTAGTAATTAATGCTTTTCCATCTGTAGATACTGAAATTTGTGCAATTCAAACTACAAGATTTAATCAAGAAATAAAGAACTTTGATAATGCAGTAGTTATTACAGTTTCTAAAGATTTACCTTTTGCTCTTGGGCGCTTTTGTGCTGATAAAGGAGTAGACAATGCTGTTACTGTATCAGATTATAAATATCGTGATTTTGAAAATCAAGCAGGTCTTTTAATTGAAGAATTAGGATTGTTAGCACGTGCCGTATTTGTAGTAGATGCAGAAGGTGTAGTTCGTTATAAAGAACTATGTGAAGAAGTAGGTAATGAGCCTGATTTTGAAAAAGCATTAGAAGAAGTAAGAAATCTTAATGCGAGGTAGTAAATGACGGAATTAAAATATATTAACAGAGAAGAAAATAAAAATTTACAAATTAATGATCTAATTACTCTTGGACTTTATACTATACTGTTAGTTATAATGATGGGGGTTGGGGTCGGAATAGGTACTCTTTTAACTTCTGTGATATTTGGTGGTAAAGTATATTTTGCTACATACACATCGGTAATAGTTGCTTTAGTATGTGGAGGAGTATATAGCTTAATCTTTAATAAGATTAATAAAAATATGGCTATATTTATTATGACTGCTATAATTGCTTTGTTTATGGGAATTTCAGGACACGCAATTATTGGTTCTATAGCATTATTAATAGCGGCTGTATGCGCAGAGTTTTTCTACAGAAAAAATAATGAGTATTTATCATATATATTCTTTAATTTAGGTAATATCGGTATAATATTGCCAATGTTCTTTATGAAAGATAATTATATCAAACATTTACAAGGAAGAAACTTTCCTCAAGAAAAAATTAATTTAGTAATGCAAAGTTCTGATATGAAAACTTTTGTATTTATAGTAGTTTTTACTATTATTTGTTCAGTAGTAGGAACGTATCTTGGAAGAAAGATTTATTTCAAAAACTTTAATAAAGCAGGATTATAATATGTTGAAGTTAGATATAAGAGTAAAAATTTTAGTTCTTATTCTTGCTAATATTTTAATGTTTAAAATGATGACTTTAAATTTACATCTAGTTATTGCTGTATTGTTTACACTATATCTAGGTGTAAATTCTAGTTTTAGAAGAATGATGAACTTTTTTTTAATATATATGTTTTTTACATTGTATGAAATGTATTTTTCTCATACAGTAACACTAAAAGTAGTTGATAGCTTTTTATTACTAACATCACTGATGTATAAAACGTTGTATTTCCCATTATGTGCAGGAATAGCATTGGTTAGTAGTTCTAAGGTATCAGAATTAATATGTTTTTTAAGACAGATAAGGTTGCCTAAAAAAGCAATCATAGTTTTAGCAGTCTTATTTAGATTCTTTCCTGTCTTGTTAACAGATTATAAACTTATAAAAAATTCATTAAAAATAAAAGGGATAGGAGTTAATAAAGGTTATTATCTTCTACATCCAATCAAATTTTTTGAGTATGTATTTGTACCATATGTAATTATTAGTACAAATATAGCAAATGAGTTATCGGTATCATGTTTATGTAGAGGATTAGATAATGAAAATGAACCTACATCATTTGTAGAATTGAAACTAAAATCACCGGATTATATTTTTTCTGTTTTAGTAATCTTAGGATTTGTCTATATTATGTTTTTGAGGTGATAAATTGATAGAGTTTAAAAATTTTAATTATAAATATATAGAATCAGAAAAATTAAATATTGAAGATTTATCATTGAATATAAAAAGAGGTGAATGCATCCTTTTTACAGGAAGAAGTGGATGTGGTAAAACAACTATTCTTCGTGTATTAAATGGACTAGCTCCAGAATTCTTTCATGGCGGATATAGTGGTGAATTAAAGGTTGCTCATCTTAAGATTGGAGATAGATTAAAAGATTTTTCTAAAGTTGTCGGAAGTGTATTCCAAAATCCTAAAAATCAATTTTTTAATTTGGATTCTACGAGTGAATTAGCATTTAGTATGGAAAACTATGGTTATTCAAAAGATGAAATAGCAGCAAGGATGGATAGGATTGTAAATGATTTTTCAGCTAAACACTTACTAGACAGAAATATATTAGAGTTAAGTGGTGGAGAGAAACAACGATTGGCATTTATGGCAAGTATGATGCTAGATGCAGATGTCTATGTACTAGATGAAATAACAAGTAATCTAGATCTAAAAGCTATCGAGCTAATCGCATCTATAATGCAAAATCTAAAAGATCAAGGTAAAACAATTATTGTTGCTGAACATAGAATTTATTATTTGAAGGACCTTATCGATAGAATGTATATCATTAAAGAAGGTAAGATAATTCAAGAAATAACCAAAGAACAATTACAATATTTTGATGGTAGTCATTGTAAAACTCGTCAAATAGATTTAACTAAGGTGCAATTAAGAGAAAAAGCAAAGAGAGAGTATAAAAAAGACTATCTACGAATCAATAATTTAGAGTATAAAGTTAATAAAAATATATTGAAGATAAAAAATGAAAGCTTTGATTCATCTAAAATATATACAATAATTGGAGATAATGGTTGTGGAAAAACTACATTTGCTAATGCATTAAGTGGTTTAACTAAATCAAAAAATTCAGTATTATTAAATAATGTTCAATTAAAAAGTAAAGATTTAATTAAAAATACATTCCAAGTTATGCAAGATGTGAATTATCAACTATTTACAAACCAAGTAGAAAAAGAAATTAAGCTTGGTAGTAACAACCTTGAAAGATTTGATGAAGTAATAGATAAGTTGAGTATTAGACCATTTTTAAAGAGACATCCTAATACACTCTCTGGTGGAGAAAAGCAAAGGGTAGCAATAGCCTCAGCATTATTATCGAATAAGAAGATTTTGATATTTGATGAACCTACTAGTGGTTTAGATTATGTTAACATGATAGAACTAAGTAGACTTATCGAAGAAATAGTACAAGAAGATGTAGTGGTATTTATTATTACGCATGACTATGAATTCCTATGTACAATTTCAGATGAAGTATTATACTTTGATGAGAATGGTATTAGAGAAAGAATAGAAGTTAACGAAGAAAATAAAGAAAAAATCTTAAATATAATGAGCTAATATGATTAAAATATTAGCTCTTTTTAGTTTGGTAAATACAAATAAAAAGCTAGCAAATAACTTGTCTAAATAGGTTTAACGTGATAAAATAAATAGGTTATATAAATAAGATAGGAGGGGTAAAATTGTCTTACGCTTCGGATATGAAAAAGGAATTAACCTTAATAGAAATTACGCAAGATAGAGAATTCCTCTCGGAATTATCTGCGTTAATAAAGATGAATGGTATCTTAACGATAGCGAACGGTAGGTTAAGCCTTAGTTTTCAGACAGAAAATGCTTCGATAGCAAGAAGAATGTATTCACTAATTAAATATTTTTATAAAGTGCATATTAACATTTCTGTTAGAAAAAAATTGAAATTAAAAAAGAATAATGTATATATTTGTCGTTTGGAACAAAATGTTAAAGAAATTTTAACAGACTTATATATATTGAACGATGATTATACTATGAGATTAGATATTGCTGAAGAACTTATCAATACAGAAGAGAAAAAGAAAGCTTACTTAAGAGGAGCTTTTTTAGCTGGTGGATCAATTAACAACCCTCGAACTTCAAGCTATCATATGGAGATTTTCTCTTATTATGAAGAGCATAATAAAGAATTGATGGAACTATTAAATTCATTTAATTTAAATGCAAGAAGTTTGGAGAGAAAAAAAGGGTTTATAGTATATATAAAAGAATCAGAAAAAATAGCAGAGTTTATAAATTTAGTTGGAGCTTATCAAGCATTATTCCAATTTGAAGATGAACGTATCGTACGTGATATAAATAATTCTGTAAATAGAATGCAAAACTGCGATATGGCAAACATGAATAAAACTGTTAATGCATCAGCAAAGCAGGTTGAGGATATAAATATTATTGAAGAACGATTAGGATTAGATAATCTTGATGATAAGCTTAGAGTAGTTGCAGAAGCAAGATTAAAATATCCTGAATATCCTCTAAAAGAAATTGCAGAAATGATAGAAGATGGAAATTTATCTAAATCGGGATTAAATCATAGATTTAGAAAAATTGCTAAAATTGCTAAAGAATTAAAAGAAGGAACTTATCAACCAAAATAAAAGGAGAAGAACAATGAGTAAATGGGATGAACAAATATTAGTAGTAAATCGAAAAGATCTTTTTAATAACGAAGAAAATCATTTTTATGGTTTTTTACCAAGAGAAGATGAAAAAGTAAAAAAAATAGTTGATACATTCACTTCTTACGAGGTAAAACGTCGTGGGGATATGGAAGAAGATAATAGCTATAAACAATTAATAGGATATGTAGTTATAAAAGATCGTGAAACAAAAGAAATATTAGTTTATAAACGTCTAGTTGGTGGTGGAGAAGCAAGACTTCACGGAAAAGCATCAGTAGGAATCGGCGGACATATGAATGAAGAAAAAGGGAAAACTATTTATGAAATGCTAAAAATTAATGCAGCTCGTGAATTGTTTGAAGAAGTGGGTATTTCTGAAGAATATGCATTAGATAACCTTCATTTCATAGGTCTAATTAATGATGACAAAACTGAAGTAGGACAAGTTCACGTTGGTGTTGTATACGAATGTGAAGTAGATAAATCTAGAGTAGTAGTAAGAGAAGATGATACTTTAGAAATTAAATGGACTTCTGGAGATGTTGCTCGTAAAGAAGAAAACTACGAAAGTTGGTCAGAATTTTTAAAACCAATTATGTAATATAAGTATAATAAACTGGACTTTATTAAACGATGTATAAAGTTCAGTTTATTTAATTTGACAAGTATTATAAAATCTTACATAATATTGCAATATAATTTAATACAATGTAAGATAAAATGTAAAGCATTAAAGAACTCGGTTCGAGTATAAGTTCGTTCCAGAGTTTTCTTATTTTTTGAGTATACTAAAAATTTAATAAAGAGAGGATGATTAGATGTTCAATATCAAGATGGATATGATTCAAACAGTAGGATTAGCTGTTATTATTTTGATAGTAGGACGATATTTAAGAACAAGGGTAAAAGTTTTAGAAACATATTGTATCCCATCACCAGTAATTGGGGGATTTTTATTTGCAACAATTAATTTAATTTTAAGACAAACTAATTTAGTAATTTTTGAATTTGATAATACTTTACAAAGTTTCTTTATGACTCTATTTTTCACAAGTATAGGGTTTAATGCAAGTTGGAGACTTTTAAGAGTAGGTGGAAGAAAAGTAGTGTTATTCTTACTATGTGCAATAGGTTTAGTAACATTACAAAATGTAGTCGCATTAGGAATAGGTTTAGCAACAGGTGTAGATCCATTAGTTGCACTGTTAACTGGCTCAACAGCTATGACTGGAGGGCACGGGACAGCAGCAGCTATGGCACCAATAGTTGAAGACTTAGGTCATACTGGAGCAAAAAGTATTGCTATAGCAGCAGCTACTTTTGGACTTATTGCAGGTTCTAGTATGGGAGGACCAATAGCTAATAGATTAATAAGAAAGAAAAATCTAAAAGTTAAACCACAAAAGATTGAAGAAAAACAAAATAATGATGAATTTTTATTTAATAATGATGTGAAAAAATTAGATGGAGAAAATTTTGCTAAGGCATTCTTCTTAATTTTATTATCAATGTTTATAGGTAGTTATGTATCTAGTTATTTAAATCATTATTTAAACTTTCCAAGTTATATAGGGCCGATGTTAGTAGCAGCTGTTTTAAGAAATATATCAGATTTCACAACAAAGTTCGACCTGCACTATGAAGAGATTCATATATTAGAAGATGTATCGTTAAACTTATTCTTAGGAATGGCAATGATAAGTCTAAAATTATGGGAATTAGGTAGTGTAGCAGGTCAATTAACCTTATTATTACTTGGTCAAGTAGTACTAGCTTATCTATTTATTTACTTTATAACATTTAAAGTTATGGGTTGTAATTATGATGCAGCGGTATTAGCATCAGGACATGCAGGATTTTCTTTAGGAGCAACACCTAATGGTATTGCTAATATGCAAAGTGTTTGTGATAAGTATAAATATTCAAATATAGCATTTTTCGTCATGCCGATAGTTGGAGCACTATTTATTGACTTCTTTAATGTTTCTATAATAAGTGGATTTTTCTCATTCTTATCAAGATAATAAAATAAAAAACATGTCAAGAAAGATATTAATCGATTCTTGACATGTTTTTATTTTAAAGAAATTTTTTCTATTAGATTACTGAATTAGTCTCTTTCAATTCTTTCAAGACCACGCATATATGGGCGTAAAACTTCAGGAATTGTAACAGAACCATCTTCATTTTGATAGTTTTCAATGATTGCAGATAAGCAACGACCAACAGCAAGACCTGATCCATTTAGAGTGTGGATAAATTCAACTTTTCCAGTGTCTTCACGTTTGAATCTCATATTAGCACGTCTAGCTTGGAAGTCAGTACAGTTTGAACATGAACTGATTTCTTTATATGCATTATAACTTGGTAACCAAACTTCAATATCATAAGTTTTTGCACTAGAGAATCCAGTGTCCCCAGAACATAGTGTAATAACACGATAAGGAAGGTTTAATTTTTTAAGAATATTCTCTGCATGACTAGTCATAATTTCTAATTGTTCATAAGAATTTTCTGGTTTAGAGAAACGAACCATTTCTACTTTATTGAATTGGTGAAGACGAATTAATCCACGAGTATCACGTCCAGCACTTCCTGCTTCAGATCTGAAACAAACACTAAACGCTGTTACACCTTTTGGTAACATATCTTCACTTAAGATTTCATCATTGTAGTAGTTAGTTAAAGGAACCTCTGCTGTAGGGATAAGTGTTAATCCTTCAGATTCAATAGTATAAACATCTTCAACGAATTTAGGGAATTGTCCAGTACCAAATAATGCAGTTCTATTAACTAATTGAGGTACCATAAATTCTTCGTAACCATGTTCAGTAACATGAATATCAATCATGAAATTAATAAGTGCACGTTCAAGTAAAGCACCAGCTTTTTTATAAAATACGAATCTACTTCCAGAAATTTTAGCAGCACGTTCAAAATCAGCGATATCTAATTCTTCTACTAAATCCCAGTGAGGTTTAGGTTCAAATTCAAATTCACGAACTTGTCCGATACGACGAACTTCAATATTCTCATCTTCAGTTTCTCCATATGGAGTTTCATCTGAAACTAAGTTAGGAATACGAATAATTTTTTCATTAATTTCTTCAGAAATTTGTTTAACTTCGATATCACGTGCAGTAATATCATCAGATACTTTTTTCATTTCATTAATAACATCTGTTGCATCTTCACGTTTACGTTTTAGTACTGCGATTTCCTCACTTCGTTTGTTACGAAGTGCTTTTAAATCTTCAACTTCAACAAGTAAAGAACGACGTTTTTTGTCTAGTTCTAGAAGAACATCAACAACATCAGTGTCTAAGTTTCTAGCTGCTAATTTTTCTTTTACCATCTCAGGATTTGCTCTAAATAATTTGATATCTAACATATATATTTCTCCTTTATTTTGTAATATTAAATCTCGGATAGTTGAAAAGGGTAAAATAAAAATCCCTTACGTCAAAAGACGTAAGGGACGATTCATATACTAACCGCGGTTCCACCCAAATTCAATCTAAAAAGATTCTCAAAAGTTTAATTTGATATTGCTATAGTAGAATTTTAAAATAAACAATAAGTGCTTTCAGCTTTAACACTCTCTCTGGAAAAGTTTTTAGATTAAAACATGTCTATAATCAAATTATATATATCTGTTTAAAATCATTTTACTCTATTTCTACTAAAACTGTCAAGTATTTTCCAAATATTTAGTAAATTTTTTAAAAGTATGAGTAAGTGGATTAGTTTATGTTTACTTGTCATTAGTTGTATTAGTATTAGTTGTTGGTGAAGAATTAACTTCTGGTTTAGCAGTTGTAGTAGATGCGACTGGTTTTTCTACAGTATTATTTGCTGGTGTTTTGTTCTCTGCAACTTTATTTTCAACAACCTTGTTTTCTACAACTTTATTATTTATAGGTTTATTTTCTGTAACTTTATTTTCTACAGCTTTATCTTGAGTCTCTTTGTTTTCAGCACGTAAATTAGGAAGAGGTTTAGATAAATCAATAGAGCTAGCAAGTATTACATGAGTTTTCCCATTAAGTGTAAATACTAATGCTTTTCCATTTGGAGTATCGATTACTGAAATAGAAGATGGACTAATACCTAATGCTTGTGCTAAATAATTAATTTTTGACTGTATATTAGCGTCATCGTTATTTGTGCTAGCATTTTTATCTGCTGAATTATTTTTATTGTCTTCAGACTTAGCTTCTTTATTGTTACTTTCAACTGAAGGTTTCTCTTCTTTAATTACATAATTAGCTTTTGAAAATTCTAGTGCTGGTAAAAAGTCGCTAAGCTCACTAACGAATTGTTTTGCTGATTTAGCTATAGTTTCACCAGATTCATCGATTTCTTGAAGTTTATTATAGTTTGTCCCATGTTCAACTTTATTAGTAGTTGGATGCTCTAATGAATAGTGAAGTAGATTTTTAGTATTAATTAAACGTTCAACTAATGTGTGCATTGGAATAACTGAAATTTTAGCTTCACTTTCATATGTATCTTTTATCAGAGAAGCCATTTCTTCACGTAAATTATTGTTTACTTTATCACTTTCTAAATTATCAATGAAATATTTAATATAACTTAAACCAGTGGCTCCAGTTTGATTATCAAATTTTTTGATTTCATCTAAAAGATGAGATACTTGCTCAAATGCATTACTATCTTTTTCAGAGATAGCTTTATTAAGTTTATTAGTTAAATCAGTTTTAGAAATACTATAATATTCAACATTGCTTTCTTTTACTTTATTAAGTAATTCATTATAAGTTTTAGTTAATTTTTCTGTTTTAGCATCTGTAGAAGGACTATTATTGCTTTCATCTTTTATATTGATGTACTTATTATCAAAATTATTTAACATCTCCAAATATCCAGCTGTTGAATTACTAGGCAGGCTATTAATTTCACTTATTAATTGATTTAATGCCCTGTTAATTCTGTGTACTCTCTTAGTATCAGAGCTATATAGTAAACTTGAATCAGCTTTTAGTTTTTCAATTTTATTTAAAACTTCTGTTTTATCAAATTCACCTGCAACATAAGTTCCTGTAATATTAGGAAGTTTATTTTTATAATATAAGTTAGCACCTTTAGAGATTATTTTAACGTAGTGATCGTGGTCCCCATGAGGAATCACAAATTTGTCTCCTTCAACATTAATTTTATCTACTGGTATACCAGTACGTTTCGATAATGAAAGTAATTCATTTTCGAAATCTAACTCCTCATCCCCAGTAATTTTAGGAATTTCTAATTTATTTCTCGGTATGATATAAGGGTGAATGTGAGTTGGATCATATGCATGTGATGGCTCATTAAATACGAAGAAATCTTTTGTTACTTTAATTGCTTCTTTTGGAACACCGTAGACATCTGCAATATAGTCTATTTGTTTTTTAATTTCATCTGTTAATTCAACTTCTGTTTCATCAACATGAATAGCATTAAGTAATACTGTATGACTATGGTCACCATGCGGATATGTTAATGCTTGGCCATTTTCTGTTTCTACTAATTTGATAAGACTTGAATCGATATTTAATATTTTTGCCAAGTGATTTATTTTCTTAGTTACTTCAGCAGAATATTCAGGTTTATTTTCAACTTTATCATTTTTATTAGTGTTAATATCTTTTAGTAGAGTAGTAGTCCCATCATATGTTAATGCATCACCATTAGATGTTGATATAAATTTAAATTTAGTTTTATCAATTTTATTTTTCTCAGAAAGATAATTGATTTTTTCATTTACTTCTTTTTCTAGTGAACTATATTCTTCTTTTGCTTTATCTAAGTATTTTTCAGGAATTAATTTTTCCCATTTAGAATTAACTAGTTGCTTATAGAAAATAAAGTGTTCATGACCATCGTGTGAAACAAGTAGTCCTGTTGAAGTAGATTTAGTTTTACTTTCGTTAGATAAGATAAATCCATCGCTAGTTTTAAATTGAACTCCAGAAAATGATAAAATACTTGATTTTACAGAATTGTTACTACTATTATTGTTAACCGTAGGAACTGCTGGTTTTGGTGTACTAGGAAGTGGATTTGGTATTACTGAGTTATTATTTCGTTTTGGAATATAGTGATAGTGATCATTATGTCTTACTGTATAGCCATCTTTATCTTCACTAACTATGTCTTTTGGATCGAATTTATAATTATCATTACTGTTAGAATGAGTATGAGATGGTGTATGTGTTGAGCTATGATTATTTATTAAATATTCCCATTTTGTTCCACGTAATTGTGAATAAGGAATAATGTGCTGATGACTTCCATGTCGAACAATAAACCCAAAGCTATTACTTCCAATAATGTCTTGAGCTCCTTTAAATATATAACCATCACTAGTTGGAGAAACAATTCCAGCAGTTGAAGAAGCTAATGTAGAATTAACTCCAGACTGTTTTGCTTGTGATAGTTGAGAAGAAGATAGAGAACTTTTCTTAATATAGTGATAGTGATCACCGTGTCGAACTACATAACCATCAGCAGTTTCACTTACAATATCACTTGGATTAAAAGTATAGTTATCTTCATGTGAGTTACTTGAGTTTGTAGATGTAGATGAAGAATGAGCATGGTGGTGGGCATGTTCTGTTATCTCTTTTGCAGCTTTTTCATCGACAACATTAGATTGAGATACACCTTTTTTTGGATAGTAATAGTATTTCCCATCTATTTTTATTATGTATCCCTGAGCTACCTCGTACTGAATATCTTCATCTTTTAACGTGTAACTATCATTTTTATAAACAAGTGAATCAATAAATTTTGCATTATAAGGAACTAGACCTTTTTCAAAGTGGCTATGGTCTCCATGAAGAGTAGCATAACCATCTTCAGTAATTGCGGTAACTACGATTGTACTTGTTTTTTCTGCATAAGCTATTTTCTTAGTTTCTTTAACGCTTTGTGTAACTGCATTAGATGAAGGATTATCTTTTTTTGAAAATTCATAACCTCCATAACAAACAGCGGATAATACTAGTAAAGTAGATGGTATAATAAGTAAATTTTTTTTCTTTTTATCCATAATATATACTCCTATTTTTTCTATTTCAAAATGATTTCGATTTATTATAACATGTATTTATTGTTGTGTAAATAGTATTACTTACGATTTAATAGAAATATAAATAATATTTTTCAATCTAACATGTATTACTACACATGAATATACAAGTTCACTTAAGTTAAATGAAAAAATTATACTTTACATATTAATATATGCTATAATAATTTGTATATTAAACATTTATAAAGGAGTTTCTTATGACACAATTTAATTTTAAACAATTAGTTGATGTAGAGTACTTATTATCTAATAGAGATAACAATAATCTTGTAGTAATTGATGCTCGTGGTGGTATGCTAGAAGAAGGATCTTTAATGTATGATAAAGCTACTGTTGTTGATTGGACTGATATTAGTTTATTAGGAGAATTTGGCGGAGAAGAATTAGGAAAGTTACTTTCTAAAGAAAACTACCAACAAATTTTTTCAAAGTTAGGGATTAAAGAAGATTCAGAAGTATTAGTTTATGGTTTTACAATGCCAGATCAAGGATTTGGTGATGAAGGACGTATTCTTTATACATTTAATTACGCAGGATTCAATAATGTAAAAATTATTGATGGTGGTTTTAAACAAGTTGAAACGTTAGGTTTTAATAAAGAATATAATCCTTCGAAAGATAGAATAGATGTTAGTGATGTAGTTAGAGCTGAAGCAGATAATAACAGTAATGCTATTTTTACTGATGAATTATTATCATTGGTAGGTAATGAGAATGTGCAAATTATTGATACAAGATTAGAAGTTGAATATAACGGTCGCGTTATTTATGGAGAAAACAAAGCAGGTCATATTCCAACTGCAATATCTTTACCATTCAACTCATTAGTAGATAAAGATGGGTTTATTAAATCTAGAGAAGAGTTAGAAAAATATTTTGAAGAAAAAGGTCTAGATAAAAATAAATTACAAATTACATATTGTACAACTGGTGTTCGTGCCTCATATGTAGCAGTTATATTAACAGAATTAGGGTACAAAGTAAGAAATTACGAACCATCATTTGCAAGATATGCTAATGTGGGTGAGGTAGAATAAAGGATAAATTTTTTTTATTAGTATATATTTCAAATAAAAATGGGACTAATAACATTAAACGATACTTAATCGGATGTGCTTTGTTAAAAATTTAGAGCATAATAGTTAAGCTATAGTGGAGGAATTATGTTAAGAAAAGCAACAAAAGATGATAAAAAAGTATTAGAAGGATTAGAAGAATTTGTAGAATCTCTAGAGTTAGATATTATTAATGAAGTATCTAAGGATACATTCTATGACATACTAACTTATATATTTGAATCTGAAGAGGATAGATTTAGTTATAAATACTGTACAGTTTATGAAGAAGATGGAGAAATTTTAGGGTTTTCATTTGGTTATCATTATGATAATTTGGATGAAATGAAAAATTTCTGGTTTAATAATGTAAGAAACAAATTCGGTTTAAATGATAATAGTATTATTTTCGATTATGATGAAATGCTAGAAGGAGAGTATTATTTAGATACACTATATGTATTTTCTGAAAATAGAGAAAAAGGTGTGGGTAATAAATTATTAGAAGACTTTACTAAAAGTAGTTATCCATTATTAAGTTTAAATGTAGCTCAATCAAATCATAGAGCGAGAAAACTGTATGAGAGTTTTAATTTTAAAAAAGAATGTGAAATCTATATAGGTCACGAAAACTATGATCATATGGTAATAAGAGAATAAAATATAATAAAAAATGAGGTAGAAATTACCTCATTTTTTCTTTAGAGTAGAAGAATGGTTTATTTTCAGAAAATTTATTGATATTTTCAATAAAATTACGTATGAAATTATGGAAACGTGTGATATAATTGTATGTAAGCAAAAATTTATGCTAATAAAGGAGAGATTACATGGCAGAATTACTAAGAAAAGACCAAAAAGTAGAAAATACATGGGATATAGAATCTATTTTTCCAACAGAAGAAGAATTTTGGAAACAATTTAAAGAAGTAGAAGAATTTCTTCCAGAAATTAAAAATTACAAAGGAAAGGTAACTAATGGAGCAAAAGAACTTCTAGAAGTTTTTAAAGTTAGTGAAAAATGGGGAATTAAATTAGAAGAATTATATATTTATGCCTTCTTTAGAAATGACCAAGATAGTACCGACAGTAAAAACAAAGAAATTTATGCTAAAACTGGAAGCCTAGCTTCTAAATTTGGAGCCGAATGGTCATTTTTAGTACCGGAACTTTTATCAGTCGATGAAGAAGTATTAAATGGATATATAGAAGAACTTGATGAATTAAAAGTTTATAAATTTGATATTGAAAAAATTAATAAAAAACGTCCGCATACATTAGATCCAGAGCAGGAGAAATTAATTGCTATGGCTAGTGAAGCATTAAGTGCAAGTGATGAAACATTCGCAGCATTAAATAACACAGATGTTGATTTTGATGATGTTGAAGATAAAGATGGTAATAAACATGTTTTAACTCATGGAACATATGGAACATTTATGGAGAGTCCAGATAGAGAATTAAGAAAAAATACTTTCTTCTCGCTTTATAAATACTTTGAAAAACATATTAATACTTTAGCTTCTACATTAGGTGGAAATTTAAAAACTAAAAAATACTATGCAGATACTCATAACTATTCTTCTACTAGAAATCATGCATTATCAAGTAACTTAATCCCTGAAGAAGTTTATGATAATTTAGTTGAAACTGTAAATAGTAAAATTCCAGCATTACACAAATACTATGAATTACATAAAAAAGTAAAAGGATTCGATGATTTCAGATTATATGATAGATCAGTATCTATGATTGATGGAGAACCTATTAAATTTACTTTTGAAGAAGCAAGAGATATCGTATTAGAAGCGGTTAAACCAATGGGTGAAGACTATGTAAATAATATGAGAAAAGCATTTACTGAACGTTGGATTGATATTTATCCAAATAAAGGTAAACGTTCTGGTGCTTACTCATGGGGAGGATATACTACTAAACCATTTATCCTATTAAACTTTGATGGAACACTTAATGATGTGTATACATTAATCCATGAATTAGGTCACTCAATGCATTCATTCTACACTAGAAAAAATCAACCATATGTATATGGAAATTATTCAATCTTTGTGGCTGAAGTAGCATCAACTTGTAATGAAGCATTATTAACAGAATATCTATACAGCAAATTTGAAAAAGAAGGAAATAAAGAAGGAATGTTAAGAGTTCTTAATGAAGCACTTCATGGATTTGTTGGTACAGTATACCGTCAAACGCAATTTGCTGAATTTGAACATATTATTAACCAACACTTACAAAATGGTGGGGCAATCACTTCTGATTTCTTAAATACTGAGTACTTCAATTTAGTTAAAAAATATTACGGTGATGTATTTACTTATGATGAAGAAATTAAATATGAATGGTCAAGAGTACCTCACTTCTACTATAACTACTATGTATATCAATATGCAACTGGATATTCAGCAGCTCAAGCACTATCTAGTTTGATATTAGAAGATAGTAAAAATGCACAAGTATATATTGATGAATTCTTATCAAAAGGAAATTCAGATTATCCAATCAATGTACTGAAAAATGCTGGTGTAGATATGTCTAAACCAGAAGCTATTGAATTAGCATTAAAAGGTTTCGAAGAAAAAATTGAAAAATTTGAGAAGTTATATTTTGCGTAAGCCGTTAAGTTGTTAAGCATCGAAGATGCGCAAAGAACTTTACGGATTACGTATGCAACAAGAACTTGAATTTAAAGGACTAAAAGGACGAATAAATTCTTAGTTCTAACAGTGAATATCAACCAAGGCCCGCGTCAAACTTTCCTAAGCCTTGGGATATTCTTGCATACGTTACTCAATAAGATTTCTTTTCATCTTGTAGATTTAAGAAATCTAATGATTAACGAAACTGCTGCGTAAGAGAAGAGTTAAGTTGTTAATCATCGAAGATGCGTAAAGAACTTTACGGATTACGTATGCAACAAGAACTTGAATTTAGAGGACAAAATGACGAATAAATTCTTAGTTCTCACTGCTTTTAGATTTAAGAAATCTAATGATTAACGCAACTGTGGTGTAAGAGAAGAGTTAAATTATCAAGCATCGAAGATGCGCAAAACTAAATTAAATACAAAAAGAAGACTAGAGATTTTTCTCTAATCTTCTTTTTTTAATGTTACTAAAATTAATTCTCTTTGATTATGTATTCTTAGTGGGAATGAACTATTTCCAAGACCTTGAGAAATTACCAAGGTAGTATTATCTTTCTTATGTGTTCCTTTATAGAATTCAGGGAAGAATCCTTGACTAGGAGAAAAGGCGCCACCAATAAATGGAAGTTGCCATTGACCACCATGAGCATGTCCAGAAAATACTAAATCATACTTTTCTTCAACATAAAGATTAAATTTTTCAGGACGATGTGATAATAATATATTAAACTTATTTTTAGAATACAAATCGTTAAGCTTATTTTTGAAATTTTCTCTGTGATTAAGATTATCTTTGAATTTAAAATAGTTATAGTCTTCAACTCCAGCAAGGTTAATTCTTGAATCTTTAATTTGTAAAGTAATATTTTTATTATTTAAATATGTAATATTTAATTTCTTTAGTATCAATGCTAATTCTTCTCTTTCTTTATCTAAGCGAAGCTCATGATTTCCTGTAACAAAGTAGCAAGGTGCGATAGAAGTAAGTTGACACAGGATATTGTATGCAATGTCCATATCATTTTTATAACTATCCAAAATATCCCCTGTAATAACTATTATATCAGGATTAAATTCTTTTAATTTATTTATAAAAGATAAATCACTATATCCAACTTTGTCACAATGAATATCACTAACTTGAGCAATTTTATAATTATCGAAATCAATAGGTAAATTTTTGAATTCAAGAGTATGTTTAGTAACTTTAATTTTTTTATTTTGTTTTAGTAGAGAGCCCGCTATAAGTAGAGGAGCTAGAGCTAAAAATTTATAGTTCATATTTTCACCTTTAGTAAAATTTTATTAAATCTTTATTAATTATATAGGTGTTATTTTTATAAGTCAATAACTTTAATAAGCAAAAAGTCAGTTAAAAATATATGTATATACAAGATTAATTTCAAGTTTGATTAGATAGAATTATAATGTTAAAACTATATACGTTAACGCTTAATTTATGTTAAAATAGTAAGTGATAATTTTTAATAAGAGGATAAATTTATGATTAAAATTGAGAAAATTGATAGTTTTGCTAAAAATAGAGAATATCCACCAACTCCACCACAATGGCAGGCAATATCAATAACAGGTACTGATATACTAGTGGCTGCAGCAGCAGGAAGTGGGAAAACAGAAGTTTTATCAGAAAGAATAGCAAGAAAGGTAGCTTGTGACAGATGGGATATAGATAAGATGTTAGTGTTGACATTTACTACTGCTGCCGCTAAAAATATGTTGGTTCGTATTGAAAATAAAATTACTGAGAGATTATTAGCTTCTGGGTTAGAAGAAGATAGGCTTTTTTTAAGAAAACAAAGAATGCTAATGAATAATGCTTTAGTAACTACTATCGATAGTTTTTGCTTAAGTGTACTAAAAAAGTTTTATTATTTAGTTGAAGAAATAATTGATGGAGAAAATAAATATTTATCCCCTAACTTTAGCGTTCTTCCGAATAGTAAAAATCTTTTAGTTGATGCAATAAATGATGTTTTAGAGTTATTTGCTAAGGAAGATAAGAAAACTACTGATTCTCTATTTACAATTTTAGGAGATAAGAATAATATAGTATCCTCAATAATAGATGTGTATTATAAACTCTTAACAATACCTAATTTTGAAGAGTATTTAGAAAAAGATTTTCTAGGGAATATAGATAAAACATTACGAAAGTTTAATTTTGAAGATTATGAATTGATAGAAAAATATAAGAAAATAGAATCTTTAACAACTAAAGAAGATATCTCTCTTGCTATAAATTTTGCTAAGTATATTCAAAGTTTTATAGAAAACTATAGTGGAGTTACTATAGAAAATATAATTTCTAAAAGTATTCTTTCAGAAATAAAAAAAGAAAAAATTAGTAAAGAGTTATCTAAGGAAGAAGTGCAAAGTATTTTTGGTAGCAAACTTGAGAAAAATGGAGAAATTGAAGAATTAATTAAAGTTTTAGAAAATGAATTAGAATCAGAGGATAATGTTTTTAATGCTGAAACTTTAAACAATACTTTTATTAATTTAAACAACTATCTTTCAATCTTTTTAATAGCAAAACATATATATGAGTTTTCTCATAACTTTAAAAAAGTTTTAAATAGTGTTCATAGCCAGTTCATCAAGAAAAAAAGAGCAAATAACTTTTTGGACTTTTCAGACTTGAATCATCTTGCAATTAAAGCATTAGTTCATAAAAAAGAAGGTAAGTTAGAACTTACAGAAGCAGCAAATTATTATAGAAATTATTTCTTAGAAATATATGTAGATGAATACCAAGATAATAACAATTTACAAGAATTTATCCTAAATATAATAAAAGGAGACAAGGTACATTTCTTTAGGGTTGGAGATGTAAAACAAGCCATTTATGGATTTAGGGGATCTAATCCAGATCTTTTTGAAGAAAAATATAATAGCTATAGAAAATTATCAATTGATAACTATGATATAAATAAAGATTATAGCTTTGAATTCGATAATAACGGTATTTGTATTCTTTTAAAAGAAAATTTTAGAAGTTACGATAATATCTTAAAGAGTAGTAATTATGTTTTTAATAGATTAATGGCAGATAATAATGCAGGTATTAGTTATGATGAGGAAAGTGCACTTTATTATCCTGTAACAAAGAAAAAGATTGATGATATTATCCCAACAAAATTAATGAATGGTAGAGTTGATTATTTTACAGGTCTTGAACAAAAAGATAAAAAACTATTCAGAATGCAATCAATAGAAAATATTGCTTATGAAATATTAAAAGGTGTTGAAGAAGGTAATAAATATAGTGACTATGCAATATTAGTTAGAAATAGTACTAAGATGATAGATTATAAAAATATTTTTTCAAAATATAACATTCCATTATTTTTTAAAGAGAAAGTAGGATTTACTTCATCAGTATGTTTTAATTTACTATTTAACTTATTTAACTTTTTAGACAATACGAATAGAGAAGCGAGCCTTATTTCCTTGTTACACAGTGAAATCTTTGATTATAGTAATGATGAATTATTAGAATTATCTCTTAATGAAGGGAAAAATTTATTTGAAAAAATTAAAAGCAGTTCTAAAGAAAAGGATAAAAGAACTTTAAATATTTTTAATAAATGGTTGAATTTTAGTCTAAACAATTCACTAATAGATTTATTAGAAAAAATTTCAGAAGATACAGACTTTATTAATTATCTTGTTACTGTAAGTGTAAGTGATGAAGAAGTAGACTATTATGAGAATTTTAGAGATTTAGTTTTAGATTATCAAAATTTAGATAATAAACTAAATGGTTTTGTTGTGCATTTAAAAAATATAAAAGATGAAGAAGTGTTTGAAACAAAGAAAAAAGTCCCAAATAATAGTGTTACTTTATCTACTATTCATATTTCTAAAGGACTAGAGTATAAATACGTATTTGTAGCTGATTTAGATACTTCATTTAGTAAACGAGGATATAGTGGAGAAGTACTCTTTACTGAAGAATTTGGATTAAGTATAGATATTGAGAATTTATGTAAAAAATATAACATCGCACCTATTGAAAGTGACTATTTTAATAATCTATATAGATTAAATAGCAATTTGATTAGAATTAAAGAAAGAGAAGAAGAAGTTCGTAATTTATATGTAGCTTTAACTAGAGCGGAAAAGATGTTGTACTTAGTTAGTCCCGAAGGAATAGAATTAAACAAAGAAAATTCTATGGGGAATTCAATATCTAAAGCTTTGCTAGAAGAAAGTGATTTTGAAAAAATTCTTAATGTAGTATTAAGTGCTTATAGTGAAGAAAATTATCAGTATAACAGTGAACTCGGTGCAAATTTTGAAGAATATAGACCAGAAGTTCAAGAAGTGAAAACAAATTCTGAAGATAGTAATAATTATGAAAAGTATTTAAAAGAATTTCACAGTAAATTTAGTAATAAATCTCAAGAAGGTAAACCAATTATAGAAGAATATAAACATAAAAATAAATTCTTCCCAGCAAAAACCTCATATAGTGCTTTGAAAAAAATTAATAAACATGATGAATTTAAAAAAAATAAAGTAGGGAAGAAAGGATATTTGGAGTTATCTAATTTATCGAAAACAACAGCTACTAGTAAGGCGATTTTAAGAGGTAATATAGTTCATAAACTATTTGAAAGAATAATTAAGGATATTAGAAGACAGGTTCAAATAAATGATATAAATAGTTATTTAGAGAGTTTAGTAAAAGAAGATAGTATTTTAAAAAATATTAAAGAACAAAGAATATTAACTCAAGAAGAATATCAGTTGATAAACAACGATGATGACAAATTAAAAATAAATAATTTTTTAAGCAATCAATTAATAGAAACTGTTAAATCTGCTCAAAAATGTGAAACAGAGGTTGCCTTTACAATATCTAAATATGCTGCTGAGCTTTATAACGAAAGCGATAGTAAAAAAGAGGTAATATTACAGGGGGTAGTGGATTTATTAGTTGTTCTTAATGAAAAAGAATATATGATAGTAGACTATAAAACTGATAGTACGTATAAAGGTGTTGATGAGAATGTTCTAGCTGAAAGGCATAAAGAACAGTTGAGAATATATAAAGAAGCGGTAGAGCAGTACTATAATGTAAAAAATGTTCAAACATATATTTATTCATATACGTTATCAAGACTAATTAAGCTTGAATCTCAATAAAGGTAGTCAACGTTGTTAGAGATTGCTAAATATGGTATAATATAAAGAAAAATAAAAAAAGTTTGTCCGGAGGTGAAAGAGTGAAATATATAGTATGTAATAGTGAAACAGCTGTACTAAATAGAATGTATGATGAATTTGAAAAAAATCTAGAAGATGGTGCAGTAATATCTTTACCGGAACATATAATTAATACTCAGTTTACAAATAGAATGATAGATGATAGCACAATGGGGAAATATCGCTATAAACATGTTATAGTGTTAGGTCAAAGAGAATTTGCGGATATTGATATTGAAGAAAACTTTGGTCTCTATAGATTTGCTCGTCGTGAATTATTGAAAAAAATAGACGTAGATTTAAAAAATGTATATTATCCACAGTGTAAAGATAGTAGCGTAGGAGAAGATGCATTACAAGATTATAAGGATGTATTAGCGGAAAATCCTATAGATGTAGCAATAGTAGTTTTGGGTTCTGATGGTAGTATTTTAGATTACCGTTATGTAGATGAAGATAATAAAGATATTCATTTTGTAGAATTTTCAGAAGAAGAGAAAAGGCAACTTCAAAGTTCAGGAATGGAGATTAGCGGAAATAAACTAATTAGTATTGGTTATGAAAATCTAATGTCTGCAAGAAATATATTTGTTGTCGCAGTAGGGGCGGATAAAAGACAATATATTGCTGAGCTTTTTGAAAATGATAATGAAGAAAAACAAACAATTTTATCTGTCTTGAATCAACACAAAAATCTAATTATTTTTACTGATAAAGAAGCTAGTTACAAATCAGAGGAAGAAGTAAATAGATTAATTAAGTATAGACAAAAACAATTAGAAGCAAAACTGCGTTTAGAAAAGGAACAGGAAGAAGCATTAAATAAAACAAATAATCAAATAGAGGAGTAGATTATTATGAATGATTATCAGAGAATTATAGATTATAATTTTAGTGATATAGTTCTTGATGACAAACTTGTAGTAAAATTCAAGGTGAGGAAAACATTTAATGAATCACAATTTATAAGTCTATTTTCTTCTAAAAGGGGAGAAAGATTTATAATAAGGACACCAGATACAAAACATGCAATAATCGGGATAGGTTATGAATCTACATGGTTACTTGATTCAAATGATTTTCTGACTAGTTTTGATAATAGTAGCGTCCTTTCAGGTTTCGAAGAGTTAAAAACGCAAGTAACATTTTTAGACATCGATGAGCACGATGAAGAGTACTTTGGTATTTATGGTGGAGTATCTGATGGTAAAAATAAAAATAGCCAAGAATGGGTAGATTTTAGTGATACAACTTTTGTAATACCAGGAATATTGGCGGTATTTAAAGAAGAAGAAGTTTACTTTACTTTATTCTTTAATATGAAAGAAGAAAAAGATTTTACTACTTTATGGCATGAGAGAATTAAGTTTTTAGAAGATCTTGAGCATTATAAAGAAAAATTGAATGAGCCTCATATATCTGTTGTAAGAGATATTTATCCAGAGCTTTGGCAAGAAGATATTAGATCTGCACTTTTACAAATAGAAAAAGATGAATTGAAGAGAATAGTTTTATCTAGGAAAAACTTGATATTACTAGAAAGTAATACATCTTTAGCAGCCCTAACTAGGTATTTATTTATAAAAAATAGATACTTTATAGCATTTGAATCGAAAAAAAGTTTATTCTTAAGTACTAATCCATTAATTTCATTAGACTACCAAGGAATGGACTTAGATGCGTATTTATATTTAAAACAAGAGGATTTATTCGATGATGATTTCTCTATTATGTGTGATGAAGAAGAAATAATTAATGAATACAAAGAGAATCTTGAAAAACATTTTGAAACGAGTTTTAAAGTAAGTGAAGAAACTGTCTTAATGGGTAAAAAACTAGATCTTTATTCAGTATTACAATCGAAAATAGAAAACAAGGAACTAGCAATAAAAGCTCTAAGTTTATTATATCCAATTCCGTTAATTAAGGGGTATCCTGAAGACATTGCACATGATTTTTTTGAGGATAAGAATGATATAGGATATGGCTTCTGGTACTCACCATTTGGGTATATAAATAATGATTTAAATGCGAAGTTTTACACTTGTGGTAATATGATGATTTCACAAAGTAATATGATTACATTGTTTACTAGTATTCTTTTATCTAAAGGACAGACTTATAATAAAGTAGTAGAAAGATCAAATGAAATAGTGAAATCTAGATTAAGATTATTTGATCATTAAGGTGAATAATATGAAGTTATCTACAGGACAAAAAGGCGCACTGCTGACTACTTTAGGAGCTACTTGTTGGGGTATATCAGGAGTTTTAGGAGAATATTTATTAAATGTCTCTAAAATAAATTCAATGTGGGTAATTTCAACAAGAATGTTCTATGCGGGCGTAATACTAATGACGTTATTATTTTTTAAAGACAGAACAGATTTATTCAGAGTTTTTAAAAGTAAAAAAGATATTATTAAACTTATAAATTTTTCATTTTTTGGTTTATTAGTATGTCAAGGAACATATTTTTTAGCAATTAAGTACACAAATGCTGGTATGGCAACTATAATTCAATTCACAGGTCCTGTAATGATAATGGCATTTTATTGTATAGTTAATAAACGAGCGCCTCTTCCAAGAGAAGTTATCGCTATTACTGCGTCACTGTTAGGTGTTGTACTTATGGCAACACATTTAGATTTCAGTAAATTAAATATCTCTTCAATAGGATTATTCTGGGGGATTCTTTCAGCAGTAGGTTTAGCAAGTTATAACATTTCTTCTCTTAGCCTAACTGCAAAATATGGAGTTATACCTATTATAGCATGGGGATTATTAATTTCAGGTACAGTGATTTATTTTGGGACTGGTAGCTACTATATTCCACAAAATTTTAGTCTTATTGATTTCTTATGTATAAGTGGAATAATCTTGATAGGGACAATAGCTTCATTTAGCTTATATCTAGAAGGAGTAAGATTAATTGGAGCAGTAAAAGGAAGCATTATTGGTTGTCTGGAGCCAATTGCAGCTATAGTATTTTCATTTTTACTACTAGGTTCAACATTCGGTATATTTGATATATTAGGAGCAGCATTTATATTACTAGCAGTAGTAGTTTTAAGTAAGAGATAAATAAGTATAAAAATAGGGGTAAATTATTATAATTTGCCCCTAGTATAATGTCAAAGAGAGGAAATTAAATGAGTAATCAAAATTTTGAAGAAATGTATAAAAGTAAAACTACTAAGGAACTGACTGTTCTTGCAAAGGAACTAGGTGTTCCTCGATATTATACTTTAAATAAAAAAGAATTAGTATTAGCTATCTTAGAGAAACAATCACAAAGTGAAGATCATTATTATGCAACTGGTATATTAGATGATATTCACCCTGAAAATGGATTTGGTTTTCTACGAACAGTAGATTATAAAAAAGGTGAAACCGATATTTATATATCAGCTTCTCAAATTCGTCGTTTTGAGTTAAAAAAAGGTGATGAAGTAACTGGGAAAGTTAGAAAACCTAGAGAAGGTGAACGCTATGCAGGAATTCTTCAAGTAGATTTAGTCAATGGAGTAGATGCAGAAGAAGCAAAAGGAAGATCACATTTTCAGGCGTTAACACCAATATATCCAGATAAGAAAATTGTTCTAGAAACAATAAAGGAGAATTTATCTGGAAGATTTGTTGATTTAGTAGCACCAATAGGCTTTGGGCAACGTGGATTAATTGTTGCACCGCCGAAAGTTGGTAAAACTACTTTATTAAAGGATATTGCAAATTCTATTAGAAAGAATTATCCAGATAAAAAACTTATTATTTTATTAATTGATGAACGACCAGAAGAAGTTACTGATATGGAGAGATCAGTAAAAGGTGCTGATGTAGTAAGTTCTACTTTTGATGAAACTTCTGAGAATCATATAAAAGTTGCTGAATTAGTAATAGAACATGCTAAACGCCGAGTAGAACTAGGTCAGGATGTAATTATTCTTATGGATAGTATTACTCGTCTTGCTCGTGCATATAATATTGTAGAACCAAGTAGCGGTAAAGTGCTTAGTGGAGGTGTTGATCCATCAAGTCTTCATAAGCCAAAGGCATTTTTTGGTGCAGCACGTAACGTTGAAGGTGGAGGAAGTTTAACCATTATTGCAACAGCGTTAATTAATACAGGGTCAAGAATGGATGATTTAATTTTTGAAGAATTTAAAGGAACAGGAAATATGGAAATAGTTCTTTCTCCAGAGTTAGCATCTAGAAGAGTGTTCCCAGCTATTGATTTCCTAAAAAGTTCTACAAGAAAAGAAGAATTACTTTTATCTCAAGATGAAGTTAAAATATTATGGCAGACTCGACGTAAGTTGGAAGATGTTAGTGAGCCAACGATCGGAGTTTTAAATCATCTTAAAAAACATAATAGCAACAAAGAATATATAGCAGAGATGAAAAAATTTATAAAAGAATGATTTAAGAAAATGTGATATTATACAAGAGATTATTAGACAAGGTATATAAGCTATGTTATAATCTTAATTACATTTAATATCAGGAGGGAAATTTTGGAAACTATAAAATTTTTAATTGATTTTGTATTGCACATAGATAAACATCTAGGCGAACTAATGATTCAACATGGTCCGTGGTGGATGTATGGAATAATATTTTTAATAATTTTTATAGAAACAGGTGTGGTGTTTATGCCATTCTTACCTGGAGATTCACTATTATTTGCTAGTGGAGCATTATGGGCAGCAACAGGAAATAATATTTTTGCACTACTATTCTTATGTATCGCTGCAGCTGTAATTGGTGATAACTGTAACTACTTTATTGGTAGAAACTTTTCAGAATATCTAAAAAGTAAGCCATGGTTTAAAAAGTTTGTATCTGATGATAATATTCAAGATGCAGAGAATTTTATAGCTAAACATGGAGGAAAATCTATTTTCTTAGCTAGGTTTTTCCCAATTATTCGTACTATCGTACCATTTTTAGTTGGTGCAGGAAAAATGGAATATAAAAAATTTAGAATTATTGACTTCTTCGGAGGACTTTGCTGGTGTTCACTATTTGTTTCAATTGGATTCTTCTTCGGAAATATACCATTTGTTAAAAATAACTTTTCAGTAGTTGTAATAGCAATTATTTTAATTAGTTTAATTCCTATTTTCATTGGAGCTATTAAATCAAGAAAAAAAGCATAAATAATTAAAACGAGGTTCAAATAGAATCTCGTTTTTTTATATTGAAAATTTGATAATTGCTGATTATAAAGATATAATTAAAGTGATTTAGTTAGTAAAGGAGTGAAATATATGAATTTAGGTATAGTAGGTGCAGGTATGATTGTAAAAGATTTTTTATCTTTTGCACATGAACTACCAGAAATAAAATTAGAAGCAATAGTTGCGAGAAATATAGAGAATTTAAAGAACTTACAAAATATATATAATATTAAAGAAATATTTACAGACCTAGATGAATGTTTAAGTAATCCTAGCATAGATACGATTTACGTTGCTGTTCCTAATAACTTACATTATTCAGTTGCTAAAAAAGCACTAGAAGCTGGAAAAAATGTAATTTGTGAAAAGCCATTCACGTTGAATTATAATGAAACTGTTGAATTATTTGAATTAGCAGAAAGTAAAAATCTTATTCTAATAGAGGCTATAACTAACCAATATCTTCCTAATTACATAGAAATAAAAGAAAATCTTTCTCAAATAGGAAATATTAGATTAGTTGAATGTAATTTTTCACAATTATCTTCACGATATGAAGCTTTTAAAAAAGGTATTATTGCACCAGTCTTTGATAAAAATCAAGGTGGTGGAGTATTAGGAGACCTCAATATTTATAATATTCACTTTGTAGTAGGATTATTTGGAGCTCCGAAAAATAGTGAGTATTATCCAAATATAGTTAGAGAAGTAGATACTTCAGGAATTTTAATATTAGAATATGATGAATTTAAAGTAGTATGTATAGCCGCTAAAGATACCTATAATAATAGTTATGCTAATATTCAAGGTGATAAAGGTCTTATAAAAGTAATAGGTACTCTAAATGAAGTACCAAACTATATTATTAAAAATAATGAAGTAGAAATGAAAGTTAATAAAAATATACATAAACATAGAATGTATTCGGAGTTTAAAAAATTTATCGATGTAATTGATAATGAAGATTTTGATTTTATGGAAAAACAAAAAGAACACAGTTTAGCGGTTATGGAAATTTTTGCTAAATCTAGAAAACAAATTAATTAAGGAGAAATAGATATGACTTATTTTAATAAACCATTTAATACAGAAGAACAACCTATTGAAAAAGATAGATATAGATTATTATGGACAGCACTTTGTCCATATGCTCATCGTGCAGTAATAGCTAGAAAATTATTAGGTCTAGATAAAGTAATTAGTTTAGGGACACTAGACTACCGTCGAGGTGTAGATGGTTTGCAATTCTCACTAGATCCAGATGGTGTTGATCCAATATTAAAAAAACCAACACTAAAATCAGTTTACAATTATAGCGAACCTAATTATGAAGGACCATATTCTGTACCTGCATTAGTAGATTTAAAAACAGAAAAAATAGTAAGAAAAGAATCAGCAGAAATACTTCATGAATTCGCTACTATATTTAAGCCGCTTCATAAAGAAGGTGCAATAGATTTATATCCAGAATCTTTAGTAAAACAAATAGATGAATGGAATGAGAAATTGGCTATTGCAGTTAATAATGGAGTTTATATAATGGGATTTGCGAAAACTCAAGATGAATATGACTTAGCATTTAATAGATTTTTTGATGCATTAGATGAAGTAGAAGAACGTTTATTGAATCAACGATATATTAATGGGAACTCTATTACTGAAACGGATATTAGATTTTATACTACTATGATTCGTTTTGATGTTGTATATTATGGAATGTATGGAGCTAATAAAAAAAGAATAGAAGATTACCCAAATATATTTAATTACCTAAAAGATTTATATCAAACTCCTGGTTTTGGTGATACAACTGATTTTGAAGCAATAAAAGCTGGTTACTATTTATCACGCGGTAGAGGAATAGTGCCTGGAGGTCCAAGTGTTGATAAATGGCAAGAGCCACACGATAGATTAAGATTCTAATAAAATGAAAATAGTAAATATAGAAAAATATAACTTGACTGAAAATCAATTAACTAAATGTGGCTTTTTGAGAGATAATAAAGGATTAATTCTCAATAAAAGTATATTAAATAATGAGTTTAGAGTTGAAATTAGAGTTGTAGAAGAAACTTTTGAGATTGAAGTTTACGATAATAATTTTAAAGAAATATATCCATTGTTTAGTGTAGATAGTGCAGTAGGAGAGATAGTTACAAATGTTCGTAATGAAGTGGAATTAATAATAAAAGAGATTTTAAAACTATCTGATAATACAGAGGTTATTTATAATGAAATCATAAAGTATATTAAGAAAAAGTATAGTAGCACTATGGTTAAACCTTTTAAAAGCAATACGAATATAAAAGCCTTTGTAACAGATAAAAATAAATGGTATGCTTTAATACTTGATGTAGAATATAATAAATTAAATAAAGAAAGTTCAATAGAATCAAAAGTTAAAATTATTAATCTAAAACATAGTACTGACCAAATCCCTAAGGTTATTAACGAAAGAAATATATTTCCTTCATACCATATGAGTAAAAAACATTGGATTAGTGTTGTAATTGATAATAATATGGACTTAAATTATTTAACACAGTTAATTGATATAAGTTACAGTCTTGTTAAAAAATAAAAGGAATGGAGAATATACCATTCCTTTTATTTTTTATTTTGCTAATAATGATAATGCTAGTATAGATGTTGGAAACAGTGGAACAATAGTGAAATAAGGTATATCAGCTATTGAGCCAAAAAGTATTGAAGTTATAAAATATAATAAGCTAGAAAATATAGTTATAATAATACCTGCTTCATAAGGAAGAGATTTATTCATATAAATATTTACAATAATTGTAAGTGCAAGTACTATTACGAATATTGCGATTAAGTCTTGTAAAAATGTAAATAAATATAAGGCGGCAACTACATTAACAATAATTTTAAAAAATAAATTATTACCATTATTTTGGATAACTAGAGAGTTCAGTAGTATTGCAATTATAAGACTAATAAAATAATATGGATTGTAATAATAATTTTTATCTACTGACAAAAGAGTTGGTATTATTAAATATAAAGCCCAAACAATACTAATTATTAAAGAAATTTTAGCTAGGTTATTATTTTTTATAAATTTTCTACTTTGCGTATTTTCTATATAATCAGGATTCATTACTTGTCCTGTATTCATATTACTATATAAACGATTAGTATCATTAAGGTAATTAGTGTTGTGAACATTATTCATGTTGTTCATGTTATTCATGTTGTTCATGTTATTCATGTTATTTATATTATTCATATTGTTCATGTTATTCATGTTAATATTAGTATTTTTTTTATATGTTATACAAGCTACTAATAATAAAACAATTTGAATAATAACCATTATTAATGTGTAAGGTACGAAAGCAGCCCCCAAAAATCCAGTTATAGCATATAAAATAAATGTAGTGATTACTAATGGATAATTATGATTTTTTTTAAATGAAATAATTATATTAAGTATTGTTGAAATTCCTAATGCCAATAAATGAGGCAATAGGAATGCTAATATCATACCCAAACCAACGCCAAGGTCTTTTTCACCATGATCCATTCTGTAAGTTGTTGAAATAATTAAATATAAAATATAAAATACATAAACCAATGTTATTGCAAGAGCTATTCTGGATAGAATTAGTGAAATAGTATTTTTTTTCATATAAAACTCCTTTCATTTATTTTTTATTAATTATACTAACTGTTTTTTTCTATTTTACAAGCAAGTATTAAAAAGATAGTTTGCGGAATAAATAATATAAAAATTATATCGGCTAGATACGAAGGATACATAGAAATTGATATCATCCCAAAACCAATATATGAAAAAAGTGTTACCAAAATCCCTGCTAATGAGTTACTTTTTTTATGATTCTTTTCATAAGCAATGATAATATTAAATATAGTTGGGACTAAGTATAATAAGAACATAGGGAATAGAACGAATGTAGAAGCCAAGAAGACTGTTAAGGCTAGAAACCAAATAAATAAAGTTATTGTAAGGGCTATTCTAGATAGCTGTAGAGATAGTTTATTTTTTTCCATTTTAAATCCAACCTTCTTCTGTTGCTTTTTTAACCGCTTCTGTTCTATTTTTACAATTAAGTTTTGTTAGTATATTAGAAATATAATTTCTTATTGTCCCTTCAGATAAAAATAGTTCTGAAGAAATTTCTTTATTAGATAAACCTTCTTTAACTTTTGCTAATAAGATTTTTTCTTGATTTGATAGGGGATTATGATTTGTAAAAATATTTTCCATAAGCTCTGGTGAATATTCCTTATTTCCCGCTAAAACATTATTTATTGTTTTCATTAATTCATCGATAGAGCGGTCTTTAAGAACATATGCATCAACATTATTTTTAATAGCACGTTCAAAGTAACCAGATCTTTTAAATGTTGTAACTATAATTACTTTACAATTTATACCTTTATTACGAATAAATTCTAGTACGTCCAAACCTGTAGCTTCAGGCATTTCTATATCCAATATCGCTACGTCAACACTAGAGCTAGCTAGAATATCCATTGCTTCATTTCCATTTTTAGCTTGTAATACTTCATCGATTGAATCTTCCATAAGAAGTAATGTAGCCATAGCATCACGCAGCATGCTTTGATCTTCTGCAATTAATAATTTCATAAATACCTCCATTAGTTATCTTTACTAATTGTTACGCTAATAATAGTAGGTTCCTTTTTAGAAAGTATCTCTATTTTCCCTTCTACTACCTTTATTCTTTCCCTAATTGAAGCTAATTCACTTCCTGTTATTATCTCAAAACCACAACCATTATCTTCAGCAGTAATAATGTAGTTACTATTGCTTTCATCTAATATTATATCACATTTATTAGCTTTACTGTGTTTGACAATGTTATTTGTTAATTCCTTTAAAATCATTGTAATAGTCCACTCTTGAAGTCCGATAGGCTTAGTAGTGAAATTATTTTTAACATTTAGTTGAATATCACTCATTATCATAATATCTTGAATAATGCTAAGTTCCTCTTCAACAGTACGGTGCTTAAGTTTATTGACTATTGCACGCGTATTATCCATTGATTCCTTACTAATTTTACTAATTTCACTAAGTTCTTTTTTTGCTGCTTCTATATTATTTTTTTGTAAATATTTTTCAGCAAGCTCAGATTTAAGTTTTAACATAACAAAAGTATGTCCAATACTATCATGAAGATCTTGTCCAATTCTATTACGCTCATTTTCAGCAAGTAATATATTTATATGTTCGTTATATTTAATACGTTCATTTTTTAGTTTGTTTCTATCATAACCACGTTTTTGTAAAAAGTATGTAATAAGGCATAGAAAGTAAAAACAAAACATAATTACTTTATCACTTAAAAATAGCGATGTTAATGCAATGTGAATCATAATTGAGTTAATTACTATAAAGAAACTTATAGATCTGTAGGTAGTGTAGTCATCGTGAAATTTCCAAACTAATAGGTTACTTAGATAAAAAGAAAATAACATACTCGTTGGATTAATATGCACAGCCATAAATGCAATGTAGAATACTAAATAAAACCATTCTATAAAAATAATATATTTGTTCTCAGTAAATAAGATAGAAATATATGAAATTATGGCAGCAATAGTTAGTGGTAATACGTATTTAGGGTAGCTGCCATTTATAATATACACTAGTGGAAAAACAAAAAATACTAGTGATATAAAAAATGGATAGTTAGATTTAATTTTATTAATTAATACTTTGTTCATGTTCGTCTCCTTTATTTAAAGGTATATTTTATATAATATCATAAAAGCAAAGGTGTGTGAATAATGTAATCACACACCTTTACTTTATTTAGATTCTGTTTTACGTTTAATTACTAAAGTAAGTATAATAAATCCAAAACTATAAGCAAGTAAAACTCCTAATGAAGTGAAAGAGAAAACTCCATCTTTAAGATATTTATTCACAAATTCTAATAAGTGATATGTTGGAGTTACTTTAGAAATATTTTGTAACCATTCTGGGAAAAGATAAGTGGGCCACCATAATCCACCTAACATAGCTAGACCTAAATATAAAATATTTGATAATAAACTTAGTTTTTCTACTGATTGAATTAGACTTAATAATAATCCCATCCCTAAGAAAGTAATACTACCAATAACCATTAATACTCCAGCCATAACCCATTCACGAGCACTCATATTAACATCTCTTAAAAAATGTCCCACAACGAATACGACAATAATTGCTACGATAAAAGTAAAAATAATACGAATAAAACGAGCTATATAGTATTCAGATAATTTAATAGGTGAATTGTTAATCATGTGGAAATAACTATTATTTTCATCTTCTCTTATTGAAATTGGTAGAGAGAATAATGCGAAGCTTATGCTACTAAATGCAGTCATTGAAATTAACATATCTTTGACAACTCTAGTTTGAACAGCAGGGTCATCAAATTGTTGCATTCCTGAGAATAATACAAAGAATATTACAGGGAATCCTAATCCCATTATAAAGTTTGATAAATTTCTTTTAGTAAAAATAAATTCCATTTTTAAAAGTGTACCGATATTGTTCATTGTTGTATCTCCTTATTGTTCTTTAGTAGTATTGAATATACTATCAAGTAGTGTCCTATTTTGGATTTCTAAATCGTTTAAAGTACATCCTGATTTTTGTAAAGTATTCCAAATTAAATCAGTTTTCTTAGTTAAGAAGTTAAAACTATCTCGTTTTATGTCTAAGTTGTAAATTTTTGGATTATCTTTAATAACTTCTAAGTATTTAATAGGTAAAGTGAAGAATTTTTCTACTTCTTCGGCTCTCATAGCGTGAGGAGTAGTGTCACGGATAAGTTCTCCTTTATTAAGAACCAGTATTCTATCTGCAGTATGTTCTACTTCTTCAATATAGTGAGAAGAGTAGATAATTGTTAAACCATCATTTTTTAATGTGTTTACTATTTCCCAAAATCTAATACGTGTTGAAGTATCCATTCCAGCAGTTGGTTCGTCTAAAAATAAAATACTAGGTTTTCCAATTAAAGTAAGTACGAATGAAAGAAGTCTTCTTTGTCCACCTGAAAGTTTTGATGCGAAAGTTTCTTTTTGTTTATCATCAAATCTTAATAAGTTATCAATTTCTTCATCTGATAAATGATTTTTATAAAGTTTTTTCGCAAAATCAATTAATTCTTTAACTTTAAGTTTTGCAGGTATAACATTTTCTTGAGGAAGTACGTTTACCGAATTTTTTAATTTTTTATTTGTTGGTAGTAAGTTATTGATTTTAATACTACCTGAATCTATAAATTTATTGCCTAAAAGGCAATTCATTAAAGTTGTTTTTCCTGCTCCATTTGGTCCTATAAGAGCTACGCAATCACCTTCGAAAATATCGAATGAAATATTATTTAAAATTTGTTTTTTATTAATTTGTTTATTAATTTTTTTAATCTCTATAACTTTTTTTGTTTCCATTTTTGTCACCTCTTGTTTGATGATTTAATTATATCAAAGTAAAAATTATAATTTCAGTAGAACATGTCATTACACAATATGACAAATGTCACATTGTCATAAAATAAAAAACTCCAAGGTTTTCTTGGAGTTTAAAACTATTATTTAATTTCTTCTAAATCTAGATACTTAACTGAAGGTTTATTTATAATAGTATCAATAACACTATTTGCAACTTTACTTACAGGAAGTGGATAAACATCTCTAAAGAAGTTTATTCCTAATGTGGCGAATAGTTTAATAGGAATTACATTAAAGTAAGATGATAACCTGTTTGTTCCGTACATAAGTCCTGGACGAACTATTAAGTAGTCTATATTAGCTTGTTCAATAATTTTCTCGCCTTCTTTTTTACTATTATAATAATCAGCAAAACCACCTTTTGCGGAGAAGTATACTAATTTCTTTATATTATATTTAGTACATAGTTGCAAAGACTTAGCTACGCTTTCTGTATTAAGTTTGTTGTATAGCTGTTTATTCTTTATTGTTCCAATTAAATGGATGGCAATATCAAATTTTTTTTCTATATCAATGTTTTCAATTGAAAATATGTCACCTTTTATCCAATGGATATTTTTAATATCTTTATCTTCAATTCTATTTCTAGATAAATAACTAATATTTAAACTTTTATTTGCAGCTTGCTTGATTAGTTCTTTTCCAACGAAACCATTCCCACCGATAAGTAATATATTCATATACACCTCAAAAATTTAATTATATTTGAACTTCATTTGTTAAAATATACTATCATGCTTATTTATAAAAGTAAAATTATTTATTCTTAAAATAAAAAGTGATATAATAAAAGCAATTTATAAGGTAGGAGGGAATTTATGAGAGTAGGATTGGTTTTAGAAGGCGGAGCTATGAGAGGTATGTTTACCGCTGGTGTATTAGATGTATTTATGGAAAACAATATAAAAGTTACAGATATTGTTGGTGTCTCTGCTGGTACACTTTTTGGAATAAACTATGTTTCTAAACAACCTAAACGTGCACTTCGCTATAACTTAAGATATATTAATGACAATAGATATATGAGTATAAAGAGTTTAATGAGGACAGGAAACCTTATAAATAAAGATTTTACTTATTATAAACTACCTTTCCAGTTGGATGTCTTTGATAATAAAGCTTTTAAAGAATCAGGTATTAATTTCTTCGCAACAGTTACTAATATAGAAACAGGGGAAGCAGAGTTTATAAAAATAGAAGATGCTTTTAAACAAATGGAAACACTTCGTGCTACTTCAGCATTACCATTTATATCAGAGATAATAGAAATAAACGGTAAGAAGTATTTAGATGGCGGAATAGCAAATAGTATACCGGTAGATTATTTTGAAAAGCAAAACTTTGATAAAATAATAGTAATTTTGACAAGACCTATTGAATATAGAAAGAAAAAATCAACGGGTGTTCAATTTAAAGTAGCCTATGGTAAATATCCAAAGCTTGTTGAAAAGTTAGAAAATAGATATCAAGATTATAATGATACTGTTGAAAGAATATTTGAGTTAGAAAAACAAGGTAAAGTTTTAGTTATTAGACCAGATGAAGAAATAACAATAAAACGACTAGAAAAAGATACAGATAAATTACAACATGTATATGATTTAGGTATTAAGAATGGTAAAGAATCGATAGAAAGAGTCAAAAATTATTTAGCAGAGTAATAAGGAGTATAAAATATGGATTCTAATAAAGTTAATAAAGATTTATATAGAAGAAAAGATGTAGAGACATTAAAGAAAGAATTATCTCCAATAGAATATGCTGTAACAATGGAAGATGCAACTGAAAGTCCATATACTGGAAAATACTGGAATAGTTTTGAAGAAGGTATATATGTAGATATTACTTCTGGAGAACCTTTATTTTCTTCGAAAGATAAGTTTAATTCTAGTTGTGGTTGGCCAAGTTTCTCTAAACCAATAGAAAAAGAAGTAACAAAATATTATAAAGATACTTCACATCTTATGGAAAGAATAGAAGTTAGAAGCAGAGTAGGAGATGCTCATTTAGGACATGTATTTGAAGATGGACCAACAGAATTAGGTGGACTACGATATTGTATAAATAGTGCAGCTTTGAAATTTATTAAAAAAGATGATCTAGAAAAAGAAGGATATGGATATTTATTAAATATCTTTGAATAATATAGAAATATAAAATAAAAACGGTTTCTAAATGAAAAACATTATCAATTAGAGCTGTTTTTTTTATTTTTTATTTAATAAAATAGTCTAAAATAGGAAGGAATTTTCCATAGTTAATAATAACAGTATGATAACAGTTTAGGGAATAAAAATAAAACACATACAAAAATAAAAAGTTTAAAGAAGACGTTTTCTTAAGGTTTACAGCAATTTTTTCAATGAGATTTCAGAATATTTTACTATATTTAATTCGAAAAATTTAAAAAAATTAAATCTGTACTAGTACTTGAGTTCACAAAATGTACACATTTTGAGATGAAATCATATTGTCTTATAAATGAGGTTATTGTAAACTAAAGGTGTAACAAATAGTTTAATTATTAAATTTATTTATCACAATATAATTATAAATTTTAAGGAGTGACATATATATGACAACAGTTGCAGAAAAAAAAGCATTCGTTGGTGGTAAATGGCAAACAGAAGTAGATTTAGTAGATTTTATCAAATCTAACTATACAGAATATAGAGGGGACTCTTCTTTCTTAGCAGGTCCTACAGAAGCTACTAAAATTTTAGTAGAAAAATTCAATGATTTAATGCGCCAAGAACGTTTAGCTGGTGGAACACTAGACATGGATACTAGCATCCCATCAACTATCCTTTCTCACGGAGTAGGATACATCGAAAAAGATTTAGAAAAAGTAGTTGGTTTACAAACTGATAAACCTCTTAAACGTGCTTTAATGACATTCGGTGGAATTAACATGGCTGTAAACAGCTGTAAAGCATACGGATACGAAGTAGATGAAGAAGTTATTAAAATCTTCACTGACTACCGTAAAACTCACAACCAAGGTGTATTTGATGCATATACTCCAGAAATGCGTCTAGTAAGAAAATCTGGTGTTATCACTGGACTTCCTGATGCATACGGACGTGGACGTATCATCGGTGACTACCGTCGTGTAGCTTTATACGGGGTAGACCAACTTATCGCTTGGAAAAAAGACGATTTAGAAAAAATTGGTGCAGATGGTGTTATGACTGAACACGTTATTCGTGACCGTGAAGAAGTTAGTGAACAAATCCGCGCTTTAGGTGAATTAAAAGAAATGGCTAAAATCTATGGATTCGACATTTCAGAACCAGCTACAAACGCTAAAGAAGCTGTACAATGGTTATACTTCGGATACTTAGCAGCTATCAAACAACAAAACGGTGCTGCGATGTCTATCGGTAACATTGCTACATTCTTAGATATCTATATCGAAAGAGACTTACAAGATGGAACAATTACTGAGTCTGAAGCTCAAGAATTAATTGACCACTTAGTATTAAAATTACGTTGCGTTAAATTCGCTCGTACTCCAGACTACAACCAATTATTCTCAGGAGACCCAATCTGGGCTACATTAATCGTTGGTGAAATGTTAGATTCTGAAAGATCATTAGTTACAAAAACTGACTTCCGTTTCATCCACACATTAGACAACATGGGTAACTCTCCAGAGCCAAACTTAACTATCCTTTGGTCTTCTAAATTACCAACAGGATTCAAAGATTACTGTTCAGAATCTTCAATCAACCACAGTGCTATCCAATACGAAAGTGATGAATTATTAGCAGACTTCTTAGGAACTTGTGACAAATCTATCGCTTGTTGTGTAAGTGGTATGACTACTGGTAAAGATATGCAATTCTTCGGAGCTCGTGCTAACTTAGCTAAAGCTTTACTATATACAATCAACGGCGGACGCGATGAATTATCAGGTGTTCAAGTTGGACCAAAAACTGAGCCAATCCGTGGCGTATTAAACTACGATGAAGTATGGGCTAAATTCGATGTATTCATGGAATGGTTATGTAAACTATACATCAATACATTAAATGTAATCCACTACATGCACGATAAATACTCTTACGAAAGCTTAGAAATGGCATTACACGATACTAAAGTAAGAAGATTCATGGCAACAGGTATCGCTGGATTCTCAGTAGCAGTAGACAGCTTATCAGCTATTAAATATGCTAAAGTTACTCCAATCGAAGACGAAACTGGATTAGCAGTAGATTACAAGATTGAAGGAGAATTCCCAACATTTGGTAACAACGATGACCGTGCAGACGAAATCGCAGTTGAGTTACTAAAAGTGTTCATGACTAAACTTAGAAAACACGAAACTTACCGTGCAGATGAAACTACAACATCTATCTTAACTATTACTTCTAACGTAGTATACGGTAAGAAAACTGGTAACACTCCAGACGGACGTCGTGCAGGAGAACCATTCTCTCCAGGTGCTAACCCAATGAACGGACGTGACCAAAGTGGAGCATTAGCTTGCTTAAGCTCAGTAGCTAAATTACCATACGAATACAGCCGTGATGGAATCAGCTTAACTGCAGCATTCACACCAAGCTCATTAGGTAAAACTAAACAAGACCAAATCAAAAACTTAACAGCAATGATGGATGGATACTTCAAAAAAGGTGGTTACCACTTAAATACTAACGTATTTAATAAAGAAACATTACTTAAAGTTATTGAATCTCCAGAAGATTATCCAAACTTCACAATTCGTGTATCAGGATACGCAGTACGTCTAATTAGTTTAACTCCAGAACAACAACGTGACGTATTAAGCCGTACAATGCACCAATTCATGTAAT
>CAUSKO010000008.1:0-41600 GCA_963532255.1 uncultured Gemella sp. | reverse complement strand
AGTTTTAATTTATTATTTTCCATATTAAACCTCTTCTTTTAACCAATCATATCCTTCTTTTTCTAAACGAAGTGCTAATTCTGGTCCTCCTGTTTTAACAATTTTTCCATCCATCAATACATGAACAAAATCTGGTTCAATATAATCTAATAAACGTTGATAGTGTGTAATAATTAGACAACCAAAATTTTCACCGCGCATTTTATTTACACCTTTAGATACAATTTTTAATGCATCAATATCTAACCCTGAATCAATTTCATCAAGAATTGCAAATTTTGGTTCTAACATCATCATTTGTAAGATTTCATTACGTTTTTTCTCTCCACCAGAGAATCCGTCATTTACATAGCGCTGAGACATCTTTAAATCCATTTCTAAGAAATTCATAGTTTTATCTAATTTCTTTATGTATTGCATAAGTGGAATGCTATCTTCTCTAGTAGCATTTATTGCAGATTTAATGAATTCTGATGTCGGCACTCCTGGTACTTCAGATGGATACTGCATAGCTAAGAATAATCCCGCTCTAGCTCTCTCATCTACCTCCATATCTAAAACTTCTTCATTATCAAGTAAGATACTTCCACCATCAACTTCGTACTTAGGATGTCCCATTATTGCTGATGCTAGTGTAGATTTACCTGCTCCGTTCGGTCCCATTACCGCATGAATTTCACCAGATTTAATTTCTAAATTAAGACCTTTTAATATTTGTTTGTCATTTATTGATACTTCTAAATTTTTTATATCTAGAACAGACATTATTATTCCTCCATTTTCAATTTTTATTTAAGTTATTATTTGTTAAATATTCTTTAATATTCGATTATAAAACCGTTTAACATACAACTTATTATAATATTTTTCACAGTATTAAGCAAATTATTGGTCTATTTCCATTTATTAGTATCTATAATTATTTCAATTTTTACTAACAAAAAAATAAATAAATTATATAATTATTAAAACTATATAATTCATTTATTTTTCATGTATTAATAAATTATTTTGATATTTCCCACATAGATACAATTTCAGTTTTTAATTCATCATAACTCCATTTTTTTATTGTTCTACCATAACTATTAGGGTCATTTATTATATACTTACCTTCACTATCTTTTCCTACAATTAAAACAATATGGCCCACTGTTGTAAATTTACCAGCTTTAACTGAAGTTATTATAGAATTATTCTTTTCTAAAACCGCATCTATTGATTTCTGATTTAAAGATACAGGATTTGATTTTAAACCAAATTCTTTTGTAATATAATCAAAAAAACTCCATTTTATTCCATTATCAGTAAAATATCCTTTTTCATCTGCAACTTTAGCTATTTTGTCTGGAGTAATTGAATTATCATTCAATAAACCACTTATAGCCATAGAAACAGTAGCTGGACCACACCCTCCAATAGCTATATTTACATCTCCCAGTTTATTGTAACTCCATCTTCTATCCCATTGTATATAATAGGGATATTTTCTATTTAGCTCAACTGTTTCTCCCTCTGTATATTTTTTGGCTTTCTTACCTGATAAATATCCTAGTATATATTGCTTAGAATCTTTATTATTTGCAAATAATTTTTGTTCTGCTATAGGTAAACGATCTTTTTGTAAAAGTATAAACTGATCTTCTATCCCATTCTTTGCATTTTCTAAAAGATTCCTTTCAACTTCTTTTTTATTTTTATAAAATGGAAATGGCTGTTTCACTCCTACTATTCCATCTCTAGATTTTGTTGAAGTTTTAGCAACTTCTTCTAATTTGCTAGTACTTTCAGAAAAATCTATAATACTTTTTATTCCAAATAACAAAGTGATAACTCCAAGAATACATAACGCAATATTTAAAAATTTTCTTCTTTGTTTTTTCATATTATCTCTCCTTACTTAGATCTTATAACTAAAACTACTCCAACTGAAATAACGATTATATATCCTATCATACTCTGTAAATCTGGAAATTCTCCAAAGAACATATAGCCAAAAATACCAGAAAACAGCACTTGTGAGTAATCAAAAACAGAAATGTTTTTTGCAGCAGCATATCTATATGCAAAAGTTACACCATACTGCCCTATAGTAGCACTAACACCAGCTAATAACAACATAAATAATTGATATAATGACATAGCTCTATAATCAAAAATTAGATAAGGTAGTAACATTAGCGTTGATAAACTTGAAAAGAAAAATATTATAAATTCTCCAGATATATTATGTGTACCTAAGTATCTTACACATGTATATGCAACACCTGAACACAATGCTCCAAGTAAAGCAGCTAATGCTCCCATACTAATTATATTATTTCCACTAGGCTTAATTATCAATATAATCCCGATAAATGCAATAACTATTGCAGAAACTTGAAATCTAGTCATTTCCTCTTTAAAAAATATATATGATAAAATTATAATAATAAACGGAGATAACTTTTGAATAATTGAAGAGTCTGCTAAGCTTATATGTGAAATAGCATAAAAATTTAAAACTAATCCAACTGTACCGAAGATACTTCTTGAAACTAGTACTATCCAACCTGCTTTATCTTTAGGAACTTGTATTACTTTTCTATGTTTAATTAGTGGAATCAAAGATATAAATACAGCTATTATATTTCTGAAAAATCCTTTTTGCATAGATGGTAAATCTCCAGATAACTTAACAAATAAGGACATTAATGCGAATCCGAATCCTGCAGTTATTATACAAAATATTCCCATTAATATATTATTACTTTTCATACTTAAAAATCTCCAATAAATTAAAAACTTGTGATACTGTACTATTCATATTTGCAGTAGCAATCTCCTTATTCATTGCCTGGTCTAATGATAAAACTCCTCTTAAAATAGAGAACGAGCAGTCAATAAGATTCTTAGAGTCAATATCAAGAAGCTCTAATTCATTATCTAAAATACTTCCGGCTAAAAATATAACTTTCTTATCATATTTTTTCGCTAATCTTGCAATTTCAATAGGAGCTTTTCCCATGTAGCTTTGTAAATCTAATTTACCTTCACCTGTAATTACAATATCTACTTCTTTTATTTTTTCTTCAATACTAAGATACTCTATCATAAAATCAGAGCCTTTTGTTATACAAGAATTAGTAAAACTTAAGAAGCCATATGCTAATCCACCCGCTGCTCCACTTCCTAAAACATTATATAATTCTTTACTATATTTATTAGACACAATTTGAGTAAATCCTTTTATATAATTATCTACTTTATCAAAATCTTCTTCATTTAACCCTTTTTGTTTAGAAAATATATATGTTGCTCCATTTTTACCATATAATGTATTTTCAACATCACTTACTAAAGTAAAATGTGCTTTTTTAAGATTTTCATTTACATATTCATCATCTATTTTTACTATATTTTTTAGTCCATTAATACCATGTACACATAAATTATTGTTTTTATCCTTAAATCTGAAACCTAATGCACTTAACATTCCTATACCACAGTCATTAGTAGCACTTCCGCCTAAACCTATAATAAAATCTGTAATATTATCCTTTAGTAAAGATACTATTACTTCTCCTAAACCATACGTACTAGCAATATAAGGATTTTTTTCACTTACTTTTTTTAATCCAATTATTTCTGCAACCTCTATTACTGCTCTTTTACTTTTATAATCAACTAAATACTTAGCTGTGATATTTTCTCCTAATGCATTAGTAACCATCATTTCTTTTTTAGAAAAACTATCAAATATTTCTAAAAAACCATCGCCCCCATCTGCAATAATCTCAGATAATAATTCTATATTGTTATTTCTCTTATTAGCTACTTTTAAGACTAAATCTGCTATTTCTTTTGAAGTTAATGAACCTTTAAACTCATTCACAGCTACTAATACTTTCATTATTTCCCCCATTACCTTTGTACATGATTATTTCTATAATTATACATTAATTATTCAAGGATTTCTACTATAATTCATACAAAAAAAAAACAATATTTTTTTACACAAATACTTTAAATTTCTATTTTTTTTTAGTATAATATTTATGTAAAGTTGTTTGACTTTATTTGGGCATTTATGTCTGGAATTTTTGAACTCTGACTTTAGAGTTATATACTACATTTTTTAATCACTAAGATTAATAACATACAGTCTTAATTATATATTTTGTTGAACAAACTACTTTTAGTTTTACAATTAATAGTAATCCTCATGTTTGTGCCAGTAGCAACAATTTGTATAATTAAAATTATATATTAACATAGTACTTATATTCCAGCGCCCACCCTACGTTAATATTTACTGTATAAAACCACGGAAGTTTACCCCTAAACTACCGTGGTTATTTTTATTTATCTCTTTTTAATAAATAATTAGCAAAGTCTTCTAATAGATCATTTTTTAACTTTCTTGAAATTTCTATCGCATTATTTGTATGTTTTTCTAATAATTTCTTACAATCATCTATGCCATAAAAACTTAGATATGTGATCATACCTTCGTCACTTGGTAACTTACCAATTTTTTCAAAATCACCATAATAATCTAGGATATCATCTTTAATTTGATAAGCTATCCCTAGTTCTTTACCGAAATCTTGAATATATTTTAATTCTTCATCTTTTTGAGCTACTAAACAAGCAAAATTTAGCGGTAGTTCTATTAGTCTTCCCGTTTTCAAACTATGCATTTTTCTAAGATAATTAGCGTCAACTTCATAGTTTTTTTGCTTAACATCATAAATCTGACCTGCAATCATTCCCATAGCACCTGAATAATTAGCAAATTGTTGTATAAGTTTTACTTTTAGTGTATCATCTACAATTGATTTACTTAAAACCTCAAAAGCTAAAGTTAACATTGCGTCACCAGTCAAAACAGCAATATCTTGTCCATAAACAAGATGATTAGTAGGTTTTCCCCATCTATAGTTATCATTATCCATTTCAGGTAAATCATCATGGACTAATGAGTATGTGTGTACTAATTCTATCGCTAACGCAATATCAAAATATTTTTTATAATCTAATTTGTAAAATTTTAATAAGTATAAAAACGATAAAGGTCTTATTTTCTTTCCATCATTAACTAAGGAATAGATTATTGATTCCTTTAATAATTCTGGAATTTCTAAATTTTCTATATATTCTTTTGCATAAATATTCAAAGAATCCTTATTTTTATTTATAAATTGTTCAAAACTATTCATTTATTTTAATATCCTCAGTAAGTTTTTGTACTTCTTTTTCTGCATTCTCTATAATTGTATTACAGCTTTTCACAAGTTCAATACCCTTTTTATATTTTTCTAAAGATTCTTCCAATGAAAGTTTTCCAGATTCTAATTCAGAAACAATTTTTTCAAGATTAATTAAATTTGATTCAAAATTTTCTTTAGCCATTACTTTACTCCTTCTTCTATTGTTTCAATTACTTCACACTCTAACGATCCATCTGCTAGTTTAACAGATATATTATCGCTTTTCTTTACATCTGTAACAGATGTAATTTTTTTATTATTTAAAAACGCAATAGAATAGCCCTTCTTTAATATATTAATCGGAGAATTGGCTTCTAGTCTATCAACACTTTTTATGAAATTTTCTTTATAACTACTCATGACATCAATTCTTTGAAATTTTTCACTAGAAAAATCTAAAGATGATTTTTTTTCTTTTAATAAATTCTCTAATATTTTACATAAGTCTTTTTCTACTAATAAAATTTTTTCTTTATAAATGTCATAAATATTTCTAAAATTTTTAAAATATGGATTTGAACTACTATTCGCTATTCTAGTTCTATAATCTTGTAATATATAAGATATTCTATTATTTAACTTATCATTATTAAAATTTATTCTATTTTTTATATCTATTATATTTGGTGTAACTAATTCAGCCGCAGCTGTTGGTGTAGAGGCTCTTACATCTGATACAAAGTCAGAAAGTGTTGTATCTGTTTCATGACCAATCCCCGTTACAATAGGCGTTTTACAATTAAATATTGCACGAACAACTTCCTCTGTATTAAAACTCCATAAATCTTCTATTGATCCACCGCCACGTCCTAATATAATAACATCATTATTATCACTATCTGCAAGCATAATATTTTTTACAATATCTTGTACCGAGTTTTCCCCTTGAACAAGAGTAGAATACACATTAATCTTAGCAATTGGAAATCTTCTTTGTATTGTCCTAGTCATATCTTGAATTGCAGCACCTGTTTTTGCAGTTATTAATGCTATATTTTGACTAAATTTGGGAATACTTTTCTTATACTCTGAAGAAAATATACCTTCTTTTTCCAATTTTTCTTTTAACTCTAAAAATTTTTGATACAATTCACCTATACGGTCTTTTTTCATATCAATTACTAATAAATTATGCTCTCCTCTTGGGAAATAAAAGTTTATTTTAGATTTAATTAAAACTGTATCACCATCTTTAAATTCACGATTCTTAGCTCCAAACCAAACCGCATTTATTCTTGTATTTTCATCTTTTATAGAAAAATAAATGTTGTTATTATTATGTAATTTAAAATTTGATATCTCACCTTTAATATATATTTCACCTAGATAAGGATCTAAAACAAACTTTTTCTCTATATATTTATTTAATGCCGTGACAGTTAAATATACTTTTTCTTCCACTAAAAAATACCTCTTATTTAGTTGAGGTTTCAACTATACCTTTTAATACCCCATTTATAAATTTATAACTATCATCTTTCTCACTATATTTTTTTGAAAGTTCCACTGCTTCATTGATTGAAACTTTATATGGAATTTCAGTGAATAAAATTTCATAAGTAGATATTCTTAAAATTTGTCTATCCATTTTTGATAAACGTTCTAACTTCCAATCTTTCAAATTATTAGTTATTATTTCATCAATCTCGTTCTTTTTTTCAAAAATATCAGCTAAAGTTCTTGTTACATATTCACTTCCCGAAACATCTTCGATTTCAAACTCTAATAACTCTTTATAATCTAAATCTGTATTTTCTACTTGAAATAGAATTTTAAATACTGATTCTCTTAACTCATGTCTACTTTTCATTAGTATCTCCTAATTAAAAATCAATTCCAATAATATTTACATTAACAGTTTTTGTGTTGATTTCAGTCATATTAAAAATAGAATTTTTAACGTTCTCTTGAATTTTTCTAGCAGTTTTAGCTATTGAATAACCTGATTTTAAATTACAATATACATCAATAAGTAATTCATCTCCTACAAATTCTAACTCAACTCCTTTAGAGTATACTTTTCTACCTAATAATTTTGACACACCTTCTACTTCACTTGCAGCAATATTTGCAATGACAGTTAATGCAGTTGGGTTAATTTCTACTTTTCCTAGTTTTTTGTTTTCCATATTAAGAATCCTCCTAATTTATCTTAAATAATCTATACAATATTCATTTAAAATAATATTAAATTACTATCAAAGATTATTACGTCCATAATAATCAACACCATTATACCATATTTTCACTAAAAAAGGGAGTAATATAGTATAATTGCTTTATAAAAAATGAACAAGAGATACTATAGTTAACCCTATAGTATCCCCTGTTCTTAAGGTAAGGTAAGGTACAATTTTTATTAGATATTTGATATTAATTCATCAAATGCTTTATCTATATTATCTTTATTTTTTGCACCAGCTTGTGCCATGTCCGGACGACCTCCTCCACGACCTTCACAAACTGTAGCTAATACATTAACAAGTTTTCCAGCATTATATTTATCTGTAATAGCTTTATCTACAGCAACTACAAAGTTTACTTTATCATCATTAATAGATGCAAAAGCAATTATGTAATTTTCTAATTTAGATTTAGCATTGTCTACAAGTTGTTTTAAGTGATTCATATTTTCTGATTCTACTATACTTGTAAGAACATTAACACCATTTACTTCTTTAATATTATTTACTAAATTATTTAATTCCGCATTAGCTATTTTTTGTTGTAAACTTTCTTTTTCTTTAGAAAGCTTTTTAATCTCAGCTTGTAAATTAGATACTTTTTCTACAACATTTGTTACATTAGCTTTTGCTAATCTTTCTACATTACGTAAAGTTTCTTCCTGTTCTCTTAGATATTCATAAGCAGCTCTACCTGTTAAAGCTTCAATTCTTCGAACCCCTGCTGCCACACCAGATTCAGAAACAATCTTGAAGACCCCTACTTCACTACTATTAGAATTATGAGTACCTCCACATAACTCTATTGAGTAATCTCCAATTGATACAACTCGAACTACATCTCCATATTTTTCTCCGAATAGTGCTTGAGCTCCAAGTTTTCTAGCTTCAGCAATTGGCATTTCTTCAGTTTTAATTTCTAAAGCATTCCATATTTGTTTATTAACTTCTAGTTCTACTTTTTCAATCTCCTCTTTTGTTAGTGGAGCAAAATGAGTGATATCAAATCTTAATTTTTCATCAGTAACAAGTGATCCTGCTAGTTTTATATGTGAGCCAACTTCATGTCGCAATGCTTCATTTAATAAGTGTGTAGCAGTATGATTTTTTTCTACATTTAGTCTGAAATCTCTACTTATAATTAGTTCATATTCATTACCAACTTCAAATTCTCCTTCTAATATTTTTACAAAGTGAATATGACGTTTATCTGGTAGTTTTTTCACATCAAGTACTTTAGCTTTAAATCCATTAGCTAAAATTTCTCCATGGTCAGCAATTTGTCCTCCACTTTCTGCATAAAATGGTGTTTTTTCAAAGACAACTTTGACCACTTCATTATCAGAATATTTCTCTAATAAATTATCGTCTTTATCTACAATAGCTAGTAATTTAGATGAAACTTCAAATTCTGTATATCCAACAAATTCACTTTCCCCTATTATTCTACTATATAAATCTGATTGAACTTGCATTGATGAATCATCATGTCTTGACGATCTTGCGCGTTCTTTTTGTTTTTCCATTTCTTCATTAAACCCATCGATATCAACTTTTAAACCATATTCTTCAGCATACTCTTCAGTTAATTCTATAGGGAATCCAAATGTATCATATAATTTGAAAGCATCTTTTCCTGAAATTAGTTTTGTAGTATCTTTAACATCGTTTACTATACTATTTAAAATTGTTTCACCTTCGTGTAAAGTTTCATGGAATCTGTCTTCTTCTTTTAGTATAACATCTTTAACAAACTCTACAGACTCTTTTACGTTTGGATAATAATCAATCATAATCTCTGCTACAACATCAGTAAGTTTATACATAAATGAGTTATTTAATCCTAATACTTTTGCAAAACGAACTGCTCTACGCAGCAATCTTCTTAAAATATATCCTCGTCCTTCATTCGACGGAAGAGCTCCATCTGCAATAGCGAACACAACTGTTCTGATATGGTCAGCAATAACCTTAAATGCTACGTCTTGTTCATTATTAACACCATACTTTGCACCAGATAAGTTTTCAATTTCTTTAATTATTGGCATAAATAGGTCTGTATCAAAGTTTGTAGGTACATCTTGTAAAACAGAAGCTATTCTTTCAAGTCCCATCCCCGTATCTATATTTTTTGCAGGAAGCTCTGTGTATGTACCGTCAGCATTATGATTATATTGGCTAAATACTATATTCCAAACTTCAAGGTATCTTTCATTCTCTCCACCTGGATACATTTCTTCTTTAGGTGATGTAGTATCAGCTTTTTCCCCACGATCATAAAAAATTTCAGTATTTGGACCAGATGGTCCTTCACCTATATCCCAGAAATTTCCTTCAATGCGGATAATTTTTTCTTCTGGTAAGCCAATTTGATTGTGCCAAATATCAAACGCTTCTGTATCTTCTGGATGAACTGTTACAGATAATTTTTCTTTATCTAAACCTAACCACTTTTCAGATGTTAAAAATTCCCACGCCCATGCTACTGATTCCGGTTTGAAATAATCTCCAATTGAAAAGTTTCCTAACATTTCAAAAAAAGTATGGTGACGAGCTGTTTTACCTACATTTTCTATATCATTAGTACGTATTGATTTTTGTGAGTTTGTAATTCTAGGATTTTCAGGAATCTCACGTCCATCAAAGTATTTTTTTAAAGTTGCGACTCCAGAGTTAATCCATAATAATGTAGGATCATCAATTGGAACTAGTGAAGCACTAGGCTCGATTTTATGTCCTTTTTCTACAAAGAAATCTAAAAACATTCTTCTTATTTCTGTTGATGTTAATTGTTTCATTTTTTTTCTCCTTTTAATTCAATAAAAATAAAAAGTCCCTTGTGTAATTTAATTACACAAGGGACGACCTTAATCGTGTTACCACCCTAATTCAAGTACTAAGTACTCCTCATTAGTGTTTATAACGGCTTAGCTGCCGATGAAGTTATAGATAGGTAGCATAAAAGTAATATTATGAATCCTTTTCACCACTAGATTCTCTCTAATAATAATATTTATTTACTTTTAATTCCTACACTTCAATGATATGTAGATTAATTATATACGTTTACAAAACATTTGTCAAGATATTTACTTTGAATTTTTCATTTCAAACATTGCTTTTTTTTGCCAAAGTTTCATATTTCGTTTTATAGTATCAAATCCATATTCAAAATTAAGAGTATCTAAACTATTTATCTCTTTTTTATTTGTAGATTTTTTTTGTTTGAAATTTAAAGTAGCATTTATCTTATTATCTATAATCGACAATACTATTACCTCTAAAATTTCACCTTGTTTGATATAACTACTTATATCAAAGATAAAGCAGTTAGTTATTTCTGAAATATGTATTAAACCTACTTGGCCATCTTTAGTTTCTATGAAAGCTCCATACGGTTTTACAGCAGTAACCTTAACCTTTATTATATCTCCAGGTGCGATTTCTTTATAGCTCATTTTTTATTCTCTCTACTACTTTAGCCACAGTAAATCCATATTCTTCAATTACTTTATTTGCTGGAGCTGAAGCACCAAAGTTATCAATACCTATAGCTAATCCATCTAATCCAACATATTTATACCAAAGGGCCGTGTTACCCATCTCTAGAGATACACGTCTACGGATGCTACGTGGTAATAATTCTTCTTTATATTCTTTAGGTTGCTCTTCAAATAATTCTACAGATGGCATACTTACTACACGTACTTTAGAGCCTTCTTTTTCTAATTCACGAGCAACATCAACTGCTAATGCAACTTCTGACCCTGTAGCTATTAAAATCGTATCAAAATCTGAAGAAGTTTCATAAACAACATATGCACCTTTAGATACTTTTTCAAATGAAGTATTTTCTAAAATTGGAAGATTTTGACGTGTTAATACTAATGAAGTTGGTTTATTATTAACTTTTTGTGATAAGTACCATGCCGCTTGTGTTTCTGTAGCATCTGCTGGTCTAAATACATAAGTATTTGGAATAGTTCTTAGTGATGCTAGGTGTTCAATTGGTTCATGTGTAGGCCCATCTTCACCTACTGCTATACTATCATGAGTAAATACGTAAGTAACCGGAAGATTTTGTAAAGCGGATAATCTTAAAGCAGCTTTTAAGTAGTCAGAGAATACAAAGAATGTACCTCCAAACACACGAACTCCACCGTGTAACATCAATCCATTTAAGATAGTAGCCATACCAAATTCACGAACTCCAAATTGAACATTACGAGCTACTCTATTTTCATCATCTTGAAGACCTTCACCTTTTATAAATGTCATATTTGAGTGAGAAAGGTCTGCTGATCCTCCAAAGAAAGTTGGTAAAACTGCAGCTATACTATTAATTGCATCTTGTGATGAATTACGAGTTGCTTGAGCTTCTCCAACACTCTTGAAACCAAAGCTATCTTTAGATAAACGCTCAATATCTTTTCTTGATAATACTTCTTCTAATTCTGATGCTAATTCTGGGTATTTTGCTTTATAATCTTCATATAATTCTTCCCAAGATTTATACTCTGCTTCTCCACGATCCGCAACTTTTTCTTTAAAGTCAGCATATACTTCAGTTGGAATTTCAAATGGACCATGCTCCCAACCAATTTCTTTTCTAAATAGCGCTGTTTCTTCTTCACCTAGTGGTGCACCATGAACTCCATTTGTACCTTGTTTGTTTGGTGAACCAGCACCAATTATTGTCTTAACTTCAATAAGAGTAGGTTTATCAGATTTTTTGGCTTCTTCTATAGCTTTGCTTATTACGTCGACATTAGATCCTTCTTCTACTAGGATTGTATTCCAACCGTATGCTTCATATCTTGAACGTACGCTTTCAGAGAATGCATCTTTTGTTTCACCATCTAAACAAACATCATTTGAATCATATAGTACTACTAATTTATTTAATTTTTGAATTGCTGCAAAACTAGCTGTTTCCGAAGCAACACCTTCCATAATGTCTCCATCACCACAAATAACATATGTATAATGATCAAATAAATCATAACCATCTTTATTATATTTTGCAGCTAAATATCTTTCAGCTAATGCCATCCCTACAGCAGTTGATACACCTTGTCCTAAAGGTCCTGTAGTCGCATCAACACCTTTAGTATGACCAAATTCTGGATGCCCAGGTGTTTTTGATCCCCATTGACGGAAGTTTTTAATTTCTTCTAAAGAAACATCTTCAAATCCAGAAAGATGTAATAGTGAATATAACAACATTGAGCCATGACCAGCTGATAGAACAAATCTATCTCTGTTAATCCAGTTTTCTTTTTTTGGATTAACTCGCAAATGATTAGCAAATAATGAGTATGCCATAGGCGCAGCTCCCATTACTACTCCAGGATGTCCTGATTTTGCTTTATTAATTGCATCAACACCTAAAACTTTAATTGCATTTACTGATTTTTGTGACATATTTATGCCCTCCTAAATTATATTTCTATTCTACCAGATATAGCTCTAGATAAAGTAACTTCATCTACATATTCTATATCACTACCAAATGAAATCCCTTGAGCTATTCTAGTAACTTTTATATCCGTATTTTTTAAATATTTAGAAATAAAACTTGCTGTTCCTTCTCCCTCTGGTGAGGAATTTGTTGCAAGTATAATTTCTTTTACAACAGGGTCTTGTGCTCTTTCAAATAACGACTTAATATTAATATCTAATGGTCCTATACCATCCATAGGTGATATTAAACCATCCAATACATGATACACTCCTCTATACTGTTGCATATTTTCCATAGCAACTAAATCATTATCATTTGCAACTACACATATTGTTGATTTATCACGTGAATTATCTGTACAAATATCACAAGTAGATGTTTCGCATAATCTGTGACAAACATCACAATTAATAAGTTTCTCTTTTAATTCCACTAAAGATTTAGCGAAGTTATTTATATCACTATCGTTCATCTTCAACGTATGAAATGCCAGACGTACTGCTGTTTTTCTCCCTATACCAGGCAAAAGAGAGTAGCTATCTATTAAATCTAAAATCGGTTTTGGATATTGCATTTTATAGTCCTGGAATACTTAATCCGTTTGTAAACTTACCTAAAGTATCTTCTTTAAGTTTAGCTGATTTTTCTAATGCGTCATTTACTGCAGTTAAAATCATATCTTGTAACATTTCAATATCTTCTGGATCAACCACTTCTTCTTTAATTTTGATGTCTAAAATTTTTCCATCTCCATTAGCTATTGCAGTAACCATTCCACCAGATACTGTTCCTTCAACTGTTTGATCTTTTAATCCTTCTTGGGCTGCTAACATATCCTTTTGCATTTTTTGCATTTTTCTCATCATTTGTTGCATATTTCCCATTCCACGCATATTATTTCCTCCTAATATCTTGTTATAATATAATTCTATTTAAAAACCTATAAATTGTCAATAATTTTCAATATCTTTCATTTTATTTCAATACTATTTTTCAACTATAATATCTGAAAATAATTGTTCAATTTTTGATTTATTATTTACTTCTTTTTCTTCTTGTTCTTCTTTTTCTTCAACTAAGTTTATATCTTCTACATAATTATTATTATGTTCATCAAGTAAAATCTTATACTGATGATCTTGCAACGTGTATATAGCGTAATCTACACCAATGTATCTTTTAAATAATTCTTCTAAGTATTTTTTATATTTAGAGTTTGGAGCCATTTTTATCATATTCTCAGCTTCATTAAATACTAGTAGCCCACCTGTTTTAGAAGATGCTACTAATTTACATGTTTTAAACAATTCTCCCATAGCAAACATTTCATTGTTATCTGTAGAAATACTATCATTAATAATTCTTTCAAATACATTTGAAGCATAATTGGTAAAATTATCACTAGAATTATTAATCAATTCTACAATTTTACTTTTATCTTTAATAATAACTTCTTTTATCTCAATATTTTGTGCAGTTTTCGTTTCTACTTTGTTATTAGTTATGTTAGTAAGTTTATTATTTGAGTCTGTTTTTTGATTTTTTAATTGTAAATATTTATCTTCTAGTAGTTTAATTCTATTCTCTAATTCAAGTACCTGTGTATTAACAATCGAATTAGTTCCTGTACTTGGTACAACCTCTACATTATTCTCAGTACCATTAACTTTTGAACAAATTTTAACAATACAAATTTGCATATAACTCATATATTCTGTAGAGAATCTTATATACTGCTCTGTTTGTGATAAATATTCAATTATTTTATAAAAATAATCAAATGGAATATGATTTACTATATCCTCAATTTTTTTTACATTATAACTAGTATAATTTATATTATTTAAATTTTTATAAACTACTATATCTCTAGTAATATTAATTAAATCATTAAGCAGTAATTTGGTATCTTTAGCTTGATTAACAAAATCATTATACATAAGTAGAGAATTTGTTACATCTCCTTGTAATAAATATTTATAAAACTCTAAAATATTATCTTCACTTATAGATGAAGTTACTTCTAAAATATTTTCTAAGGTGATTTTATTAGCATAATTTGATACTTGATCTAATATGCTTATGGCATCCCTTAATCCACCTTTTGCTAAAGTAGCTATTTTTTTTACTGCTTCTTTTTCAATTTCAAGATTTTCATTTTCTGAAATATACTTTAATCTATCCTCCAATTGTTCAACTGATAAATTTTTAAATTCAAATCTTTGACATCTTGATAATATTGTTGCTGGTATTTTATGAATTTCAGTAGTTGCTAAAATAAAAATAACATGTGCCGGTGGTTCTTCTAAAGTTTTTAGTAGAGCATTAAAGGCTGCTGTTGTAAGCATATGTACTTCATCAATTATATAAACTTTATACTTTCCTTCACTTGGTAAAAATTTGATTGCTTCTTTTATATCACGAACTTCATCAACACCATTGTTACTTGCGGCATCTATCTCAATTATATCTACATTTTCTTTTTGATATACCTCATTTTTATTTACTTCATTAGCAAATATTTTAGCAATCGAAGTTTTACCCGTCCCTCTAGGACCGTAAAACAAGTACGCATGGCTAATTTGATTCTTTTCAATTGCATTTTTTAGTACTGAAACTATATGATTTTGACCTACAATATCTTTAAATGTTTGTGGTCGATATTTTCTATATAAAGCCTGAAACATACAATCCTCCTATATAAACTTAACTATATAATTATACCACATTTTATATATTACTTATAGTAAAAAAAGCATAGTGAAAGATTATTCACTATACTTATTACTAAATATTAATTACAATAAAGTATACTATAACTATAAGGAAACATATACTACCTACTCCTAAACATATATTTCCTACAATCTTACTATCTTTAGAATACTTTTCAATATTTTCTGGTAATTTTGCTTCTTCAAAACTAATATCGATGCCATTAATCAAGTGAGCATTATCACCTCTTTTTATATATTTTCCTAAAACCAACATTATTATTCCAAAATATAATGCCATCATCATAATTCCAGTTATAAGATGTCTTTCAGGTAAAAAAAATAACAACAATGTCATTAATTCTATTGGTAATATTGTAATTAATAGTAAAGTACTTGTCTTCATAAATATTTCTCCCTTCTCTACTATTTATATTTATTATATAACAACATGAATAGCTGTTTCAACTATAATAAAAGATAAAGTAGATTTCATTTTTTATAAATAATCTACTTTATCTTAATTCATATTAATTTCTATTATTTATTTTAAATTTCAAGAATAAGTCATTGTATAACTGAAGCATCGCTGGTGATAAATCTTCATAAACTTCTGCTTTTTCTATACTACTTAAATCAGGATAGAACTGTTCATCAGAAGTAACTTCTTCTGGTAATAATTCTTTAGCTTTCTCATTTGGAGTAGCGTATCCAATGAATTTAGCATTTTGAGCTGCATTTTCTGGTCTAAGCATAAAGTTAATAAATTTATAAGCTGCATCTTCATTTTTTGATGTTTTAGGTATAACTATGTTATCAAACCAAAGGTTTGTTCCTTCTTTAGGTACTGAATATACCATATTTTCATTTTCTGTCATTATTGCAGATGCATCACCTGAAAAGACAACTGAAACCCAAGCTTCATTGTTAATCATTAGCATTTTTTTCTCATCAGCATTTATTGCTTTAACATTTTTATGTAATAATTCTAATTTTTTCTCAGCTAAATTAAGATTAACTTCATTAGTATCATTTACAGAATTACCTTCAGATTGTAAAGCAATTCCCATCATTTCTCTTGCGCCATCAATAAGAAGAATATTATTTTCTAAACGAGCATCCCATAAGTCATCCCATTTTTCAAATTTTAAATCACCTGGAACTTTTGTCTTGTTATAAACAATTCCTAATGTTCCCCAGAAATATGGAACAGAATAATCGTTGTTAGGGTCAAAAGAAAGATTTATAAATTGTTTATCTATATTATCAAAACCTTCTAGTTTACTATGATCTAGTTTTTTTAATAAATCTAATTTCTTCATTTTTTTAATCATATAATCTGAAGGTACAACTAAATCATAAGGTGTAGATCCTGACTGTATTTTTGTTAGCATAGCCTCATTTGAATCGAAAGTTTCATAAACAACTTTTATTCCAGTTTCAGCTTCAAATTTTTTAATTAAGTCTGGATCAATATATTCACCCCAGTTGAAAATTGTAAGAGTTTGTTTTTCTCCACTACTTGAGCTATCAATGAAATCTCTACTGTATAATAAACCTAAGCAAATAACTAAGATTGATAAAGCAGAAATAAGTAATTTTTTCATACTATCTTACCTCCCTTTTCAACTTACTTGTATTAATTATATAATATATAATTGCTGCAATTACAACAAATAGAGTTAATACGGTTGATAATGCATTAATTTGTAAGTTTATTCCTTGTCTTGCCATTGAATAAATTTCTACTGATAGTGTTTGGAATCCATTACCAGTAACGAAGAAAGTTACCGCAAAGTCATCAAGTGAATATGTTAGTCCCATAAAGAACCCTGCTAGAATTCCAGGAGTAATATACGGAATAACGATTTTACTTAAAACTTGTGGATATGTTGCCCCAAGGTCAACAGCTGCATCAATTATAGATTTTGGCATCTCATATAATTTTGGTAGTACCATCAATACTACTATCGGTATACTAAAAGCTATATGCGATAGTAGAACTGACCAAAAACCTTGAATACTATCAATTCCTAACTGTTTTCCTATAAATGTAAACATAAGTAAGAATGAACACCCAATTATTACGTCTGGGCTCACAATCAAGATATTATTACCAATTAAAAAACTATTTTTCTTTTTGTTAGATTTTAGTGAGTATATACCTAATGCTCCTAAAGTTCCTAAAACAGCTGAAAATAATCCACATAGTAAAGCAACTACTAAAGTATTAATAACAATTACCATCATACGAGTATTTTCAAACAATTCTACATAGTGTTTCCATGAGAATCCTTCGAAATCTATCATTGTTTTTCCAGAGTTAAATGAATAGTACGCTAAATAAACTAGAGGTATATATAATATTGCAAAAATAACTATTAAGTATAATTTTGAAGTTAATTTCATTATTTTTTTCCTCCTATAGTTACTTTATCTTTAGTATTTGTTAATACCATTATAATTCCCATTACAACTATTAAGAATACAGCTATTGTAGATCCTAATCCCCAGTTTTGTGTAACAAGAAAATGCTCTTCAATAGCAGTACCCAAGTTAATAATCTTATTTCCTGCAATAAGTCTTGTTATCATAAATAGAGATAATGCTGGAATAAATGTTACCTGTATTCCTGTTTTTACTCCATTAATACTTAAAGGAAATATAATTTTTCTAAATGTAGTTTTAAAATCTGCCCCTAAATCATATGAAGCTTCTATCAAGTTTCTATTAATTCCAACTACTGAGTTGTAGATTGGTAATAACATAAATGGTAGGAATATATAACTAGATACAAATACAAAACTGAATGAGTTAAATAATAAACTTTGCGTACCTATTCCTATATATTCTAAGAAACTATTAATTGTTCCATATTCTCCAAATAATCCTAAGAACGCGTATGTTTTTAATAATATATTGATCCATGTAGGTAATATAATAAGTAAAAGCAGCAATTCGCTATATTTGCTTTTACTAATTATAAAAGCTAAAGGATAACTTATTACTAAACAAATTAGAGTAATTAAAAAAGCATACCAAAAACTATAAAGCGTCATTAATACATATGTGCTACTAAAAAATACTTGATAGTTTGAAAGTGTAAAATTACCATTAATATCTCTAAAAGAATAATAAACAATCAGTAAAATTGGAAATACTACAAAAAGTAACATCCACATTACATATGGAATCATGAAAAGTGAGCGTGTTTTTTTATTAAACATTATTATTCCTCCTCTTCATATGATTCTAAACGTGCATCAAATTCTTCTTCTGTTTCTCCTGGTACCATGATATGTATTGCTTCAGGATCAAAGTTTAGTCCGACAGCAGAACCAGGTTTTGCTTCTTTAGTTGAATGTACAATCCATTCGTTATACTGATCATCTAAACAACAAATTTCATAATGTACACCTCTAAATAGTTGTGTATCAACTACCACATTAATTTTCCCTTTTTCTGAAGAAGTGATTTCTAAATCTTCTGGTCTAATTACTACTTCTACTCGTTTATTTTTATCTAAACCAGCATCAACACATTCATATTGTTTTCCGTAAATTTCTACTAAATAATCATCTACCATTACAGCATTAACAATATTAGATTCTCCTATAAAATCTGCAACAAATCTATTTACAGGTTCATCATAAATATCCAGAGGAGTTCCACTTTGTTCAATTTTACCATTATTCATTACAAAGATATAATCACTCATAGCTAGTGCTTCTTCTTGGTCATGTGTTACATATATGAAAGTTATCCCTGTTTGTTGTTGTAACTCACGAAGTTCATACTGCATCTCTTGTCGTAATTTTAAATCAAGTGCAGATAAAGATTCATCAAGTAAAATAATTTCCGGCTCATTTACAATTGCGCGAGCAATTGCAACACGTTGTTTTTGCCCACCACTCATTTCGCTAATATCACGTTTTTCAAAACCTACAAGGTTAACTTGTTTTAAAGCCTTCTTAACTTTTTTATTTATTACTTCTTTCTTTTCATTTTTTATTTTTAAACCAAAAGCTACGTTTTCAAAAACATTCATATGTGGAAATAATGCATAATCCTGGAAAACGGTATTAACTTGACGTTTATTAGCTGGTAAATCATTTACCACTTTATTATCTAATAGTACATCTCCTGAAGTTGGACTTAAAAATCCACCTATTAATTTTAAAATTGTACTTTTACCACATCCACTTGGTCCTAATAAAGTATAAAAATTACCTTTTTCGATTTCTAAATCAATATTTTTTAAAACTTTATTATTACCAAACGACATTGATACATCTTTAAATTCAACAATATTTGCCATTTTTTTCTCCTTATAAATACGAATTAGTTGCTACTATTAAAATTTCACATTCTTTATCAAATGGATTTGATAACCTGTGCTCTGAAGTAGCTAAAAAATAAAATGATTCTTTTTCTGAAGCAATAAATTCCTCTTCTCCAAGTTTTAGTTTACACTTTCCTCGCAAAACATAACATAAAGTTTCTGATTCTGATGGTGAAAAAGTTTTATAATTGCTATTTTTCTCTAATTTAAGAATTAATGATTCCATTTCTTTTTCATTAGATTCGGGCACTAACCAAGTTAGTTCATAACCTTCATCAGTTTCTTCATAACTAGTTTGATCTTCTAATGAATAGTATACTTTTTGACTTGAACTTTCTTTATCAAAAAAATCTTTTGGAGCACAACCTAGAACCTGTAAAATATTAAAAAATGTTTCCATAGATGGTGAAGCTAAGTCACGTTCTACTTGAGAAATATATCCTTTACTTAAATCTGTACGTTCTCCTAATTCTTCTTGGGTGAGATTTTTTTGAATTCTCAATCTTTTTAATCTTTCGCCTATTGAGTACATCTTATCTCCTTTCCTAACAATAACAAAATTGCTATTACTAAGTTTATTATTATCTTACTTTTTGTCACAAAAGTTTAATATTAACGAACTTTTTGTCGTCAAAGTATTCTGTTATTAAACTATTAGTTTACTTTTACTAAATACAAGTTTAATAATACTATAAATAAGCTTTAAAATCAACAGTAAATTTAAATTTTAATGCATTAATTTATTAATAAAAAAAAAATAAACTAGTTATTTATAACTAGTTTCCTAAAAGTTTCATTTTAAAATAATTTTACTACCTTATCTATATCCTCTTCCGTTGTAGACCAATCTGTTACTAACCTAATAACAGAATTATCGTCATTGTAATTCTCCCAAATTGAAAAATTAATAAATTTCTGTAATTCCTTAATCTTTTTATTTTCTAAAATTATAAATTGTTGATTGGTTGGTGAATCAATAAGGAATTTATAATTTTTTGATTTTAAGTTTCTCTTTAATCTATTTGCCATTTTTAAAGCATTTCTACTTATTTCAAAATATAAATCATCTGTAAATAGAGCATCGAATTGTACTCCAAGTAATCTTCCTTTTGCTAACAATCCCCCCATCTGTTTAATTAAAGTCGGGAAATTATTTGGTACATAACTTTTATTTGAAAAAACAACAGCTTCTCTACAAAGAGCACCAACTTTTGTTCCACCTATATAAAAAATATCACATAAATTTGAAAACTCATTAAATGTCATATCACACTCTTTTGTAACTAAACCATATCCTAACCTTGCCCCATCTATATACAAAGGGATATTGTTTTCTTTACATACATCATATAGTTCTTCTAACTCTTTTTTTGAATATAATGTACCATATTCTGTTGGGAATGTAATATAAACCATTCCAAGTGTTACCATATACATTTTAATTTCATCTTTATTATAATTATCGATATAATTTTTAACATCAATTGCTCTTATCTTACCTTCATAATTTGTAAGTTCTATTACTTTATGTCCCCCTACCTCAATTATTCCTGCTTAGTGTGTACTTATATGCCCCGTATCCGGAGCAATAACTCCTTCAGATTGCTTTAATATACTTCTAATTACAGTAGCATTAGTTTGTGTCCCACCTACTAAAAAATATATCTCGGCATCTCTTTTCCCACAAGACTCCTTAATTTTATTTTTTGCACTAGAACAATAACTATCGAATCCATAGACAGATTCTAAATGCATATTTGTTTGTACAATTTTCTCAATAACTTTTGGATGGGCTCCCCTTGAATAATCATTATTAAATTATAAAGTCATTAAAATTTCTCCCTTCTTTTTACTTTATTCATTATATAAAGTATTATATAATTAGAACAACTAAAAGTTGAATATTAATATTATTACGTTATATATTAAATAAAATATATTACCTATAATATATTTTAACGCACATACAATTGTATTTACAATACTCATCAATAATAAAGGAGCAATTATGCATTTTAAAGTTTTAAATGATTATAAAAGTGTAGAAGATTATCTAGTTAATTTTTTAAAAATTTCAAAGAAAAATCTTCACATTATAAGAATGCAATCACATCATGATAATAATACAATTTTAATTAATAATGATATCGCTAAATTTAACACATTATTAGCAAAAAATGATGTTCTCGAACTAAATATAGAATTATCAAAATCAAATTATTTAATAAATAACAGTTTATCAATAAAAAAAGAATACGAAGACCCATATTTACTAGTAGTTTCTAAGCCTTTTGGAATTAAAACTCATCCGAATGATATTAGTATTGAAGATGATACTCTAGTTAATTATTTAATTTCCGACTACCAATATCTTGAACCAATTCATCGATTAGATATTGACACTTGTGGACTGGTGATTTTTTCAAAAACACCATTAATAAAATCAAAACTTGATCAAATGTTAGAAAATCGTGAGATTAAAAGATATTATACAGCACTTACAAAAAATAATATAAAACCACAAACCATAAAAACTAATATAGGTCGTGATATTCGTGAAAAGAATAAAATGGCAGTTACTAATAAAGGTAAACAAGCTATTACAAATATACTCTCTTGTGAAAAAATAGATCAAAATAAATTTATGGTTATGATTTCCTTAGATACAGGAAGAACTCATCAAATTCGAGTTCACTTGTCTTCAATTGGCAATGCAATTATTGGAGATAAACTCTATTCAAACGATGGATACAAATATGATAAAATGTATCTTGGAGCCCTAAAAGTAGTTTTCAATCATCCTGTAACTAATTCAAAAGTAGAGATTATTTCTTCTTTAAACAAAGATTTTATTTAAAAAAGACTCAAGATTTTTCTTGAGTCTTTTTTTATTTCAAGCTTTCTACAAAATCATATGCTCCTTGTGCAGCAATTGCACCATCAGAAGCAGCCGTTACTACTTGTCGTATTTCTTTTTCTCTAACATCACCAGCAGCAAAAATACCAGGAATTGTCGTTTCTAATTTTTCATTAGTAGGAATATATCCCACTGTGTTTGTTATACCTAAATCCTTAAAATCATTTGTTTGTGGCGTCATACCTACATAGATAAATACTCCATCTGCAGGAATAGAACTTATTTCATCTGTTTTCACATTTCGTATCTCAACAGATTTAACTTTTCTCTCACCTTTGATTTCATTAACTACACTATCCCAACTAAATTCAATGTTTTCTTTAGCAAATGCTCTATCTTGTAGTATTTTTTGAGCACGTAACTCATCACGTCTATGAACAATTGTAACTTTAGAAGCAAGGTTAGATAGATATAATGCTTCTTCTACAGCAGAGTCTCCTCCACCTACAACGACTACTTCTTTATTTCTAAAGAAAGCACCATCACAAACAGCACAGTAACTAACCCCTTTACCAGAAAATTCTTCTTCTCCTTTTACATTAAGGTTTCTATGTTCTGAACCTGTTGCAATAATTACAGATTTAGCGCTATATTCAGTAGAACCAGCTGTTACATATTTTAAATTTTCTTTTACTTCAATTTTAGTAATATTTCCAAATGCGAATTCAGTTCCAAATTTTTTAGAATGCTCAAACATTTTTTCTGATAGCTCAGGACCTGTAATATGTTCATATCCTGTATAATTTTCTATTTCTTCAGTTGACTGCATTTGTCCACCTGGATATTTTCTTTCTAACATTAGAACTGACATATTAGCTCGAGAAGCATATATTGATGCTGTCATCCCAGCAGGACCAGCTCCTACAATAATTAAATCGTAAATTTTTTCTACCATAATTTTATCCTCTTTTTTATGATTCTTTATATAAAATCTTTTTATTCTTATATTTTGTATTTAGTACTATTAAGTATATCAAACTTCCTATCACAAATACTAGTGAAAGTACTTGCGATACTCTCAAACTACCTAAATATAGAGAATCTGTTCTCATACCTTCAACAATAAATCTCTCTACACCATATAGTATAATATACAGGGCAAAAACTTCACTTTGAGCCAATCTATTTCGAATTATTATCAGTATTACTACTGCAATTAAACACCAAACACTCTCATATAAAAATGTTGGTTGCCTATATGCTCCTTCAATATACATATTATCTACAATAAATTTAGGTATAAATCTATTTTCTAAATATCCACGACTTACTGTTTCACCATAGGCCTCATGGTTAAAGAAATTTCCCCATCGACCTAACATTTGACCTACTAACAAACTTGGAGCTATGATATCTAATAGTTTTATAATTTTTATCTTTCTCTTTCTTGCAAAGAAATATAGCATTATAAAACCACCTAAAAGGCCCCCATATATCGCTATACCTCCGTCCCATATTGCAATTATTTCATCTTTGTGTTTTGAATAATAATCCCATCTAAACACAACATAATAGGCTCGAGCGAAAATAAATGCTACAGGTAAGGCCATTAATAAGAGATCTAGCATAGTATCCTTTGGTAATCCTCTTTTTGTAGCCTCATGTTCAGCCATTAAATATGCTACTAACACTGTCGTAGCAATTATTATTCCATACCAATAAATTGGTTTTGTAAACAAATGAAATGCAATTGGATTAATATATCCTAAGTTCATATTTACTCTCCTTTGCTACTTTCTGTGTTATTTTTTTTTATTTCCTCTTCTAGTCTAATAGTAAAATCTTTAGCAGTATTTGTTCCCATTTGATTTAAACGATAATTCATTGCTGCAGATTCAATAATAATTGCAACATTTCGTCCTGGTCTAACTGGTATAGTTTTCTTTTCTATTTTAGAATTTAATATTTCTTTTTTTTCATTATTTAAACCAATACGGTCGTATTGTTTAGAATCATCCCATGTTTCTAAATGAATATTTAGTTGAAGTCGTTTTTCATTTCTAACTGCTCCAGTTCCAAATAATGTCATTACATTGATTATTCCTAGTCCTCTTATTTCTAATAAGTGCTTAATCAAAGGAGATTCACATGTTCCAATTAAGTAATCTTTCTGAAGCTCTCTAATATCTACTCTATCATCAGCTACTAGGCGGTGGCCTCTTTTTATTAGTTCTAATGCTATTTCACTTTTACCAATACCACTTTCCCCAGTTAATAGTATACCGATACCGTAAACCTCGATAAATACACCATGTATCGATGTAGTTGGAGCAAACATATTTTGCAGATAATATGTAATATATCCCATTAATTTAGTAGTTTCAGAGTTGCTACGTAGTACTGGAGTATCATATTTATTAGATGCCTCTATTAATTCATTCGGAATTTCTAAACCTCGTGAGATAATAATGCAAGGAGTAATCCTTGTACATAACATACCCATTCTAGAACTTTTTTCTGAGTCTGTTAATAACTTAAAAAAAGATAACTCACTCATACCTAGTATCTGTACTCTTTGGGGGTTATAATGTGAGAAGTAACCCGCCAACTGTAATGAAGGTCGAGATAACTCCCCTGTAGTTATTTCCCTATCTAGTCCGTTTTCTCCACTAATTATTTCTAAATCTAATTTTTCAATTAGATCTCTTGTTGTTACTATTTTCATTTAGTTTTCCTTACTATTTTTATTTAGATAATATTAAGGTTATCTATCAACCTTTAGAATTTTTTTATTATGATTTTTCTATCATTACTATTTAATAATGCATTAAATATAGATATAAATATTGCTAAGAAGAAAGCTGATGCAAATGAAGCTACTTCAAAATGTGGTGCTAATAAATATGATACAAACATTATTAATAGAGCATTAATTATAACTATAAAAATACCAAAAGTCATGATAATCGGAACTATACTAATCATCAATATTATAGGCCTAATAAACATATACAATATAGTTAAAAGTAATGCACCATAAAAACCATATATTGGTTTATCTATCTTTAGGCTTCCATTAAATAATCCTGAAAATGCTATAACTATTAAGCAGTTTACCACAGTACTCTTAATAAAAGTCCAAAGTAAAGATTTACTATTTTTCATTTAAAATCCTCTTTTTAATCTTTAAATTTTTTAATTTATATAAAGAAAGTGGAAACTAGTCCCACTTTCAATAACTTTTCAAATTATTTTGTAAACTCTTCAGTAATTTGAGGAACTACTTGTTTCTTACGTGAAACTACTCCCTCTAGCATCATAAAATCATTATTTAAAGCTTTGTTGAATGCTGAAGCTACTTTATCTTTTTTATCTCCTAGAACTAATACTTCAGAGTTAGAAGTTAGTATATTTGTAATTACAAATACAAATGCTGATAATCCTTTTTCTGAGATTTCTTTATTTATAGCACTAACTAGTTCTTCTTTTCGTTCAGAAACTTCTTTCTCATCTACTGTATTAATTTGAGCTACAATTAATTTATCATCTCCTAAGATAAATTCCTTGGCATCTAATAAAATTAATTCTTCAGCTTTTTTATTTTTAGTAGAAGCTCCTGCTTTTAGCATAGCTAAACCATATTCTTCTAAATTAACTTCTGCAATAGCTGCTAGTTCTTCAGCTGCTACTCTATCACGTAAAGTACATGTTGGTGATTTAAGCAATAATGAATCAGAAATTATTGCTGAAAGCATAAGTCCTGCCATTTGCTTATTAATATGAACACTTTGCTCTTCATAAATCTTCTTTAAGATTGTAGCTGTACATCCTAGCGGCTCAGCTCTGTAATATAGTGGTGCCGCTGTCTCGAAATTGGCAATTCTGTGATGATCAATAACTTCACGAATTACTGCATTTTCGATTCCATTAACTGACTGTTGAAACTCATTATGGTCAACTAATATTACATGTTGCCCTTCATTAACACTTTCCACTAAACGTGGAGTGCTAACACCAAAATAGTCCAATGCATATTTAGTTTCATCATTTAATTCTCCAAGCCTAACAGCTTCTGTATCCATCCCTTGTAGTCTTTTTAAATTATTATAAACGATAGCAGAACAAATTGTATCTGTATCTGGGTTTTTATGCCCAAAAATTAAAATATTTGTCATTTTTTAACTCCTCTATTATATATACTTACTTATATTTTACCTTTTTTTTTATATTTTTTCAAAACATTTCTTTGTTTTAAACTTTTATACTATAAACTTTTTTTAGCTAAACTTAAATCTACATGACAATAACCCGTAGGATTTTTTTCAAGATATTTTTGATGATATTCTTCAGCATCAATATAATTATTTACCTGCTCGACTTCTACAGCTATTTTTTTAGAATATTTCTCTTGAAGTTCAGAAATAAAAGTCTTGACAATCTTAGAAGTGTTTTCATCAACATAGTATATTCCCGTTCTATATTGACGACCTACATCTCCACCTTGCTTATTAATACTTATTGGATCAATTATTCTAAAATAATGACGTAAAACATCTATTAACGGAAGAACTTCATCATCATACTTCAAATAAATAACTTCCGCATGATCTGTTGCTTTTATTAATTTATAATTTGTATCTTGTGTTTGACCATTACTATAGCCTACTTTTGTTTCAATAACACCCTCTAACTGTGAAAAGTACCCTTCTACTCCCCAAAAACATCCACCTGCTAAATATATTTCTTTAATCATTCTCTATAATACCTTTCGTGAAAAACTTAATATTCTACATATTACATATGACTTCATTATACTATAACTTACTTTATTTTTATATAAAATTGTTTTATGAAAATAATAAAAGAGTTGAAAAATCAACTCTTTATATTTTTATTCACTTGTATGTGTTTCCTCGAATACACGATGTTCAACTCTATAATTATGAAAGATTGCATTAATTTCAGCACCTAAAATTAAAACATAACCTGTAATATACAACCAAATTATAAAAGCCATTAGTGCTCCTATTGTTCCATATGTTTTTATATAACTCGAAAAATGATCAATATAATATCCAAAAAGCCTACTGACTAATGTCCAAGAAACTGTTGAAAAAATTGCTCCAGGAAATATACTTATTGATTTAAGTCGTAAATTTGGTCCTAAAATATATAAAAACACGAAAACTATAAACGTAAATATTATTGGAAAACTATAACTTAAATAAGACCAAACATTATAAAATCCTTCATCTAGGTTTAACTTATGGAATAATAAATATGTAAGTTGTTTTCCAAAAACTACCAATGCAAGAACTAGAAACATCCCTACTAAAAATAGAACTGTAAATAAAATACTTATTAATTTAGTTACTATCCATATTCTTCCATCTCTAACTCTAAAAGCATTGTTAAAAGCAATAATTATACCATAAATACCATTAGATGCAGACCATAATGTAAAAACAATTCCTAACGTGATAAGAGTGTTGTTACTTTTACTATTTAATACTTCTGAAATCATTCCGAATATAAAATTACCTAAGTCTCCTGGTGCAAAAGACTGAATTTTAGTAAGCAAGTACTTTTGATCAATGTTAAAGTATGGAGTTAATGCCATCACCACAATTAACATAGGAAACATAGATAATATAAAATAATAACTTAAATTAGCTGATAATAATGATATTTCATCATACATTATTCTGTAATACATTTCTTTACAGAACTTTTTAAATGTTAACTTCCCTTTAGGTTCCGCTTCATAGAACGAATAATTTTTTTCTGGAATAAACATAGCTTACAGCACATACTTAGCTACTGTTTTAGCTACTTTATAATATGTTGGTAAACTTGATACTGATAATAAATTAAATCCATTTATAGGACTATTATATTTACTTACTGAGTATCCTTTTGATTCTAAATATTCTTTAGACTCTCTAATCTTTTCTTCGTCTTCCGCATTTAATTGTTCATTTTTTGCAAAAATAGCCGCAGTTGCTAGAGTACCTATTCCTACTACTGTTAATAACACAATTGATTTTTTACTCATTAATATTCTCCTTTAATTTATAACACTTAATTAATATAATAACATTTTAAACCATTTACTAAAACAAAGCAATAAATATGTTATATAATCTATAAAAATACAGCTTTAAAACCTCTATCTTTTAAAGCTGTATTTTTCTCATTATTTAGAATTATTTATTTTCAACTGCTCTACTATTCTTTTATCATAATAATCATTTAGATTTTTAATACTATAAAATTTATTTATATATATACCTACTACGCTAATCATTACGATTATAATAAAAAGTAATGTCATTAATGAAATTACAATTGCATTTCCTTCTTTTCTCATATTTACGTCTCTTTTCTAATCCAGGGAGGTATTTTAATTAGATTAATATTATTTTTAGCGCTCACTTTACTTATTATTTCTCTAGGTTTATAACTTCTCTCCCGTTTAGTATTTCTAAGATTTTCTTTATTATTGTTTTTTAATTTCAAATGTAAAACACGCTTTTTATTATCTCTATCAATAATATTTATTGTCAATAAATTTTTATTTTGATTTATCGAGTAGCTCTTTATTTTTTTTAATAGTAAAATATTACCTACATAAGAATTAGTATTTTTCTTTTTTTCTATGAAAACTCTATCCCCACGGAAAATTAATAATACTTCTTCCTTGTTTTCTTTTGAAACCATAATTATTTGATTACTGAACCTGACTACTTCATTACTTGCATTATAGATTTCAAAAATTTTCTTATGAGCTAATCCATATTCATAATCGCTATACTCCAAAAATCTCTTTGAAGTTTGAAGCGTAGTTTGTAAAATCAGAGTAAGAAGTATCGTTAAGATAGTCAATATAAATAAGGATACAATCACTTCTAAAAGAGTAAAACCATTATTTCTTTTATCCATACCTAATTTTATCGGTTGACTCTTCATCATAAATTTCAGCATTATTTCCATTGACTATAATCATATAGTTATCTCTTCTTACCTTAAAATTTCTTTCACTACTATGATTACAAATTTCTTCATATAAAATTTCTTTCATTTCTAACTTTTTTTCAATCTTTGCTAGATTTGAATATTGTTTTACCATATTCGGTATAAAGAATATAAAAATTAATGAGCATATAAATAAAGCAGCTATTAACTCTATAAATGTAAAACCATTATTTCTAGATTTCATCTACAGTTACATAACCTGAATCCAAATGAATTATAATCCTATACACTGTTGTTGATAGTTTTACATCGATTGTATTAGCTTTAGATATTAAATTACCATTTCTGTATCTGAATCTAACTGTATTTCCTCTTAGTAATGCTTTACCATTTCGAGGTATTTTTTTCCATTTTTTATTACTCTTAGAATTTAACATATACTCATTATCACGAGTAAAAAAATCTATATATGTATTCCCATATTTTAAACTATCAGTCTGCATAAGATAAATATCAGAAACAACTTCATTTATTGCCATTCTATCCTTATACTTAGAATAATCAGATATTGTAATCATTGATAAAATAATTATTATGATACTTACTATAAACAATACAGCTATCATTTCTACTAAACTAAAAGCTGAATTATCTTTGTAATGTAGCTTTTCCATGAGAAATTATTATTTTTTTTCCATTAGGTGCTGTACTTGCCTTATCAGCAGGTCCTTCTAAATAATGTTTATTAACTAACTTATCAAATGTTACATCTGAATCTTTTTCGTTAATTTCATACGCTGTAACTTGTGATTGAACAGTCTTCTCATAAGCTTCTGCACTTTTATCTTTAGCTGTGTCTATATTTTTAGTTATATTAGGGATAATTAATATAAGTAATATAGCTATAATAAAAAGTACTATAAGCATTTCTATGAGAGTAAAACCATCCTTATTTTTGTTTTTCCCTCTTAATTTTAGTACATTATTTACCATACTTCTCTCCTTATTTCAGCGAACTTGCCATATTAAATATCGGTAGTAATATTACCATATATAGTCCAATTATTACAAAGGCTAATAAAGCAAATAGCACTGGCTGAAATTTTCTTAGCATTTTATCTAATGATGTTAGAAAAGTATCTAACATTAACTCACTAAATAGTTTTAATTCCTTATCGATAAATCCATTATTTTTCCCATGTACTACAAATTTTTCTACAGATTTATCAAAAAACTTAATACTGGCAATTGCTTCTTCAAAGCTAAGTCCTTTGTCTAAATCTTTTATTATTTTTTTAGAAAAATAAGTTAAGTAATAGTCATAATCTTCTTCTATAATCACCTCTAATGCTGTTTTTAGAGAGAATCCACTCATTAAAAATAAACTTAATTCTAAAGTGAATTTATAAGAATAATATAGTTTTGCATATGTTCTTACTTTTGGAATATACATTAATGTTTTTAAAAACTTAATTTTTTTATATTTTTTTATGTATAACATATACAAAGCTATTCCTATTATTAACATGACTATAACAGATATAATCTTAGGAGTATAATATATAATTTTTATTAGAATAATTGTTTGAATATCCATTTTTATACTAGATGATGTATAAATACTTTCAAACTGCGGAATTACCAGCAAATTAAATACCATAATCAAAGCAACTAATGCTATGATTAGGATTAAAGGATATCTTAATGTTTTTATTACTTTTTCTTTTTGTTCTTTTTTTATTTTTAAATAATTTTCTATTTCTATTAGCATATCTTCAATACTGCCATAATCTTCTGCAAATCTCATCTTACTTATAACAAATGCAGAATACCCTAGATATCCTAAAATATCCGACAATTTTTTTCCATGAGAGAGTTCTAATTTTATTTTATCAATTTTTTGAAAAGAAACATCATATTGAAAAAGTAGAAACTCAATTGAATCTTCTAACATATAACCATGTTCAATTAATTCAGATAGTCTTTGTATAAAATAGATCTTATTTTCTTCATCAAGAAGTTTACTAATATCCCCATTTTTCTTTTTCATGTAACGATATTAACCCCTCTTCGTAAGCAATATTAAATTTATACTGCAAAGAATATCTATTATTGAAATTATAATTATTATCGATATAATTTTGAATTTCATCTTTTGTTAATATTTCAGTAATTAACCCTCTTTTTTTATTTGTTAATTTCACCAATCTTTGCGAAATTATACAAATTAAAGTTTGTTTAATATCTTCATGTGATAGTTTTAAATCCCTTAACCTATTAATCACACCAAACGAATCTTCCGCATGAATTGTACTTAATACTAGATGTCCTGAAAATGTCGAGGTAATAACCTGTCCAGCTGTCTTGCAGTCTCTCACTTCCCCTACAACAAGAACATCTGGATCACAGCGTAACATAGATTTTAACGCATTTTCATATGTTATTCCTGCTTTTTCATTAATTTGCATTTGAATTAAGTTATTTATATTCTTCTCTACCGGATCCTCTATAGTAAGTACTTGTTTCCCTAATTTTGCACATCTACTAGCTAGTTTATACATAGATGTTGACTTACCACTTCCTGTGGGACCAGAAAAAAGAATTAATCCATTTGCTCTTAAAGAAAGCCTATCAATAAATGAACTATCTTTTAAAAACAAACTATATTCTACATCCTCTAATTCATTTGTAAAAATTCTTACTACACAACCTTCAAGTAATTCACTTAAAGGCAAAGTAGAAACCCTTAGATAATATTCTTTACCTAAGAGCCTATAAACAAACCTTCCACTTTGTGGTTCTTTATTTCTTGAAATGTCTATATTTGCATTAAATTTCAATAATGAAATTACTGCTTCTAACTCCCTATTAGAATATTTTTCATATTTACTCAGACTCCCCATTACTCTGAGTTTTATAAAGGAATTTCCTGATATATTCGGATAAATATGGATATCACTGGCTTTTTTTTCTATAGCATAATTTAAAATCTTTATCATCAAATTTTTTGTGCCTATAGTTATCACACCCTTTCCTTTGACAGAAAAAGAAAATATAGGCTAAGTTTATTAACCTAGCCTATATCTAAAACTATTAATTTAATATACTACATATAACTCATATAGCCTAAGTAATTTGAATTTATTTTATAGATTCAAGTGCCTAGAAAAAGAATATCCCCTAAATCTTCTTAAAACCTCTTCTACTAATTTACAATCTTCGCTATCTAAAGCCTTAATCATATCAATTACTTCAAAGTGTGTACCTTCTAACTCTGAACGTTCTACTTTTTCAGTTTTGTAGCCCACTAACTCATCTATTGTTACATTATATAATTTTGCAATAGATACTAGAGTAGCAACATTGGGTTCGTTTCTGCCATATTCCCAGTTAGCGTATACACCGTGAGATGACAACTCTAGCTTGTCTGCTACTGCTGACATAGAGTAATTGTTCATTTTTCGAAGCTTTTTAAGATTTTGTGCCAGTAATGTTCCTTTATTCTTCAAAGTAATCCTCCTTTCTCATCTATAATAATTATACAATGTTTGATATAAAAAATCAAATAAAATTATAAATTTTTGAGATTTTTTTTTATGAAAATGAAAATAATATTTTTTTCGAATTTCATGTAAAGTTTACAGAAATTCTTACAAAGTTATATATGTCAACCTTTGAACGAAGAAAAGCAACGCTAATGAAAGCGTTGCTTTATATTTTTACTCTGGTTTTTCAATAGTTAATATTTTTATATTTTCCAATAAATTCATATAAACATAATTAGCTGCAATTAATCCTGCAACTGAGGGACAAAACGCATTTGACGCAGGTGGTATTTTTGATTTGCGAATTTCTGAATCTTGTTTCCCTATTTTATCTAAATATTCTTTATTAGCTTTAGTAGGACTTTCTGTTGAGTATACTACAGGTACTTTACCTTTGATTTTTTCTTTTTTTAACTTTGTTCTAATTACCTTAGCCAAAGGACATACTGTTGTTTTTCTTATATCTGTAATTTCAAAACGAGTTGGATCCATTTTATTAGCTGATCCCATAACACTTATAAACTTAATATCATTACTTAAACAATATTTTATTAAATGTATCTTAAAAGTAACGGTGTCACAGGCATCAATTACAAAATCTAGTTTCTTCTCATAAAATTTACTAAAAGTCTCCTCTGTATAAAAATCTTGTATTGCTATTACTTCGCAGTCAGGATTAATATCTAGTATTCTTTTTTTCATTTCTTGAACTTTACTGCAACCAACAGTTTTTGTTGTAGCATGAATCTGTCTATTAATATTTGTAATATCTATATCATCTTTGTCCATAAGAACAAGTGAACCAATACCAGAGCGTGCCAAAGACTCTGCTGCGAATGATCCTACTCCACCTACTCCTAATATACCTACTCTCTTACCTTTTAATATTTCTAATCCTTGAGTACCAATTATTAACTCATTTCTTGAAAATTGATGTAACATCTCTTACTCCATTTATATTATTATTTTATATTTAAAATTAAAAAAGACCGGAAAAAATTTACCAGTCAAAAAAAACCAAAGCACCGTAGTATCTTGCCTAAATTGGTCCTGATATAATCAGGTGGGTATGATAGCCTTACCTTCTAAAGTCTTCTCAAGGAAGCATTTTATACTAATAAGAGAATCTCATTCCCTTTTAAAAAGTGTTAGGCCCGAATATGTAGCAAGTCATACATGTGCTCCAGTTGTTACTTATATTTTACCACAAGTAAGTTGTTTAGACAATATAAAAAATTATTTAATTTTATACTGTATCTATGTAATAAATCCTAATTTAATAGATTTTACAATATGTAAACATGAAATAATAAACTTAGTAATATATTACTTAAATTCTTATTCAAACATTATAATTTCTAAAAATTAATATCTTATCTATAATGTCTTTTTCAAAAATTTTCCTGTGTAACTTTGCTTATTTTCAATTAATTTTTCTGGTGTACATTCATCTAAGATAGTTCCTCCACCAACTCCACCTTCTGGCCCTAAATCAATTAAATGGTCACAACATTTTATTACATCAAGATTATGTTCAATAACTATAACCGTATTTCCACCATCTACTAGCTTATCAATAATTTTTATTAACCTACTAATATCATCTATATGTAATCCAGTTGTCGGTTCATCAAGAATATAAAGTGTTTTTCCTGTCGATTTTTTATATAATTCACTTGCTAGTTTTACCCTCTGTGCTTCTCCTCCTGATAACGTAGTAGCACTTTGACCTAACCTTATATAATCTAATCCGACTTGTACAAGTGTCTCAAGTTTATTTTTTATTTTTGGAATATTTTCAAAAAATTCATAAGCTTCTTTTATAGTCATATCAAGAACATTACTTATGCTTTTTCCTTTATATTTAACTTCTAAAGTCTCTCTGTTATACCTTTTCCCTTTACAAACTTCACATGGTACATATACATCTGGTAAAAAATGCATTTCTATTTTTAATATACCATCTCCTGTACATGCCTCACATCGTCCACCTTTTACGTTAAAGCTAAATCTACCTTTTTTATATCCACGCAATTTTGATTCGTTAGTACTAGCATATAAATCTCTTATATCATCAAAAACTCCAGTGTATGTAGCAGGATTACTTCTAGGAGTTCTTCCAATCGGACTTTGATCAATATCAATAATTTTATCAATATTTCCTTCTACACCTTTAACAGATTTAACTACTGTAGTATCTACATCTTCTTCATTAAGAATATTTTTTACAGAATTAAATAAAATCTCATTTACTAATGTTGATTTACCACTGCCTGAGACTCCTGTTACTCCAATAAACGTACCTAATGGAAACTTAACAGAAATATCTTTTAGGTTATTCTTCTTAGCTTTAGTTAATTCAATATAGCTTCCATTCCCCTCACGCCTAACTGTAGGTACTTCAATTTTTTTTCTTCCAGACAAATAAGCTCCCGTTATAGAGTTGTTATTCTTCATAACTTGTTTTGGTGTTCCAACTGCAACTACTTCTCCACCATGTTCACCCGCTTTCGGTCCTATATCAATAATATAGTCACATGCTAACATAGTTTCTTCATCATGTTCTACTACTAAAACAGTATTACCTAAATCGCGCATTGATAACATAGTATTAATAAGTTTTTCGTTGTCTCTCTGATGTAATCCAATTGAAGGTTCATCAAGAATATAGGTAACTCCCATTAATTTCGAACCTATTTGTGTCGCAAGCCGTATACGTTGAGCTTCTCCACCAGATAATGTTCCAGAAGCCCTATTAAGTGTTAAATAATCCAATCCTACATCATTTAAAAATTGAAGTCTTGATTTTATCTCTTTAAGAACTAATTTTGCTATAGTATAATCTTTTTCACTTAACTGTATATCATTAAAAAATTTATAGCTGTCTTGAATAGACATTTCACATATTTCTGCTATATTTTTTCCAGCAACATATACCGATAATATTTCAGGTTTTAAGCGTTGCCCTTTACAACTGCTACATAAATCTTCTTTGATATATTTAGACATTGCTTCTCTCGTAGCCTTTGTCATTCCAGATTTATAACGTCTTAAAATATTATTTGCTACTCCTTCATAATAAATAATTCTAGAACGTTTTATTCCTTCATCATTAATATATGTATGTTTAACTTCTTCCTCTTGATTACCATATAGTACAATTTCTTGTTTTTCTTTTGGTAAATCTTTAAATGGAATATCCATATCAATATTAAAGTGATTACATACACATTTTACAAGACTAGGATAATATGTTGATGTTGCTGTATTATAAACGATTATTGCACCATCATTTATAGAAATATCTTTCTGTATAATTTTATTAACATCAACTGTTTCATGCATACCTAATCCATCACATTCAGGACAAGCTCCTTGGGGATTATTGAATGAAAAGATTCTAGGTTCCAAGTCTCCTAATGTAAAATCACAATGTTTACAACTATATTTTGTTGAAAATAAATGAGTTGTATTCTCTTTGACATCATCAATTTCAACTAAATCATTGTTAGATAGATTTAACGATGTTTCTAATGAATCAGCTAATCTAGTCTCTATTCCCTCTTTTATAACTATTCTATCAATAATTACACTAATTGAATGCTTTTTATTCTTATCTAACTCAGGTATATCTCCAACTTCATATAATTCTTCATCAATTTTAAATCTAATATATCCATCTTTTATTAGTTTTTCTATTAATTTTTTATGCGTTCCTTTTTTTTCTTTAATTATTGGTGAAACAATCTGTATTCTACTTCTTTCAGGCAATTCCATAAGAGAATCCACTATTTGACTTATTGAGCTGCTTTCTATTTTTTCTTTATGATTTGGACAATAAATTTCTCCTATTCTGGCATAAAGTAATCTTAGATAATCATAAATCTCCGTAACAGTTGCTACAGTTGACCTAGGATTTTTCGATGTTGTTTTTTGATTTATTGATATAGCTGGCGATAATCCTTCGATAAGATCAACGTCTGGCTTTTCTAAATTCCCAAGAAACTGCCTAGCATAAGCACTAAGACTTTCTACATAACGACGTTGTCCTTCAGCATAGATAGTGTCAAAAGCTAGTGAACTTTTACCACTACCACTTAGTCCAGTAATAACAACAAACTTGTCACGAGGGATTTCCAAATTTATATTTTTTAAATTATTTTCCCTTGCTCCTTGTATTACTATTTTATTTTTCTTTTGCATATATTACCTCAATGTTTCTATACAATCAAATTTTATTTTTTCTTAGTAAAAGCTATAAGTACTCATATACCTTTATATGATGTTTTTTTCTCAAAGCCTTTACTCAACTCTCTTATTATATCATAAATATAAATGAATATTAAAAAAGAAAGTTTTGATGAATATACAAAAATTTTGGAATAGTCTTTTAATCTTATAAATATATAAGTAACAAATTACTACTAATATATATATCAAAATATATTAAATTTATAATGCAAAAAGATATGAAGCTATTTTACTGATTTGTTCAATAAAAGAGTTTCATATCAAAAACGTTATTTTAATCCCTTAAAACTATCTATTTTTATTTTTTCCTTACTTATTCCAGCGGATTCTAGAAAATTTTTTATAGTCTCAACATCATCAGGTTTACCTGATAAAAGATATATTGCTCTATTTCCATACTTATCCACTACCTTTTTAAGTTTATCTTGACTTTGTTCTATACTTCTACTAGTTTCATAAGTGAAATCTTGTCCTTTATTAGATAACTCTATCAACTCTTTATTAAAGACCTTTACCCCATTATCTAAATGATTTAGTATAATCGAACGTTTAGAACTCCATTCTTTAACAATTGGTCTAATTGCTGCAATACCAACATCAGATGCAAAACAAACAATAGGTTCTTGACCATCTACAATCTCTAAGTTTTTATCTAACCAACTAACGTTAACCTTTTCACCAATTTGTAAATTAGTTAGCTCTTGTTTAAACTTACTTCCACTATTTCGAGTCAAAAGAACAATCTCATTTTCATCTGGATTAGTTGCAATAGTAAGCCAACGGTTATTTTCCTTTTTATCTTCAATATTAGGAACTGTAACTTTTATATATGAACCTGCCTTCCAACTCATATTATTTGGCTTTTCAAATCGAAACACATAAAGATTATCACTTACATTATCTATTGATTTCACAGATAAAGTTTGACTACGTCCAAGAAATACGAATATTCCAGATATTATTACCACCAAAATCACAGCTATAATAAAAATAATAGTTAACATTTTTTTACCTCTTTTCATTTTCTTCCTCTTTCTTAAAATTATAGTTAATATGGTGTAGCCTAAGATACAGTTATATTAACTAAATTTGTTACTCTATTTAAAATACTATTTTTTATAATGAATATTTTAAAAAATTCATTCATTTTTCTTCTAAAAGATAGTGACTCATATATCTCGATTTCTTAAGAAACACGATTTTGTCGAGTCACTTGCCTCATTAATTTATTAGATATCTAAAATCATTTATAAAGTGAATAAAATATCAATAAGCCACTAACTATGTGTTCTCATGAGAATTTAGAACTTTTGTTGCTACCCCATAAATAATCCTTTTACAAAATAAATTGCTAATTTTTCAGTTGTTTCACTAACATTAGGAATATCTTTTTCCGTAACGTTCATATCTATATAGTTAAAAAGAGTATAAATTTTCAAAATCTCTTGAATCTTTTCTTGAGAATACCCTTCTATTTGCAATCGATTAATAAAATTTTCAACTAAAAACTTGTAGAATTGATTAGATGCCTTCCCCTCTTCTGATGAATAATAGTTGTGTAATTCACTAGAAATAGCAGGATTGTACCACTCTGATAAAATCTTATTAGTTGATATTAAACTTCTTGACTGACCAAAAAGCTCCTCTGTAAGCTTAACTACATCACCTTCCCAATCGATATTGTTTATCATCAGTTGACGAATACGATTATTTTCTTCTATATAAACATCTAGAAATATTTTTTCTTTACTTTCATAAAAGTTATAAAAAGTACCAACTGCCACTTTTGCCAGTTTTGCTATTTCTGAAATTGCCGTTGCTTTATACCCTTTTTTAGAAAATACCTCATAAGCTGCTTCTTTTAACATCTGTTTTTTATCCAATTAAATCACCTCCTATTTGATGAATGAATATTTATTTTTATTCATTCATATTTTATCAAATATCATCTTTAAAGTCAATAGTATAATACAATGTAAAAAAAATTTAATTCTTTAGAAACTATTGAGCTTTTATTAAAGAATTACTTTATTTGTCTATAACAAAAAAATAAAGTTATAGAAAAATTAATTCTCTATAACTCTATTTTTTCTTATTACAAGTTTTTTAAAAAAATACTTTGTTTTATGCTACGCTATATTATCCATGTCATACAATTTCTTATACTTGTCATTTGTTGCGTATAGTTCACTATGTGTTCCATCCATTTCAATTTCTCCATCTTTAATGAAGATTACTCTATCCATATATTCGATAGAATTTAAATGATGAGTAATCCAAATAATTGTTTTATCTTTACTAGATTCAAAAATTGTAGTTAATAATTCATGCTCTGTTTTTGGATCTAATCCAACAGTAGGTTCGTCTAATAATAATAATTCATTATTTTGAATAATACTTCTAGCAAAAGCTATACGCTGACGTTCTCCCCCAGAAAATCTACTTCCTGTTTCAAAAACATTTGTATCAATTCCTTCTGGTAAATTATTAATTAGATTAGTTAACTGTGACTTTTCTAAACTATCATTAATTTTTTGGTCAATTTGTGATTCATCTAGATCCGAATCTAATAAAGAAAGTTTAAGGTTTTCTCTAATAGTCATATCAAAAAGATATGGTTTCTGATTTAATAGTGAAATGTCATTTCCTAACATAGATTCATTAGGCTTTTTGTTTAGTACTATAATCTCACCCTTATAGTCTGAATAGGTACCTGTAAGAAGTTTGACTAATGTAGATTTACCTACTCCACTTCTACCAAGAATAGCTACCTTTTCACCTTTTTTTATTGTTAATGAAATATTATTTAAAATATTTTTTCCTTCTTCATATTCAAAAGATAAATCTTTTATATCAATAATATTACCATCTGTATTTTTTATATCAACAATTTCTTTATTTTCATCACTCTCTTGCGCATAGAAATCTTTTACTCGATTAATTGATACTTCATAACCTGGTATATGAGAAATAGCATCACTTGTCATTACTGAAACACTTAATACTGATAACACCATCATACAAAATGATGCAATATAGACATTTTCTATTACATTATTTATAGTCATATTCCAACAACTATAAATCATTAAAAATGCAGTTATACCTGCTAGTAAATTAACAAAATTTTCTCTTAAGTGTACGAAAGTTTTAATTTTTCTTTCTCTTTTTAGTAACTTTTCTTCTTTAATTTGATAATCATCCATAAATTTATTTACTTTATTAGATGAAATCCAATCACTTAAGCCAAAGATTGCACTAGTAAAGTCACGATAAAGATTATATTTTGCTTCTTTCATCAAATGGAAGTTTTTTCTTGTGATACTTAATGAAGCAAACGGTACTACAAATATAATGAATAATCCAAATAGAAATGCTAATATTGCATAATTCATATCATAACCAAACATTACTGTAATAAAGATTACATATAATATTAATGAGATAATACTAGGAAAAATAGTTTTTAAATATATATTTTGCATATGTTCAATATCTTCAGATATTAAACCTAATAGATCACCAGACTTATACTCTTTTTTTAGTTTTAAAGCCTTAGGTTCTAAAATCTTATATACACGACTACGCATTTTTTCTATTATACCTAAAACTAAATTGTGGCTTAGTAGCCTCTGTACATAGGCAAATGTTGACTGAGCTAGTGAAAATGTTCTAGTTAGAACCGTTGGCACTTGCAGCATAAGTATGTTACCAATTCTAAGAGAAGATTTACTAATTAGAAAACCTGAAACATACATTAATGCTGCTCCACTAACAACTGACATTAGTCCTAAAAAAACTACAGCGCTCATCATATTTTTATTGTTTTTTAACTCTTTTCTAATAATAGAATTATTTTTCACTGTAGCCACCTCCTACTAAATTATTTTTTAATTTTTCAAAGCGAGGACTATTTTTAAAATCTATAACTTTTTCAAAATCTACAACTTTTCCATGGTCTAAATTTAAAACATAATCAACATTATGCAACCAATGCAGTCTGTGCGTCGCTATAAT
>CAUSKO010000007.1:0-50191 GCA_963532255.1 uncultured Gemella sp. | reverse complement strand
TACTACGAGCTTCACGTACTTCACGTTCAGAAATAATTTGTTTCTTCATGAAGTCTGTTTCACCTGGATCAACTACGATATATGAAGCAAAATAAATAACTTCTTCTAATTGTCTAGGGCTTAAATCAAGTAGTAATCCCATTCTACTTGGAATTCCTTTAAAATACCAAATATGGCTGACTGGGGCAGCTAAGTCTAAGTGCCCCATTCTTTCACGACGAACTTTAGCTAAAGTTACATCTACTCCACATTTGTCACATTTAATATTTTTATATCTTACTCTTTTGTACTTTCCACAAGCACATTCCCAGTCTTTTGTTGGACCAAAGATTTTTTCACAGAATAGTCCATCATTTTCTGGTTTTAGAGTTCTATAGTTAATAGTTTCAGGTTTTTTAACCTCTCCGTAAGACCAACTTCTGATTTTTTCAGGAGAAGCTAAACTAATTTTCATATATGCAAAATTATTTACGTCTATCAAGGAGCATACCTCCTTTATTTTTTTGTATAAAAGCCTTGAATAGTTTATTGTGATTGTTTGTAAAATTTTTATTATTCTTCATCAAAATCGTCTTCTATATCTTCTACATCTTCATAATCATCAGTATCAGATAGTAATAAGCTAGCTAGTGATGCATATCCTGAGTTAGTTTCATCGCTTTCTATGTCAACTACATCTTCATCTGATGTAATAATATTTGCAAGCGATGAGTAATCTCCATTTTCAGTAGAATCTTTTTGAGTTTCTTCTACTTCTTCTTTATGTCCTGCTGATTCATGATGTCCATGAAACTCTATAGTATCACCTAAATCAATATCTCCCATATCAACTTCATTATCATCTTTATCCATAACTCTGAAGTCCATACCTAAAGCTTGTAGTTCTTTCATAAGAACTCGGAATGATTCAGGAACACCTGGACGAGGAATATTTTCCCCTTTAACAATTGCTTCATATGTTTTAACACGACCATTAGTATCATCAGATTTGTATGTTAAGATTTCTTGAAGTGTATAAGCAGCTCCATATGCTTCTAACGCCCATACCTCCATCTCACCAAATCTTTGTCCACCAAATTGTGCTTTACCACCAAGTGGTTGCTGAGTAACTAAAGAGTATGGTCCAATTGAACGCGCATGAAGTTTATCATCAACCATGTGAGATAATTTAATCATATACATTACCCCAACAGATACACGACTATCAAATGGTTCCCCTGTGCGTCCATCATATAGAACTGTTTTAGCATCTTTTGCCATCCCAGCTTCTGCAACAGTCGACCAAACATCCTCATCACTAGCACCATCAAATACTGGTGTAGCAACATGGATACCAAGTTGTTTTGCAGCCATACCTAAATGTAACTCTAACACTTGTCCGATGTTCATACGTGATGGAACCCCAAGTGGGTTTAACATTACATCTACTGGTGTACCATCTGGTAAGTACGGCATATCTTCTTCTGGTAGAATATTAGAGATAACCCCTTTGTTACCGTGACGTCCAGCCATTTTATCCCCAACACGTATTTTACGTTTTTGGATAATAAATACTCGTACAAGTTCATTAACACCATTTGCAAGTTCTGCTCCATCTTCGCGTTTGAAAATCTTAACATCAGCAACTACTCCATCAGCACCATGAGGTACACGTAATGAAGTATCACGTACTTCTTTAGATTTAGCTCCAAAAATTGCATATAATAATTTTTCTTCTGGTGTTTGCTCAGTTAATCCTTTTGGAGTAACTTTACCTACTAAAATATCACCATCTTTTACTTCTGCACCTATACGGATGATACCGCGAGAGTCTAAGTTTCTTAACGCATTTTCTCCAACGTTTGGAATTTCGCGTGTAATTTCTTCTGGTCCTAATTTAGTATCACGAGCATCAGTTTCATATTCTTCAACGTGAATAGAGGTGTACACATCATCTTTTACAAGACGTTCACTCATTATAACAGCATCTTCATAGTTATATCCATCCCAGTTTACGAATGCAACAACTAAGTTTTTACCTAATGCTAATTCTCCTTTATCCATTGAAGGCCCATCAGCTAGAATATCTTTTTTCTCTACTCTATCTCCAACCTTAACAATAGGTTTTTGGTTATAAGATGTACTGTGATTTGAACGTACAAATTTATGAATTATATACGTATCAAGATCCCCTTCAATTTCTTTTCCATCTAATGTTTCTAAGCGACGAACTTTAATTTTCGCTCCATCCACATATTCAACAATACCAGGGTATTTTGCAATAACTGCGGCTCCTGAGTCACGAGCTGCTAAATGCTCCATTCCAGTACCAACAAATGGTGCTTCTGTAACCATTAATGGCACTGCTTGACGTTGCATGTTTGCTCCCATTAACGCACGGTTAGAGTCGTCATTTTCTAAGAACGGGATACATGCTGTCGCCGCGGAAACTACCTGCTTAGGTGAAACATCCATGTAATTCATCATTTCACGAGGTTTAACCGTATTATCCCCTCTAAAACGACATACAACTTCATCATCAAGGAAGTAACCTTTTTCATCAACATTTGAATTTGATTGAGCTACTACATATTTATCTTCTTGGTCAGCAGTTAAATACTGAACATTCTTTGTTACATATGGACGGCCTTCTGAATCAACTTCAACTTTTCTATATGGTGTCATAATAAACCCAAACTCATTTATTCTAGCAAATGAAGATAGTGAGTTGATAAGTCCAATGTTTGGTCCCTCTGGTGTTTCAATTGGACACATACGTCCATAATGTGAATAGTGAACGTCACGCACTTCCATTCCTGCACGTTCTCTTGTTAAACCACCAGGTCCAAGTGCAGATAAACGACGTTTGTGAGTAAGCTCACTTAATGGATTTGTTTGGTCCATAAATTGAGAAAGTTGAGAACTTCCAAAGAATTCTTTAATAATAGCTGTGACTGGTCTCACATTAATAAGCTGTTGAGGTGTAATTTCATTAGTATCTTGAATACTCATACGCTCACGAACAACACGCTCCATACGTGAAATACCAACACGAATTTGGTTTTGAAGTAATTCACCAATACAACGTAAACGACGATTACCAAGGTGATCGATGTCATCAACACGACCGATTAATTCAAATTCAAATCCTTCACTATTTCTTCTATTTCTTATTAATAATAAATAGTAGTTAATACTTGCAATAATATCTGCAATAGTTAATGTTAGAATATCTTTATTTGGAGCTCCGTTACCGATTATATGTAACACTTGATCTTCTAATAATTCATCAACATTATAATCATTACCTACTTTGACTTGATTTACAACCTTAAATAATTGTAATTTCAGGCTGTCACTTCCATCAAGACTTTCGTTCATTTCGAACTCAACTACGTTAGCTGTAGTTCCTAATTCATCATAAATTTCATCTATGATCTCACGAGTTAATTTAGTACCTTTTTCTACTAAAATTTCTCCTGTTTCTGTATCAACAATTGGTTCTACTAAAATTTGGTTTTCTAAACGTTCTCCAACATGAAGTTTATTATTAAGTTTATATCTACCTACTTTAGCAAGATCATATCTTCTTGGATCAAAAAATCTACCATATAATGTAGCCTTAGCTGTTTCAACATTAGCTGGCTCCCCAGGACGCAATTTATCATAAATTACTTTTAAAGCAGTTCCTGTATCAAGATTTTCGTCTTTTTCTAAAGTATTTAATAGTTCTGCATCTTCACCAAATAATTTAACAATTGATTCGTCAGATTCAAAACCTAACGCTCTGATTAGCGTTGTTAAAGGTATTTTTCTAGTTCTATCAATTCTAGCATAAACTAGCCCCTTAATATCTTTTTCAAATTCCAACCAAGCTCCTCTATTCGGAATAACAGTTGTTTTAAATGCATTAGGGATATTTTTAACTTTAAGCTTATCGTCTTCTGTAAAATAAACAGAAGGTGAACGCACTAATTGAGATACAATTACACGCTCAGCCCCATTAATGATAAACGTTCCAGTTTCTGTCATTAATGGTAATTCACCCATAAATACTTCTTGTTCTTTAATCTCGTCACGTTCTTTATTAATTAAACGGACACGCACTCTTAAAGGTGCTGAATATGTAGCATCGCGTTCTTTTGATTCATCTACGTTATATTTAGGAGTTCCTAATTTATAGTCTATGAACTCTAAACTTAATTTATCATTATTACCTTCAATTGGTGAAACATCTCTAAAAACGTCTTTAAGACCAGTTTCTAAAAATTTTTCATAAGATAATGTCTGAATTTCAATTAAGTCCGGTAAATCAATTACCTCTGATATTCTAGCATAGCTACGTCTTTGTCTGTGCTTACCAAATTTAACTTTTTGCAACTGTGTCACCTCTCAGCTTTTCTCTTATAAAACTAAAAAGAAAATTTTACATTTTCTCTTGCTTACTTATATAATTTTGGCAATTCTACTAGCAAAAAATAGAATTACTTGCAATATATCATTTTATCATAGTAAAGACAAGTTGTCAATTACTTAGCAGCTTTCAGGATGTAATAACCCTTATTTTTAGCCATTACCTCAACAGAATTAAATAGATTCTCTAAAAGCTTTTTACAACTTGCCATTCCTTGTTTTTTTTGTATAACAACCCATAACTCACCATTTTCATTTAAATGTTCAAAACTATCAGTCATAATTTTGTGAACAATCTGCTTACCAGCTCTAATAGGAGGATTAGTTAATACTATATCAAAAGTTCCTTCCACGTTATCAAAGGAACTACTTTCGATAATCTCTATTTTATTTTTAATTTTATTAAGCTCAATATTTTTCTTAGAAAGTTCAAGACTTCTGTTATTTACATCAATCATTGTAAAATCATAGTTTAGATTTTTCTTAGCTAGAAATATAGATATAACACCATATCCACAGCCAACATCTGCGACCTTAGCATCTTCTTTTTGACTACTAAAATTTTCTAGTAATACTTTTGTACCAAAATCAACACTTTCTTTAGAAAATACGCCATTATCAGTATAAAATTTTAAATCTATATCAAGTATTCTTGAGCTAATAATTTTTTCACAACTTTCAGTTGTTGGATTATTTGTATAATAATGTTCCATAATAAAGACACCTCGTATAAAATAGAAGAAAATAGTATACCTCATAGTTAGAGACATGAGATATACTATTTTTGTTATTATCATCGTATCAATATTCTTAAATCGAATATTTTGTTTATTTACATCTATCTTAATTTTATCTACTTAGATTAGAAATTATTTAACTTCTACAGAAGCTCCAACTTCTTCTAATTTAGCTTTGATTTCTTCAGCTTCTTCTTTAGAAACTCCTTCTTTAAGTGTTGCTGGCGCACCATCAACTTTTTCTTTAGCTTCTTTTAGTCCGTCTCCAGTGATTTCACGAACAACTTTGATTACTTTAATTTTTGAATCTCCTGCTGATGTTAATACTACATCAAATTCAGTTTTTTCTTCAGCAGCTCCAGCAGCAGCTCCACCAACTACAGCTACAGGTGCAGCAGCAGTTACTCCGAATTCTTCTTCAATTGCTTTTACTAAGTCGTTTAATTCTAAAACTGACATTTCTTTGATAGCGTCTAAAATTTGTTCTTTAGTCATTATAAATTTCCTCCGATTTTTAAATTATTTGTTTTTAATATTTTTTATTTATTAAGCTTCTTGTTCAGCTTTTTGATCTGCAACAGCTTTAACAGCTAAAGCAGTATTGCGCATTGGCGCTGTTAATACAGATAGTAACATTGAAAGTAATCCTTCGCGACTCGGTAATGACGCGATCGCTTTAATTTCAGCTTGATCTGCAACTTTTCCTTCTATAACACCAGCTTTTAGTTCTAAGTTTTCGTGTTGTTTAGCGAAATCGTTTAAAACTCTAGCAGGAGCTACAGCATCGTCTGTTGAAAAAGCGAAAGCATTTGGTCCAGTTAGAACTTCGTCTAATCCTTCAATCCCTGCTTGCTCCATCGCACGACGAACTAATGAGTTTTTATAAACTTTAAAAGTTAAACCTTCGTTACGCATGTTGTTACGTAATTCTGTTACTTCCGCAACGTTTAATCCACGGTAGTCAGCAATAACAACTGATGAACTAGCTTTAATTTCTTCAGCGATTTGGTTTACTAACTCTTGTTTTTTCTCAATAGCTTTTGACATTGAACTTCCTCCTAAGTAGATTTATCAATCTCAGTACCAATAAAAAAACCTTTTTGCATGCGAGAACACACAAAAAGGCACATAAGTTTCTTTTCGAATTTTGTCCTCGGTAGGCTAATTAAGGATTTCTCCCCCTACTGTCTACGGTACATTTTCAACTGACTTATATATATTAATACATATATTATTATTTGTCAAGCTTTTTTTATAAAAATTTTATTTCTTCATTTATTATAACTTTTCTCTACAATAATAATCTATAGCTAAACTAATATATTCAGCAACCCCTTCGCCGAATTTATTTATATTTTTTTTGAATTCAGGATTCTCGACATAGCCTTTTCCTATGAATGAAAATACTTTTAAGCTACAATCAAAACCATATTTATTTATGTGATTATATAATTTTTCAACTTCTTTTTGAACGACCTTACTTGTTATATCTAATTCTTCCTTCTTGTAATTAGCAAATACTTTGAATGTATTATTAAATTCATCCTCTACTTTAGTTTCTTTTCCTTTTTGACGTCGTTTAGATTCTTCTATAACATCTGTTCCATATTTTTCTTTTGCTTCTCTCTCATACTTTTTCATATCCTCCTTCTTAAAACCTTCAAATTTTTCTTCTATACTCATATTAATTTCTCCTTTGTAATCTTTTATTGTCTTTTCAACTATTTTTATAATATTTTCAATTTTTTTCTTTTCTTTTAAAAGAAGTTTATGTTGTTCTTTTAGTATTATTAAACTATTACTATTATCTTTTAAGATATTCGCTATATCACTCAATTTGAAATTTAAATACTTATAAAATAAAATTTTCTGTAATTTGTCTAAATCATCTTTACTATATATCCTATAGCCATTGTCAAGTTTTGTAGGTACTAATATTCCTATTTTATCATAATAGTGTAATGTTCTTATACTTACTCCCGTTATTTTTGATACCTCATTAATTTTCATTTTATCTCCTCAATTTCATTTTATCACTAGTGATATTTATATTATAAACTATTACGTTATGTTAGAGTCAACTCTTTAAAATAAAAAAAATCAATCTTAAAAAAATTAAGATTGATTTTTTTATTATGCATTAAATACTTTTTTTAGGTTAACTACTTTATTTAATGCTTCAGTAATAACAATACCTAATACCATTACAATTACTTGAGATAAAAGTAATGATCCATATATTGTAGTGAATGCTCCAAACTCAAAAGGAACTCGAGTTGAATTTTCACCACTAAATATCACAATTTCATAAGCAATAATTGGCATACAAATTATTAAATAAAGTACAATATTAACTATGTGTCTTACGATTCTATTTTTTATAAATTTAAAAACAAAAACACTTATAGCTAATGCTAACCCTGTTCCTAATGTCCCGAAGAAGACATCAACAATTCCTAACGGACTAAAAATATTAGCAATAGCCACACCTAGAGTAATTGGGAACCAATATTTTTTACTAAACACAACTAATTGTGAAAGTGATTCACTTATACGAAATTGTACTGCACCATATGAAAAAGGTGCTATAGCAACTGTTAACACAACATAAATTGCTGCAATTAGAGCTTGAATAGTTAAAGTTTTAACTGTATTATTCCTCATTTAAATCTCCTTATCTTGTTTAAGAGAACAAAAAGCATCGATATGAGAAATCAATGCTTAAGCAGTTTTTTTTATAGATGGATCTCTCAAACATCTTATATTATTATAAAGTCAGAAGACAATTAATCTCAATCATATGAAATTAAATATCAACGTTCTATATACTATCATACTTGATACTCATTAGTCAACATAAAAAATAAATTATAACTACTTCTTTTAATGTTTTTTTAAAAACACCTTGCAATTAGCTTTTTATTGTGTTAAAATGAGGTAGTTGTATTTTAACAACACTTAATTCATAGTAATTAAGAATATTAATTAATATTTCTTAGTAATAAAAATTTAAATCAGGAGGTGAATCGAATGCCAAACATTAAATCATCAGTATTAAGCGTAAGAAAAGATGCTAAAACAAACGCTGCTAACACAGCTAAAAAATCTGAAATGCGTACAGCTATTAAAAAAGCTAAAGTAGCTAAATCTGAAGGTGCTGCTAACGCTGCAGAGTTAGTAAACCTTGCTTACAAAAAAATCGATAAAGCTGCTAAAACAAACTTAATCCACAAAAATGCAGCTGCTAGATACAAATCAAACCTAGCTAAATAATTATAAAACTACTCTACTTTGAGTAGTTTTTTTGTTTTTTAGAAGTATATTCAAAAAAAGATCAATCATTACGATTGATCTCAGATTAACCTTAATTGATATTAAGCATTCTCTACTATTCTTTTTACTGCTTTTTTAATATTTGCAGGGGCTGTTGCTAGATTAATGCGAATATAACTTTCATAACCTTTTCCAAACCAGTGGCCAAAGTCAATAGCTAAACCACATTCATCTTGAATAAATTGCTTAGTTGTTCTACCTTTTAGTATTGATTCAAGATTAACAAATACTAAATAAGTTCCCTCAAGTGGATAAACCTTTACTTGTGGTAATTCTGTAGCTAAAGTTTCATTTATAATATTATAATTATATTTTACAACTTCTTTTAATCCTGCTAACCACTCTTTTCCACCTTTATACCCTGCTTCTAGCGCTATTTGACCAAATAAACTTGCCTCTGCCCCAAGATTCTTTTTACTAAATTCATCAAATTTTGCTCTTACTTTAGCATCAGGAATCAATAATGTTGAGTGTGTTAGAGTAGCTAAATTAAAAGTTTTCGAACCAGAATTAGCAACAATTAACATATCTTGATATTTTCCATCTTTAACTCCCAAAGCAGAAACCTGATTATTATTGTAAACAAAATCTTGGTGTATTTCGTCTGATAGTACTAGTACATTATATTTTCTACATATTTTTAGAACTCTTTCATGCTCTTCACTTGTCCACACTCTACCTACAGGATTATGTGGTGAACAATGAATATATAATTTTACATCATTCTCTTTTATTACTTTTTCAAAAGTATCAAAATCTATTTCAAATTTTTTATCTTTTTCAATTAATGGTGATTCAACTAATTTTCTTCCACTATTTCTTATAGAATTTGCAAATGGATAGTATACAGGAGGCATAATAACTATAGAATCATTGACATCTGTATACGCGTGGATCACCCATAATATAGCTTGCACTACCCCAGGAGCAAATCTTATCCATTCTTTTTCTACAGAAATCCCAAAGTTTTCTTTATGCCATTTTTTATATTCATTATAGTAACTTTCAGGAAGTTTAGTATAACCAAATACTCCATGTTCAACTCTTTCTTTGAGAGCGTCTCTTATACTTTCTGGGGTCTTAAATTCCATATCAGCAACCCATAAAGCCAATAAATCTTTATCACCAAAACGCTCTTCTAAAGCATCCCATTTTAAACAATTAGTGTCTCTTCTTTCAATATAATACTTATCAACAAATTGTTCTACTTTACTCATATTATTATCTCCTTTTATTCTTTATGAATCTAGTGCATCTTTAAAATCTTCTATTAAGTCATCTATGTTTTCTATACCTACAGATATCCTTAATAGATCTGGTGTTAATCCATATGATAATCTTAACTCTTCTGGAATATCGAAATGTGTTTGTGTTGTTGGATACGTTACTAACGTTTCAACACCTCCAAGACTCTCAGCAAAAGTAGCGACTTTTAAAGAACGCAAGAATTTATCTACTTTACTAGCATCAACTAATTTAAAGCTCAGCATCGCTCCTTTATTAGGGTAAAGGACTTCTTTTACGTTAGGATGTGATTTCAGAGTTTCAGCTAATTTTTCAGCATTTTTTTCTTGTTGATTAAAACGTAATGGTAAGGTTTTTAAACTTCTAATAAATAACCAACTATCAAATGCTGACAATACGGCACCGGTAGTATTTGATAACCAAGCAAGTCTTTCTCCTATTTTTTCATCATTAGTTACTACAACACCAGCTAAAATATCATTATGCCCCGTTAAATATTTTGTACCTGAATGAATAACAATATCTGCGCCTAAAGTTAAAGGCTTTTGTCTTAGTGGGGTTAATAATGTATTATCTACTATTAATAATGCACCTTTAGTTTTTGCAATTTTAGAAATTCTCTCAATACTTACCTCTTGCATAAGCGGATTGGTAGGAGTTTCAATATATATCGCCATTGTATTTTCCGTAACTTTTTCCTCTAAATCATTTTCATCCGTAAAATAAACAAAATTTTGTAGTCCTTTTCTTTCTAACTCATCAAAATATCTAAAACTTCCACCATATAAATCTCGCGATACTAAAAATTCACTATGAAGATCAAAAAGCTCAAATACTAATTGAATAGCACTCATACCTGAACTAGTTGCAATAGCACTACACCCTTCTTCTAATTCACATAACCCTTCTTCTAAAATTGAACGAGTTGGATTTTTTGTTCTTGTGTAATCAAAACCTGTACTCTCCCCTAATCCAGGATGAGCATAAGCTGCTGATAGATAAATAGGCGTAACTACTGCACCAGTAACTTTATCTTTTCTATTTCCTAACTGAGCTAATTTTGTTTCAATTTGTTTCACTAATACCAATCCTCTTTTCTGTTATAAATATTATTATAATAGTACATTATATTTACTATTCATTATAACATTTTATTAATTTATAATAAATATATTTTCTGTTATTTTTTAAATATATTTTAAAAATTCACAAAAATATTTATATACAAAAATACCTTTAACATATTAATAATATGCTAAAGGATAAAATACACTATTTGTTCTCTTTTAAAAATGTTAAACCTGTCATTAATTGCCATATAGTTATAGGATATACCGTAAGCCTCTCATAAATAGCAACTACTTCTGTTAAATTATTTGTTAGAGCATTGTTCATAAAACTTGCACTGATTAAACCTATTAACCCTAAGATAATTGAAACTATCGAATAACCTTTTCTATTCTTAAATAATAAAACTCCTGAAATCAGTAGTGTTAAATTACCTCCTAAAAAAGATAGTCTAGCTCCTAGTCCATGTAATCTATCTTCACTGGGAACCCCACCTTGATAAACTCCCACTAATACACTCCCGACTGCAAATAAAATAGGAGTTATTAGATATAGCAGACTAAGTTTTTTAGATTTTAACATTTTAAATATTAAGAAATAATATGCAACTAAGAATCCTATACCTGTCACAATAAAATCTATATTCATAATAATAGCTAACTTAGAGAAGCCAACTGGTACACCTTCAACTATTAGATTTGGATATACTCCAAGGGAACTAATAAAATTTCTTAGGTAAACTTCTTTTAGGGAATAACCTGTCCCTATTGCAGCAACATACTCTCCAGTTAAATAAAATAATCCATTTATGAAAAATATTAATGCACCAATATTTATTATTTTTTTATTTTCTTTCAAAATAAACCTTCTCTCTACATTTAATGTAGACAATATTTTAATATATATATTAAAATAATTCAAATAAATTATTTTAGTTCATCAATTAGTTTATTTATAAATAAATCTAATATTATATATTTATTAATATATGATGACTTCAATAATTTATCATAGTCTGCTGATAATATAAGGCTCTTCATAATTTTCTCTACAGTATAATTTCTAATTCCCTGTGCAGCCAATTGAACTCTATAAGGATGAATTCCTAGCTCTTTTGCTATCTGCTTTTGAGAATAATGCTCATCTAAAAGTACTTTCACCTTATAGTAAATCCTAAGCTGACCACTTATTAATGATAAAAGAAAAATTGGTTCTTCTTTTTTTAATACTAGTGAATTATATACTTCTCTTAACTTGATATAATTTCTAGAAAATAATTCATTTGTTAAACTAAAGACATCATATTCTAAACTTCTAACCGATAATAACTCTATATCGTTTCTTTCTATAGTACTTTTCCCGTGACAATATAATACTAATTTTTCAATTTCACGTTTAATATTAGCAAAATCTAGTCGAGTATAATTAACTAAAAATTGAGCATTTTCCTTAGATATTTTCAAATTTTTATCTTTTACCGCTTCAACAATATAATTTGCTATTTGAGTTTCATTAAAATTTGAAAATTCCTTTATTTCCCCTATTTCCTTTATTTTTTTTACTATTTTCTTTCTACTATCAATTTTTTCATTAGATTTTAATATTAGTATCACTTCACCGTTTATATTTTCTAAGTAATTACTTAATACTTCAATATTATAATCTACTTTTGTCTTTTTAGGTTTTGCTAATAAGAAATTACAATTCTCAGCTACTACTACTTTTTCATTTCCAAAAAGGCCACTACTACGACATTCATAGATCAAATTTTCTAATGTAGTATCATTCATATTAATTTTTATATAATTAAATTCATCTACAGTTTTCAAATAATTTTGAGCAATCTTCTTTTCAAAGTCGTTTATAGCCTCAAAATTCTCTCCATAAACAATATAGATATTCTTCATCAGTCAACTACCTCTATTTCAATATCTTTTATTTTTATTATCTTATTATAATAAGAAACATAATAATTATTTATTCTTAAATCGTTATTTTTTCCCAGTACCAATACATCTACTTTTTTAAATTTTGCTAAACTAATTAAATCATAGAATCTATCTTTATGAATATCTAAAATAACAATTTTTTTGATTATTCCTTTACCTATAAGTGTCTCAGCAAATCCAATATCACTTTTTTTTGTAGATGTTAAAACTAAATAATCTATATTATTTTTCCCTTCATAATTTAATAATAAATTATATTCGTTTATTATATCATATACTCTATCTTTTTTTCTAAAATCAGTATAAAAATTTTCTATATTATTTGAAGTATTTACTAATGTAGTTACTCCATTATCTTTTATATAGTACACCTGTGATTTCTCTATTTCTAGTTCTTCAACTAATTTCTTTTGAGAATTAAATATATTACTTCCTACTATCAATATAACTACAGAAAAAATTCCCAAAAATGAAATACTATACATTTTCTTATTTATAAATTTTAAAATAAAAATTACTAATATATAAATAACCATAATGATATATACGCTTTGCTTTCCTACTCTAACAGGTTGAATAACAAGCAATATTCTTTGAATTTCATCAAATATATAAAATAATATATTTAGTACAGGTTTACAAACAATATTAAATGCAGACAAATTCAATAAAAATATAATATAACTACATATAACTAGCGGAAATAGTACTGCACTAAAAATTGGAACTAAAATTATATTACTTAGTATAGAGACAACAGGTACCGTATAAAAATTAGCAACCAAAATCGGTAAGCTTGCAAAAAATGAAATTACACTTATTTTTAAACTACCTTGTAATTTATTTTTTGATTTTTTTATATATTCTTCTGACATCAACAAACAAAAAGTAATAAAGAAGGATAGTTCAAATCCAATATCAAAAATATATAACGGATTTATTATTAACATTATTAAAAATGTAATAAGTAAACTATCTATATTGGCAATACTATTCTTTTTTAAAATAAGATATACTATTATCATTATTCCTGCTCTAACAACTGATGGGCTAAATCCAGTTAATCCCATATAGCAAGGTAATATTATTATAACAATATTTTTAATTAAATTATTATTAATATTTAATTTAATTAAAATATAATAAATTATAGAAATTAGTAAACCTATATGTAAACCTGATATTGCTAAAAGATGACTTATCCCTAAGCTCTTAAATGAAGATATATCTTCTTTATTCAAATGACCTTTATCTCCTAATATTAAAGCTTCGAAATAACCACTTTTATCAAAAGTAATCTCCTCAGTAATTTTTAAACTCATTTTGGTACGAATACACTTAATCTTTTCAAGAATATCCCCATCTGTTTCCACACTATTTATTCGATTCAACTTAACCTGCTTAAAAATACCCCTATTTTCATTATATTTCTTATAATCAAACGAATAAAAGTTAGTCTTTTCCTTTATATCTTCAATATTAATATTAGTAAATATTTTACCTCCGTAAAAATTTTTCTTAAAAAATTCTTTCTCATACTCATTTTGTAAAGTATAACTTATTAATACTTTTTCATTATTTATATAACCTATACCCTTTAAGTAATTACCATTAATATCTACCCTATCAGTAATTTTTAATACAACATCTTTATTATCTACGTTAATAAGTTTAGTAATGTTATTCTTTTGTATATATGCTCCCCTAATAAAAAATACTAAGAATACTATTATACAAATAATAGTTTTCCTAGCATTCAAATTTTTATTTTTCCAAGTTATTAGTAGAAAAATAATTATACATAGCATCGATATTACTAAATTATAATTTAACAATATCGCTCCCAATGCTAGTAACGAAAATTGTAAATAATACATTTTAATTATTATCTAATAACCTTTCAACTACTGATTTAACATCATAGTCTACTTTCCTAACCACGATACCAGATCTTTCTAATAACTCCTGAGCATATTCATTATTTCTGTAATCATTAGCATAGCATATCTCTTTTATACCTGCTTGAATTATTGATTTTGTACAATTTAAACATGGAAAATGAGTAACATAAATAGTTGCTCCTTCCGTTCCAACACCAAATTTAGAACATTGAAGTATTGCATTAATTTCCGCATGAATTGTTCTTACACAATGTCCCTCTATTACTTTACAGCCAACATCTATGCAGTGTTCATCACCTTTGATTGAACCGTTATATCCCCCTGCTATTATTCTCTTATCTTTTACTATAGTCGCACCAACTGACAATCTACTACACGTTGATCTAAGTGATAGTAAATGACTTTGTGCCATAAAGTATTCATCCCAACTAATTCTTTGCATACAATTAAACCTCTATCTTATCCTTTATTTTATCAAAAGTAGACTTTCCTATTCCTTTAACTTTTGTTATATCTTCTTTATTTTTAAAGTCCCCATTTTTTTCTCTATATTCTATTATTGCATCAGCTTTTGTTTTTCCAACTCCTGAAATTTTCATTAGTTGTTCTTTGTTAGCAGTATTTATATTTATTACCTCACTATTAGAGCCGTTGGATAAACTTGATGAATTCATAATTTGCTTAGGTTTTTCCCCATTTTTTAATACATAAACCACCATCTGATCTTTAAGTTTTTCACTTAGATTTATATTAGATGTATCAGCATCTTCTAATAATCCACCTGCTTCATCAATAATATCTTTGACTCTCTTCTCTTTAGTAGATTCATATACCCCTGGATTTTTTACCGCCCCTTTTACATCAACAATAACTTTATCACTGGACTCTTTTTTATCATTTTTATCCTTATCCGATTCAGCTTCATGTTTCTGAACAGTAAAATTAGAATCACTATAATCCTCTGTTTTTGGACCAGAGAAAAAAAAGTAATAAACTCCCCCTACAATAAATAAACTACAAATAAAAGCTAAAAATATAGACTTTATATTTTGCTTAATAAAAATAACAAAATCCTCATTAGTTATTTTCATATTTATTCCCCCTTAATATCTATATTATATCATTAAATACATAAGATTTATACTAGAAACTTGTTATTAATAATTATTCGTTAGTTTATGTTTACAAATAAAATTATTAAAGGTCACACAAATCAATAAAGAAATGTGTAACCTTTATTTTTATTTATACTTGAAGTTTTTTTCCATCTTTATATACTTCATCAATTATTGCTCCACCTAAGCAAGTATCACCATCATAAAACACAACAGCTTGCCCCGGAGTTACAGCTCTGACAGGTTCTTTATAAAGAACTTTTACTTTATCACCTTCTAATACTTCAACTTCAACTTCTGTATCAGGCTGGCGATATCTAAATTTAGCTGTACAAGTAAATTTATTAGGCTGTGGATTCTTAGTTGTAAATGATAAAGAACTAGCTAATAAACTATCAGAATAAAGTTTTTCGTTATGGAATCCTTGACAAACATATAAAATATTTTGTTCTAAATCTTTTCCACAAGCAAACCATGCTTCACCATCTGTATCTTTTGTTCCTCCGATACCTAATCCATGGCGTTGTCCTATAGTATAGTGCATCAGTCCTACATGCTCACCACGAACATTACCATCTAAATCTACCATTTTTCCACTTTTGGCAGGTAGGTAATTTGATAAAAATTCTCTAAAGTTCTTCTCTCCGATAAAGCAAATTCCCGTAGAATCTTTTTTCTTAGCAGTTGCTAAACCAGCTTCCTCTGCAATTTTTCTTACATCTTTCTTTTCAAGTTCCCCTACAGGAAATAAGATATTCTTAATTTGATGCTGTTTTAGTTGAGATAAGAAATAAGTCTGGTCTTTATTGTTATCCACTCCTCTTAATAATAATCTTTGACCATCTTCATCTTTTACTCGAGCATAGTGTCCAGTTGCAACATAATCAGCACCCAAATCTTCAGCATATTCTAAAAAGACCTTAAACTTAATTTCTTTATTACACATAATATCGGGATTTGGCGTTCTTCCCTTTTTGTACTCATCTAAAAAGTAAGTAAATACTTTATCCCAATACTCTTTTTCAAAATTTATAGAGTAGTAAGGTATATCTAATTGCTCACAAACTTTGATTACATCTTCATAATCTTTTTCTGCTACACATACTCCACTATCATCTTTTTCTTCCCAGTTTTTCATAAAAACTCCAATAACATTATATCCTTGTTGTTTTAACAAATATGCTGTTACTGATGAGTCTACTCCACCACTCATTCCAACTACTACTTTTTTTCCGTTATTCATACTAATTCCTTTCTTTTAATCTTAGCTCTAATTTAGCTATTTTTTCTATAACTTCATCAATATTCTCTTTAGTAATATCAAATCCTACGCTTATTCTTACTGAATGAGATGCTCTATTTATATCGTACATTTCAGTAATAATACGACTACCTTTAATATTTCCTGAGCTACATGCTGAACCTCCAGAAATATAAATACTTTGTGCATCTAAATAAGTTATTAATCTCTGCGCCTCAATATTTTTAAAATAAATATTTAGTATATTTGGTAAAGAATTTTCTACTAATCCATTCACCTCAAAATCTATACCACTTTGCTCTAATTTATCAATGAAATAGCTTTTTAAGTCTTTTAGTTTTGGAATTGAACTTAATGTTTCTTCTGTACAATCTGCAAGAATCAATGTTCCTAGTAAATCACTAGTTCCAGAACGAAGGCCATTTTCTTGTCCTCCTCCTAAAATAAATGGTTCAACATCCCCATTTTTTGCATATAAGAATCCAAAATTATTAAGTGATCCTATTTTATGGGCAGATACTGAAGCAAAATCTAATCCCAATTCTCTAACATCAATTTCCACTTTTCCAAACGCTTGAACCATATCGCTATGTAAAAGAATACTCTTATTTGCAATAAGTTCTGATATTTCTTTTATGGGATTTAATACCCCAGTTTCATTGTTAGCTAGCATTATTGAAATTAAAACTGTATCGTCATTAATTCTTTCTTTTAGTTGTTCAATACTAACAGAACCTGTCTCGTCCACAGCAAGTTCATGAATCTTAAATCCATACTTTTCTAAATGTTTAGCACTTGCTTTAACAGAAGGATGTTCTATTGATGAAATAATTATTTCACCACTCTTAAATCTATTTAATATATGATTAAAAACTGTATTATTACTTTCTGTTCCACCTGAAGTAAAGACTATTTCCTCTGGTGTAGCATTAATAAAGTTTGCAATTTTCTCTCGACTTTCACGTGCTAGTTTGGCATTCTTTTTTCCTAATGTATGTCCACTACTAGGATTCGCATAAATTTCTTTTAATATATTTAAGTTCTTTTCTATAATATCAAAATGTTTCCTAGATGTTGCTGCATAATCTAAATATATATTTGCCATAACATCGCCTCCTATTTTTAATCTACTATATTTTAACATAAATAAAGGTCAAATTAAATCAATTACACTTTAGAAGAGCAATTAAATATTTTAAATCACATTAATTTTCAGCTATAAATAATAAATATTTTTACTTAAACTAAAAAAATAATCTCTCCCTTAATATTTAAGAGAAAGATTAATTTATAATTTAGAATTTCACTAAACTTTTACTTGAGAAAATTCTTATTACTACTGCTAAAGTACCGGAAATGTATAACAATATACTAAATGATCCCATTATATTATAGTTAGTAGTAATAAAATCTAAAGAAATAGCAAATAAGACTATCATGTAAGTTAAATAAAAAAATGTCATTGGATAAAATAATAATTTTAAATTCCTGCCAATAGTAACTTTTTTTAATGACTTAAAACAAATAATAATAATTATTGTTACTATAATAAGTAATAAAGAAATATAATTTATATTTGCAAATAAATAAGCAGATATAAGTGAAAGCCAAATTAAAGTTAATATTATTTTAAATAAACCTATATAAAATTTATAAACAAAATTACTATAATTTACTAATTTAAATAATGAATTACATACAAATAAAGCTACAACATATATAGTCAAAAATATTTTATATTTGTATTCAATATTATAATACGCTCCTAGTGTATACAGTAATAAAATATTCATATATAAATAAAATATAATAATTGGTATATATGCCCACTTATACACTAAGAACTTACTATTTTCAAAATATGGTTTTTCCCATTTAAACAAATCTTGTCTCTCTATTATTTCATAAACAAGACCACTTAGATAGCACCCTACAATTAGATTAAAAAGTATTTCTTTAAAATTTAAAGGAGCATAAAACAATAATAAAAAATTAACTGCATTAAAAAAAGCAACTCCAAATACACCTGCCATATAAATAATAAAAGTAGGTATTCTATTATTCTTTACTCTTTCCTCGTATTTTTCCAAATATACTCTGTTCTCAAAATATATATAATCAAATATTTTAGATATATTAGGATCATCTTTTTTGTGTTTTAATATTCCTGCTAACAATGACTTTATTGGAAAATATTTGATTTCAGTAAAATCTAATTTACAAAGTTCCCACCAAAAATTATCATCAATTTCAGGGTTATTTTTTACTAAATCAAAAAGCTCTTGCCATGTTTTTAAATCATTAATATTAAAATATAATTTATTTAGTAATGCTCTTGCAAATCTATAGTTATGTCTTAGTTCCGCTTCTTTTTCATCAATATTACTATTCACTTACTACCTCTTTATTTTTTTATTTTAAATTTGTAAAAAATTCTTCACATCAATCAGCATGGTTAAACCTAATTTTTCAAATTCTCTGTCTTTAATTCTCATTGTATAGTTTAATATTCCCATGGAACTAATGAAAATTAAGCAATACTCTAAATCTTTAGAAATTTTCTTTTGGTGTGATTCTCGATAGTATTCATTTAAAAATATATCTTTTTTCTCCTTACTATTGTTTAAATCATTATAGAAAAATTTTATAAAATCTAAATAATAACTAGCATATTTTGCTCTTTCAAAATCAATAAGTACAATATTTTTATTATATACTTTTATATTTCTTAAGCAAAAGTCACCATGAATTGTTACTAATGATTCCTTATATTCTCCTTCTATACTACACAATAATTTAAAAAATTCATTATAAATCCTACTAAGTAAATCGAATTCTTCTCTTTTTACTAAGCGAGTAAGATTATATTCTAAAATTCTTTTTAAAGATGTCTCTTTATACTTACCTTTGTCTATATACTTTTTTTTATGAAAATTAGAAATTACCTTGGATATTTTTATTAGCACATCATTTTCCATATCACTACTCACTAAATTTTTGTACTCTCTAAAAGAAAGTACAAGTATTTTATTTAAATAATCACTAGTTATGTAGAGAAAGCTCTCATCCTTTAAAATTTCATTTTCAAGAATAAATTTATTTTCATCATTAAATACTTTTATAAATATTTTCCTATTATATAACTTAGAATAGCCAATATAATGTTGATTTTCAGAAATATGATTTACTTTTTCTAATTTCGCTAAAAATCTTCTTTCTAATTTCTCTTTCATAATAAACTCCCTTAAAACAAGCTACTTATGTATTTCTTCTAAATCTAGTGTAGATTTAGCATTTAGTGTCAATGGATCTGTAAATAATTTATTTTTGTAGTAAAAGTATCCTACCGCACCCATCATCGCTGCATTATCACTGCAATAAACCATTTTCGGAATTAATACCTCTATACCTAATTCTTTTTCCATATTCAAAACTTGTGAACGTAATTCACTATTTCCGGCAACTCCACCAGCAAGAATTAATTGTTTTACCCCTAAGTTCTTTATAGCTTTTTTAGTTTTCTCAATTAGCACTTCTACCACAGCAGTTTGAAAACTACACGCTAAATCTTCTGGAACTATTTGTTCTCCTCTTTGATTCGCATTGTGAACAAAATTAATTACTGCTGATTTCATTCCTGAAAAACTAAAATTGTAGTCATCACTATCAATCATTGCACGAGGGAATTTATATTTATCCTCTCCCAGTTTTGCGAGTTTATCAACCTTAGGGCCACCTGGATAATCTAGCTTTAATTGGCGGGCAACTTTGTCATATGCCTCTCCTACTGCATCATCGTGAGTTGATCCTATAATTTCAAAATCAAGTTCACCTTTTATATAAACTAACTCTGTATGTCCTCCACTTACTACTAAAGCTAATGATGGATAAGTTATATTATTATCTATATTACTTGCATAAATATGTCCTGCTATATGGTGAGCTGCAATTAGTGGCTTATCCAAAGTATAACTTAATGTTTTTGCAACATTTACACCTACTAAAAGAGACCCTATTAACCCTGGCCCTTGGGTTACACATATCGCATCAATCTCTTTTAATGTCATCTCCGCTTCTTCAAGTGCTTCTTCAACAATTTGAATAACAACTTCAATATGTTGCCTGCTCGCAATTTCAGGAACTACTCCTCCAAATTGTTTATGTGTTTCTATCTGACTACTTACTATATTTGAAAGTACTTTTTTTCCATTACAAACCACTGCGACGCTTGTTTCATCACAACTTGTTTCAATAGCTAAGATATTTATGTTATCTATTTTATTAATCTCTTTCATTGCTAAAATCCCTTACCATTACATAAGCATTTTCACCATTATTTTTATAATAGTTTTTTCTCATATCAATAGTAGAAAATCCGGCTTTTTCATATACTGTAATAGCAGGCATATTACTAACTCTTACTTCTACTAATGCTTTTTTCACACCTTTTAGTTTTAATACTTGCATAACGTATGTAAAGAAAATTTGTCCAAGCTTTTTATTTTGATGAGGTTTATCAATAACAATTTTATTAATTTGATACTCATCTGCAACTAGCCATCCTCCACAAAAGCCTATGATTTCTCCATCATTAAATAAACCATAGTATTCTGAATGTTCATTTTCTAATTCAGATTGAAACATTTCTCGTGTCCAAGCATCTTCAAAGTTATCTACATCAATTTTTGATAATACATCTAAATCATTTATATCTACTTTATTTATTTTTATCATTTTCTAATTCCCTCTCTGCTTCTGTTTTTCTTAAATATTTTGGTTTCATATTGTAAAAATCTTTTATTTCCAATGTATCATATATATTTACTACGTTCCCCGCGAGTACAGTATTTTTATTACACTCAGCAACCAATAATTTTTCTTTTAATTTTTCAATATCTTGTCCTACGTAAACAAAATCTTTTTCACTAGATTGTAAAAAATCATTTAATTCATCAATTGAATAATAGCCTTCTTCTTTAACTGCTACTAACGTATCATTTCGTCTTTCATATACCCCTGAAAAAACATTACCACGACGAGCATCAATTAGTGGAACTATTAACTTATTGCTATCATACTCTAATAATGCTAATAATTTCAAACTCGATACTACTTTAAGTGGTAATTTTAGTGTGAAGGCTAAAGTTTTACACACTGATGCTACTACCCTAATGGCAGTATAAGATCCTGGTCCTTCACTAGAAATAATTTCAGTTAAATCAGACTTAGTTATATTCGCAGCTTTTAAACAACTGTCAATCTCAGATAATATTACTGCAGATAAATTATTACTACATTCTATATTTTTTTCTGCTAATATAGTTTTATTTTCTATACAAGCGACGGAACAAAAACCATTCGATGCTTCTACTACTAAACTGACCACTTTTCTTTTATCCTTTCTTCTATTCTATTATACATTTCACTTGAAATAATTTCTACTTCACGAATACTTCCTTTAAGTTTTATGTTAAAAACTAGGCGTTCAGATGGTAAATACTCCTCTATGTATTCTCCCCATTCTACTACACATACATTATTCTCATAAAAAATATCTTCAAATCCTAAGTCCTCATCACTATTCTCTAGCCTGTATGCATCAATGTGGTATAACCTTCCATTTGGATATTTATATTCCTTCATAATATTAAATGTAGGTGAATTAACTACCGCTTTAACTCCAAGATATTCTGCTAAATATTTAGTAAATGTTGTTTTCCCTGCAGCTAAATCACCATTTAACATTAAAATAAGCTTATCTTCTATACTGTTTGCGACTATTTCTGCTAATCGCTTTGTATCTTCTAAATCATTAATTACTATAGTTAACATTTTACTTCCTTCTATATTTATTATTTATTACCATTATCTATAATACCATATTTGTAGCTTTATTCCAATATCTAAGAAAGTCAATAGCTTCATCTAATTTTAAATGAAATTCTTAATTAAAAATGATAAAATATAATATAAGGGAGGCATTATTATGAACAAAAAGGTATTTTATATTTTTTTTAGTATATTTTCTAGTATTTTTCTTATACTAATTATTATTCTTTCTAACACAGGTAGTAATTATAAACTAGCTATCATTAATGGCGTTTCAATTAAGGGAGATACAACACGGTATAAAGTAAATTTTATTGAAAAAATTGATGGAGATACAATAGTTGTTCGATTTAACAAAAAAAATTTAAAAATTAGGTATTTACTTATAGATACTCCTGAAACTGTAAAGCATGGAGTTAAAGTTCAAAAATACGGTCCGGAAGCAAGTGAATTAAATGAAAAAATCTTATCAAAAGCTAAAACAGTTGAAATTGAGTTTGATATATTTGAAAAAGAAGATAAATATCATAGAGCTTTATGCTATGTTTATGCAGATGGAAAATCTGTTCAGAAGCAACTTCTTGAACAGGGGCTAGCTGAAATAAAATATGTAAAAGAACCTGATACCCGTTATTTAGATGAATTCAAACAAGCTCAAAACAAAGCAAAAGCTAATAAAAAAAACTTATGGAGTTAATAAAAAAAGTAGAGATTCTAAAGAACCTCTACTCTTTTTAATTAATTATTCGTTTTTTAGTTTACTGTTTTTATATGAATATACGAAGTAAACCACAACACCTAAAGCAACCCATACCGCAAAAATTGTCCAAGTTGTTGCTGTTATACTAGTTAACAATCCAACAAATAAGATAATTGATAAAATTGGTAAGAATGGCATTAATGGAACTCTAAATCCACGTTTTAAATCTGGATATTTTTTAGAGAATACAATAGTTGTATAACTTACTAAAGCAAATGCAATAATTGATGCAAGGTTTGCTAAATCTGCTAATTGTCCTAGTGGTAAGAATCCAGCTAATAACGAAATAGTTATTCCTAATCCCCATGTTACAATGCTAGGTACTTTATTTTTATTTAAAGCAGTTAGATTATTTGGTAATAAACCATCACGCGCTATAGTATAAGTAATACGAATACCTGCGAACATGAAAGATAAAATACCAGCCATTAATCCAATAACTGCACCAAGTGAAATAATACCAGCTACTTTATGTTGACCTACAACTTCTAAAACGTAAGCTAATGCATCACCTTGACCTAATTCAGAATAGCTTACAATACCTGTTAAAACTAAACAAACTAAAATGTAAAATGCTGTACAAATTATCATAGTGATAATAATTGCACGAGGAACTGCTTTTTCAGGATTGATAGTTTCTTCTGCAGATGTAGAAATAGCATCAAATCCTAAATATGCAAAGAATACTGTCGTTGCAGCTAACATTACCCCTCGGAATCCTGTAGGTGCGAAATCATTTGTCCAGTTTGTTGGCTCTACATAAAATGCTCCAACTACTAAGAAAAGAATTACAATACCAACTTTTGCAGCAACCATTAAGTTGTTAACAGCTTTACTACTTGATGTACCTTTTGATAAGATAAATGTAATAACTAAAACTATTATTACTGCTGGAATATTACCATAACCACCTTGAGACGGTAAAGTAATAAATTCTTTAGGTAAATTAAGTCCTAATCCTGCTAATAATCTAGCAAAATAACTTGACCATCCATTAGCAACTGTCGCAGAAGTTAAAACATAACCACCAATTAGTACCCATCCTACGATATAAGCAACGATTTCCCCTACTGAAACATATAAATACGTATATGTACTACCACTTGATGGAATTGTTGATGCTAATTCCGCATAACACAAGGCTGCTAAACAACATGCTAATCCCGCAATTAAGAATGAAAATATTACTGCTGGTCCAGCTTCAGCTGAGGCTTTACCAGTTAATACTAGAATACCTGATCCAATAATAGCCCCAATACCAAATAGTACTAAGTCTAATGTTTTCATTGTAGGATTAAATGTTTTCTTTCTAGCTTCTTCTAAAATCGATTCAACCGATCTTTTTCTTAAAATACTCATAATTACCTCCTAAATATTTAATTAAGTTATAATAATATGTTATAACTATGTATATTATAACACATTTTCAATAGTATTTCTATAAGTTACAAAAAATATCTAAAACTGTCATTCATATATATTAATATTTTTTAAAAAAAGGAGCGGAAAAAAAACTAATCCGCTCCTACTTATTTTTATATTCCTAAAAGTATTTATTATAGAGCAGCTTCTACAGGAGTATATTCATATCCTAAATCATCTGCTACAGCTTTGAATGTAACTTTACCGTTAGCTACGTTTACACCAGGTACTAGTTCTGGGAATCTAGCACATGCTTCTTTAAGTCCTAAGTTAGCAATAACTTTAGCATATTTAGCTGTTGCATTACATAACGCGTAAGTTGCTGTTTCAGCTACTGCACCAGGAATGTTAGCTACTGAGTAGTGTAATACTCCTTCTTCAACAAAGATTGGGTTATCGTGACTTGTTGGACGTCCTTCAGTGTATTCAGTTGTACCACCTTGGTCGATAGCTACGTCAACAATTACACCACCATCAGGCATATCTTTAATCATTTCTTTAGTAACAAGTTTTGGTGCTTTAGCTCCTGGAATTAACACTGTACTTACTACTAAATCAGCTGTTTTAATTGCATTTCCAATATTTAATTTGTTAGAGTAAACTGTTTCTACTTTACCACCAAAGATGTGTGATAATTCAGTTAAACGGTCAAGGTTAACGTCTAACATAGTTACACGAGCACCTAATCCAGCTGCTGCAGTAGCTGCTGCAGTACCTGCTACCCCTGCACCAATAACTACTACATGTCCTGGTTGAACCCCTGGAACACCTTGTAGTAACTTACCTTTACCACCTTGAACTTTAGATAAGAATCTAGTTCCTTCTTGAATAGCCATTCTACCAGCAATTTCACTCATAGGTCTTAATAGTGGTAAACCACGTCCTACTTTAACTGTTTCAAATGCAATACCGATTGTTCCTGAATCAACCATTGCTTTAGTTAATTCTGGATCAGCTGCTAAGTGAAGGTATGTATAAATAATTAATCCTTTTCTGAAATATTTGTATTCAGAAGGAATAGGTTCTTTAACTTTGTAGATTAATTCAGATTTATTCCATACATCTTCTGCTTTATCTAATAAAACAGCCCCTACTTTTTCGTATTCTTCATCTGAAATTCCTGAAGCAAGTCCAGCCCCTTTTTCAACATATACTGTATGTCCGTCATGAACTAACTCCCCTACAACACCAGGTATAGCCGAAACCCTACTTTCGTTATTTTTAATTTCTGTTGGTACTCCGATAATCATTTCCCTTACCTCCTTAATTTGTTTGTACTTATATAATAACACATATTTTCCTGTAATGAAAGCGTTTATCAAATGAAAATAATTATGAAACTATTTTCTTTAAATATTTATTTTTTAATTTCTCAAAAAAGCTATAACGACGGGGTTTTATTTCTTTAAAAATTCAAAATATATTTATTTTTATTTATGAAAAGAATATAGAAAAACAGGACCTGCTTTCCATTTGATACAGTTATTATTATTTATTTTCAGTAAAATTATTATTAAGTTTGTTTTACATTTACCATAAAATAATTGTACAAATATCATAATTTAAATGGAATAAACTATAGTCTATGAAAATATTTTCACTATTATTTAAAATTTTGAAAATATTATTTTCATTTTCAAAATTAACGAATTGATATAATACACTTTTTTAAAATGTTTTATAACTGTTTTATTACTAGAAAAATGAAAAAAGGCATTAAATTTATATTTTATTATATGCCTTAACGTTTTTTTATATTAAATTATAATTTTAACAGTCTATCTAAGTAAAAAAACTTGTTATATCATTGATATAACAAGTTTTTTTATTATCTGCTGTAGTACTCAACGATAAGTTGTTCGTTGATTTCTGGGTGTAATTCACTTCTTTCTGGAAGTCTTACTAATGATCCTTCTAATTTATCAGCATCAAAAGTTAAGTATTCAGGAACGAAGTTAGTAATTTCAACAGCTTCTTTAATGATATCTAGGTTTCTAGATTTTTCTCTTACTGAAACTACTTGACCTGGTTTAACCGCATAAGAAGCGATATCTACTTTTTTACCATCTACAAGAACGTGACCGTGGTTAACTAGTTGTCTAGCTTGACGGTTAGTTCTAGCTAATCCTAAGCTGTATACAACTGAGTCTAAACGTGTTGCAAGTAATGCCATGAAGTTAGCCCCGTGTAGACCTTGAAGTTTACCAGCTTTATCGAATAATTTACGGAATTGTTTTTCATTCATTCCGTGTAGGTAACGAAGTTTTTGTTTTTCTTGTAATTGTAAACCATACTCAGATAGTTTTTTTCTTAAGTTAGGACCATGTTGTCCTGGTGCGTAAGGACGTTTTGCTAACTCCTTACCAGTACCGCTTAGTGAAATTCCTAAACGACGAGATTTTTTCCAAGTTGAACCTGTAAAACGAGCCATTATGTGCTCCTCCTTTTTCTTTTTGTTTTTTTAGATTTAGTAAAACAAAAAGCACGATTATCGTTGTTGTATATGTTATAAAACTGGAACTTCGCCTAGCAGCATAGGCTACGAGTTGCCACATTAAATAATGTATAACATAGAGGCAATAACAATTAATCCACTGCTATTATTTTACACAAAGTATAGTTTAACATTTATTTTAATAATAGTCAACTATTTTAAATAACTATTTTATTAATTACATAATTCTACAAATTTTTTAAATGTGTCATATTCTAAATCAACTTCCGGATGCCATTGAATTCCTATTAAATTACCTTTTTCAATAGCTTCTATAGTTCCATCTTCTGCGATAGCTGTAATCTTAAATCCTTCAGCTACTTTATTTAAAGCCTGATGATGTATGGTATTTACTAGAGATTTTTCCCCATATAATGAATATAAAAATGAATTCTCTTCAATAGTAATATTATGTTTTATTAAACTATCCTCACTTGTATGATTTTCAATATGTTGTTTTAATGTTCCCCCAAAGTACACATTTAAACTTTGTAGCCCACTACATACACCAAGAATAGGTTTGTTTAATTTCACAAATTCTTCTATTAGTCTAAAATCTAATTCATCTTCATAATCATCTTGTTGATAGTTCACCCTTGCATCTGGTTCTTCCCCATAATATTTTGGATGTATATCTCTATCTCTTCCGGCAATAATAAGGCCACTACACATGGTAGCAATTTCCTCTATTCCATTTTGTGAACATACAGGAAATAAAATAAACCCTGCACCTTCTGCTACATCTGAAAAATATCCATTCACATAAAGTCTTCTTTTTTCTAGTCCTGTAGCAGACTTGTAATCAATACTTCTTCCTGAAATTGCAATTATTTTCATGTGTCAGTCCTCCTTATCTAATTTATGTAATATATAAAAAAAGTATATTGTTATATATTATATAAATTTAAATAATTATTGTCAAGTTTACTCCTAACATAAATTTTTTTTAAAAAATAAAAAAGACACCAAAGATATTCTTTGATGTCTTGACGTAAATGGTATAAAACCAATATTAACGTTTTGAGAACTGAGGAGCACGTCTCGCACCACGAAGACCGTATTTTTTACGTTCTTTCATACGAGGGTCACGAGTTAGTAATCCTGCAGGTTTTAAATCTTTACGGTATTCTGGGTTTACTTCTAGTAAAGCACGTGCAATTCCGTGACGGATTGCTTGAGCTTGTCCTGTGTATCCTCCACCGATAACGTTAACTAAAACGTCATAGTTACCTGTAGTTGATGTAACTTCTAAAGGTTGCATTAAGTCTAATACTAATGATTCTAATGGTAAGTATTCACGCATTTCTCTGTTGTTAATTACAACTTTCCCTGTTCCAGGTACTAATCTTACACGTGCTACTGAGCTTTTACGGCGTCCTGTACCGCGATATTCTACTTGTGCCATTTAATTATTTCCTCCTATATTATCCACGTAATTCGTATTTTTCTGGTTTTTGTGCTGCATGTGGGTGTTCTGCTCCACGATAAACGTGAAGTTTCATTCCTTGAGCTCTACCTAAAGTATTTTTTGGTAACATACCTTTGATAGATAATTCTAAAAGTTCTTCTGGATATTTTTCTACCATTAATCCAGCAGTTCTTTCTTTTAACCCACCTGGGTGCATTGTGTGACGACGGTAAATTTTATCAGTTAGTTTTTTACCAGTTAACACAATTTTCTCAGCGTTGATAATGATAACATTATCCCCAGTATCGATATGTGGTGTATAAGTAGGTTTGTGTTTCCCTCTTAAAATTGAAGCTACTTCTGATGATAAACGACCTAAAGTTTGACCTTCAGCATCGATTACATACCATTTTTTTTCTACAGTTGATGGCTTTGCCATATATGTTTGACGCATGTCTTTGTTTCCTCCTAGATGTTGTTTTTAATCTGTCATAACGACTAAGTTTTCCGGGGCTTACTCGTGAAGATATATAAACAATATCACTAGATATATTACCTTATTTAACAGTAAATGTCAAGTTTTTTTCTTTACTTTATTTATATATATTCATAAATTTTTGCCACAAAAATCAGAAATTAAATCTATTTAAATTAAGTTCTTAATCTAAATAGATTTAATTATTTTTTCGACTTTTCTATTATATTATTTTATAAGATCTAATGCAACTTTTACGCGTCCTGCTACACGTTCTTTTCCTAGTAATTCTAAACTAGTGTTTAATTCTGGTCCGTGCATTGAACCCGTTGATGCGATACGTATAGGCATAAATAAGTTTTTACCTTTCACTCCAGTATCTTTTTGAATTGTTTTAATAACAGCTTTAATATTATCTGCAGTAAATTCTCCAATTTCATCTAATTTTCCTAAAAAGTCTTCGAATACTAATTTAGTTGTATCTTGTTTTAATATTTCTAATTCTTCTTCATCAAATTCTATATTTTCATTAAAGAATTGTTTTGTTAATTCAACAATCTCTGCACCATAACTCATTTGTGGTTGATATAATGAGATTAATTTTTCAAACCAAGCTCTATTTTTTTCTACTTCTTCTTTTGTCGCTACACCTTCTTTTACAAAGAATGGTAACGATAGTTCTACTATTCTTTCTAATGGTTGTGCTTTAATATACTGATTATTAATCCAAGTTAGCTTATTATTATCAAAGAATGCTGGAGATTTACTTAGACGTTTTTCATCAAAAATCTTGATAAATTCCTCTTTAGTAAAGATTTCTTGTTCTCCTTCCGGTGACCAACCTAATAGTGTTATGAAGTTAAATAAAGCTTCAGGTAAATATCCAAGTTCATCATATTGTTCTATAAATTGAATAATAGTTTCATCACGTTTTGATAATTTTTTCTTATTCTCATTAACTATCAGTGTCATATGCCCAAATCTAGGCGGTTCAAAACCTAATGCTTCATAAACAACTAATTGTTTTGGAGTATTAGATACATGATCATCACCACGTAATACATGTGAAATCTCCATTAAATGGTCATCAATTGCAACAGCAAAATTATACGTTGCAACTCCATCATTCTTAACAATTACGAAATCTCCAAAGTCATGTCCTTCAAATGATAGTTCGCCTTTTACCATATCATCAAAACTGTACGTTCTATCTTGGGGTACACGAATACGTATCGATGGTTTTCTACCTTCTTTTTCAAATGCTTCTTGTTCTTCTTTTGTTAAATGTGCATGTTTTCCACTATAACGCGGAGGAAGACCATTAGCGATTTGTTCTTCTCTTTCTGCTTCTAATTCTTCTGCAGTCATATAACATTTATATGCTTTATCTTCTGCTAAAAGTTGATTTGCATATTTCTGATAAATGTCAATTCTTTCAGATTGACGGTATGGGCCAAATTCTTTTTCTTTTCCAATACCCTCATCATAATCTAATCCTAGCCAATCCATATATTTAAGTTGGCTTCGTTCTCCTTCTTCTTTATTACGTTTAAAATCAGTATCTTCTATTCTTAATACGAAATCTCCACCGTAATGTTTAGCAAATAAGTAGTTAAATAATGCTGTTCTTGCATTTCCGATATGTAAGTTCCCTGTTGGAGATGGTGCATATCTTACTCTTACTTTTGTCATAGTTATCACCTTCTAATTTCATAAAATTTATATACTAAATAATTATAACATAGAATCTAATTATTTTTCAATGAATGTTTAAATATTTATAAATATAATAAGCACTATGTTTTAAATAAAACATAGCGCTTATTATTAATTATTTAATTTCAACTGGGTGTTTTAAACTTTTCTCTATTAATGATACCATAGCTTCAATACCTTCTGCATTTAAGTGTACTTTATCTGGTTCAAAATAATTTTGATTGTTACTAGCAACACTATACCAGTCTATTATAGTAATTTCAGAATGTCGTTCTTTAACTGCATCTAATTCTTTATTTACTGTTTTTTCCCATGTTCTAGGTACTTTTACATTAACGAAATAGATATCAGCTTTATCAAACTTTTTAATCAACTCTTCTACTTGTGATTCAGTGAAAAATCCATTTGTTCCTAATTGGAAAACTACTGCTGTATTTTCATTATTATAGCTAGCATATTGATCAGCTAAAGTTGTTGCAGCAGTTAATTGTCTACTGATTTTCCCATCAATTATAGCACCTGGATATTTTTCTTTTACTTTTTCTCCGATGTCTACAGTAAGTGAATCACCAATAACTAAAATTGAATTATACTTTTTATCTTCTGATTTATTATTCTCTTGATTATTATTATTATTGTCAGCTTTATTTTCATTACTATTATTATTGTTGTTGTTATCATTTGAAATAAACTGACTTTCTTTATTATTACTCATCTCTGTTACAAATGCCGTAGAAAGAAATGGAACAGATTTCCCAAATACTCCCATCGTGAATACAACGGCAACTACAGCTATTGAAGCAAAGACAATTTTCTTAGTATTATTTTTAAATTTCATTATTCTCTTAAATAGTAAATTAATATAATTTACAAATCCTAACTTTCTAATTGGAGTTTCTACAAACATATAACTTCCAGTGGCAGCTAAGAAAATTAAAACTATTCTTAACGCTACATAAAATAGGTTAGGATTTCCAATTTCTGACACTGGTGTTGTAATAACTAGTATTGGAAAATGCCATAAGTATAAACTATATGATATTTTCCCAATAAAAACAAATGGTCTAAATGACAATAGTTTTGACATAAATGTATATTGTCTACCACTACTTATTATTATTATAAGTCCTAGTAAAGCAACTAATAGAAAACCACCACGGTACAACCAAGTATTGTATTCTGATGTATAAATCATAATTACTATTAAAGCTACGATAGATACAATTGAAACAACACTATATATTGCATTATCTTTTGCAGTAGTTTTTTCAGAAAGTTTATCTATAGGATACAATATAGCCCCAACTACTCCAACAAGTAAAGAAAAAGCTCTTGTGTCTGTACCAAAATATATTCTGTTAATATTATTTATATCAAATAACCATATATGAGCTATTAATGATACTAAAATTAATGATAAAACGACATATATAAAGTTTTTATATAATTTATAATTACCAGTTTTATCACTTTTTTTTCTATTAAACATTAAGAAAATTAGTGGAAAAAACATATAAAACTGTTCTTCAATTGCTAATGACCATAAATGTTTAAAAGGACTCTGTGATCCAAAAGTATCAAAATAGTCTAATTTATGGAAAATATACCACCAGTTACTACTGTAAATATACCCAAATAACGCATCTAAATAACTTTTCTTAAGTAGTACACCATTAAATAGTGTTAAAATTATTAGAACAACAGTTATCATAAAGTATACAGCTGGTAGTAATCTTCTTGCTCGTCTTACATAGAAATTATATAAATTTACAGTACCTGTTTTCTTATATTCTTTTATAATTAGCGAACTAATTAAATAACCGGATAGTACGAAGAACAAATCTACTCCCAAGAATCCACCAGGGAGATAGTTCGCGTCGATATGATAGATTATTACGGCTATAACAGCAATAGCTCTTAAACTATCAATACTCGGTAAATATTTTGTTTTTTTACTCATCTATCATTCCCCCTAATCCTTAAACATTGCTAATCCAACTCTTGATCGGTCTTTATCTATATCAATAACATAAACATCGACAATTTGTCCTACACTTAGAACATCTAATGGATTTTTTATATAATTCTTACTGATTTTAGAAATATGAATCATTGCATCTTGTTTTAATCCTATATCAACAAAAGCTCCAAATTGCGTTATATTTCTAACTGTACCGGATAATTTCATTCCTTCTGTTAAATCATCAAGTGTTAAGATATCCGATTTCAATAATGGTTTTGCAAAATTCTCTCTTTCATCTCTTAAAGGTTGTTTTAAATCCTTTATTATATCTTCAAGAGTTTCAATACCAATATCCAATTTTCTAGCCAACTCTTTTTTATCAATTTCAGCTATTTTATTAGAAAATTCCTCTGTTCCAACTTCTTTTGTAGATAATTTTAATTCTTTTAATAAATTCTCAGCAGCTTTATAACTTTCCGGATGAATACCTGTTGCATCAAAAATATTTTTCCCATCTGGTATTCTAAAGAATCCCACACATTGTTCAAATGTCTTTTTACCTAATCTAGGAACTTTTGAAATTTCTTTAATAGTTTCTATTTTACCATTTTCTTGGCGATACGCTACAATATTTTTAGCTATTTGTTTATTTACACCTGAAACATAAGATAATAAAGATACAGATGCTGTATTTATATTTACCCCTACCTTATTTACAGCAGTTTCTACAACAAAAGTTAACTCTTTTTCTAAATATTTTGGTGTTATATCATGTTGATATTGACCAACACCTATAGATTTAGGATCAATTTTCACTAATTCACTTAGAGGGTCCTGGATACGACGTGCTATCGATACTGCACTTCTTTCCTCAACATTGAAGTCAGGAAATTCTTCACGCGCAACTTCACTAGCTGAGTATACACTAGCTCCTGCTTCATTTACGATTACATAGTCTATTTTTAAGCCAGCCTCTTTTATATTTTCAACTACAAACTTCTCAGTTTCTCTAGAAGCTGTACCATTACCAATAGCTATTAAATTAATGTTATGTTTAGTAATGAAGTTTATTAAATCTTTTTTTGATTTTTCTTGCTTTTCTAAAGAAGCTGGCTTATGTGGATAAATAACCGTTTTATCTATAAAATTACCATATTCGTCAACTATGGCCATTTTGCAACCTGTCCTAAAAGCTGGATCTATTCCCAATACTTTTTTATTCTTAAGAGGACTTTGCATTAATAGTTGTTTTAAATTTTCCGAAAAAATTACAACAGAATCTTCTTCAGCTTTTTTAGTTAAATCGCTACGAATTTCTCTTTCAATAGATGGATAGATTAATCTCTTCATACTATCTTCTACACACTCTAATAGAATTTTAGAAACTTCAGTATCTCTATTACGAGTTATTCCTCTTAATATATATTGACATAAGCGCTCTTTGTCATTGTCGACACTAACTCTTATAATGCCTTCTTTTTCTGCTCTATTTATTGCTAATATTCTATGTGAGGCAATTTTAGATATTTTTTCACTATACTCATAGTAATTCTTGTAGGTAGAATTTTCATCTTTTTCTTCTCCACCTTTTTTTAATACAGTTGTTATTTGACCAAATTTCTTCGTATTCTCTAAGACATATTCTCTATATTTGGCATTATCTGAAATATTTTCTGCAATAATATCAAGAGCAAAGCTGATAGCTTCTTCTTCGTTATTAACCTCTTTTTCAATATTAATATACTTATGAGCCGCTTGGTTTAACTCACTTAATGTTTTAGGTAATTTCAATATATATTTAGCTAAGTTTTCTAATCCTTTTTCTTTAGCTATTGTTGCTTTAGTTCTTTTTTTCTCTTTAAATGGACGATATAAATCTTCTACTCTTTGTAATTTCTCTTGCTTTAAGATATCCGCTTTTAAGTCATCAGTTAATAATCCTTTCTCCGAAATTAATCTAATAACTTCTTCTTTTCTTTCTTCAAGTGATTTCAAATAATTATATTCATCCTGTATTAATTTTATAGCAACTTCATCTAAAGAATTCGTTAGTTCTTTTCTGTATCTTGCGATAAAAGCTATTGTATTGCCTTCTTCAAGTAAATTAAGTACACTAGTAATATACTTTTCACTTATCTTTAGCTTGGCAGCTAGATTCTTTGTAATAATTTCGTACATTCTATAACTCCGTATTATTTAAGTAATATTTTCTTGGTACTCTTTGATTTATACAACAAAATATTTCATAACTAATAGTTTTTTGATAGTCAGCAAACTCGTCTACTGAAATTTTTTGATTATTGTATTCACCAAAGACAAGAACGTCATCCCCCACTTTAATTTTTTCTGAGCATCTAACCATCAATTGGTCCATACACACTCTTCCTACAATTTCACATTCTTCTCCCGCTACATTTAATTTAAAACCTTGAGCTCTTCTTAATAATCCATCTGCATAACCTATCGGAACTGTTGCAATATACTCATCTTCTGAAGTTTCATAAGATATACCATAACCAACTTTTGTCCCTTTAGGTATTCTTTTCACATGTGTAACTTTACTTACTAATGAAGCAACCGGCTCTAATGATAATTTATTCAATTTCTCTATATTAGAACTTGGATAGCATCCATATAGTGATATTCCAAGTCTTGATAAGTTATAATTATCATCTCTATCACTGTATTTTACAGTTCCTGCAGAATTCTCAATATGAACATATCTCGGTTTATGTTTAAATAAAGCTACTAATTTGTTGAAGTTTGCAGTCTGGTAATCATCATAGTCATTAGTCTCACCATCAGCATTAGAATAATGAGAGAATACACCTTCAAACTCAACTTTCGGAAAATCAAGTAATTTATCAATTTCTAAAATTTCTTTTTCTTCAAAAGATCCTATTCTATTCATACCTGTTTCAATTTTTACATGGATTTTTAATTTTCCAGCAATTGAGTCAAGTTCTTTAATTGCCTCTTCTAACCATTCTTTTGAAGGACAAGTTAAAGAAATATTATTTTCCACGGCATATTTTACATTTTTAGGATTTGTTACACCAAGCACTAGAATTAAACTTTCTTTAATAACTTCTTTTAATTCAAGTGCCTCCTCAAATGTTGCAACAGCAAAATGTCTTACGCCACTTTCATAAAGCAACTTTGAAACTACCTTAGATCCAAGTCCATAAGAATTTGCTTTTACTATAGCTAACCCTACTTTTTTATCATTTAGGTTATTTAGCTTTTCATAATTACGTAAAAGTGCGTCTAAATTAACAATTAAACGTGTTGGTCTGTCATTTATCATATTAGTCCTCTCTTTCTAAAACAACAAATGCAACAGCAGTTGTATCCGTATGACTAATTGTTACATGTGTAATATAGTCACCATAAACAATATACGGCTTCCCTTTTTCATCTTTTAAAACCTCAATGTCGTGAAAAGAAAACTCTTTTGAAATACCTACGCCAAGAGCCTTAGACATCGCTTCTTTAACTGCAAATCTGCTAGCCATATATTCTAGTTTCCTACGATGATTTGTTATTTTATTTAATTCATTTAATTCCTTATTTGTATATAATTTTTTAAGTCGTGTTTTATCATTAATATATTTCTCAAAACGAATAATATCAACAATATCACAACCAATACCATAAATCATTTTTTACCTCTTTATCTAACCTTCTTACTATTATAACATTAATGTACATTTTATGAAAGCAACGTACCCAAAAAAATAATAAATCTCAACCTAAATTGAAATTTATCATTTTAATTTCTCATTTAATTTTCAAATAATTTCTCTAACTTATCTTTTTGAAGATTAGTTCCTATTACTACAGCATTATTTCCTAACGATACATTACTGCCTGTTATCTCATAATTCTCTCCTACAAGATCAAACTTGTAGCTATTATCTTGTATTGTTAAATTTCCTTTTACCCTCTCTATATTCCCTACTCTTTTTGACATCAAGTAAAGTAAAATATAGCTTAACTTATCTAGTGATGTTATACCGATGTTTTTTATAGTATATTGATCTAATTTTCTTTCTGGTATTTTCTTTTCTACTTTAAATTTTAAAGACAATTTATTACCTGAATCTGAGAAAACACCTGTAGTTGAAAAAATATAATCCCATATATCCTTCTCCCACTTTGAGTAATGTTTTAAAGGGAATTTAACATCATTATTAATGCTTAGAATACTTTTTATTTCATTAAATTGCTCTTCTTCTATATTTTCAGACTTACTAACAACTACTAAACCATTGTATACTAAATCGTCTTTTAAATATTCACTGTAATTTTTTATAATATTTTCATAATTTTTAGCATCAACTATTAAAATAGATAGACCAAGTTCTATTCTTTCATAACTAATTTTCTTAATTTTCTCTATAATATTTCTGATTTTCGCAACCCCGCTAGGTTCAACTATTAAATAATCTGGATTTAAAGTATTTGCTATTGTAAGAATTGAATGTGTAAAATCAAGATTTGTTGAACAACAAATACAACCATTAGTTAGTTCCCAAACTTTTAAATCTTCTGCTTTACTATCTAAATCACTCTTAAGATATTCACCATCTAAATTTAAATCACCAAACTCATTTTCTAAAATAACTACGCTTTTCTTAGTATTTTCTACTAGAGATTTTATAAATCTTGTTTTACCAGAACCTAAAAATCCCGATACTAATATAATTTTCATAAAAACACCACCTAAAAAGCGGAAAAGTTAACCAACTTTTCCGCTATTATTTTATTCTTCTTCCAAAATAACAATTGGTTTTATTAAGTCAGCTGGTTTATTTTTCATTAATAATAATGCATCTTCTACTTTATCAAAACCATGGAATTTATGAGTTAATAAATGTGTAACATCTAACTTACCACATTGAATTAGTCTAGCTAATTTTTCAAGTCTTAATCGACCTCCAGGCATAAGTCCTCCTAAAATTTGTTTATGCCCCATACCTACACCCCATTCAACACGAGGAACATTTATGTATGTACCTTTTCCTAAATAGTTAACATTACCAACTTTTCCACCAGGTTTTAAGCACTTAATAACAGGTTCCATAGTTTCTACACCACCACCAGCTATAACTGCTTTATCAACACCTTGGCCATTTGTTAACTTAAGAACTTGTTCATCAATTGAACCGTCTTTGTACCCGATAAAGTCTGTTGCTCCATATTTTCTTGCAACTTCACGACAAATTTCTCTAGTACCTACTGTAATAATTCTAGAAGCACCTCTTAAATTTGCACCAGCTACTGCCATAAGTCCTACTGGACCAATACCAACTACTAAGACTGTATCACCAAATTGAACATCAGCCAATTCTACTCCATGGAATCCTGTTGGTACCATATCTGATAACATACAAGCTTCTTCATTACTAACACCTTCTGGAATTAAAGCTAAATTTCCATCCGCATCATTTACATGGAAATATTCACCAAACATTCCGTCTTTAAAATTAGAGAACTTCCAACCTGCTAGCATCCCCCCTGAATGCATTGCAAATCCAGCTTGAGCTTCTAATGAATTCCAGTCAGGTGTAATTGCTGCAACCATGACTCTATCTCCCACTTTAAAGTCTTTAACTTGATCTCCGACTTCAGCAACAATACCACAACCTTCATGCCCTAAAATCATGTCTTCTCTCTCTCCAATTGCACCTTCCCATACAGTGTGCACATCAGATGTACATGGTGATAAAGCTAATGGTTTTACTAGGGCGTCGTTAGGACCACATACTGGCTTTTCTTTTTCTACCCAACCTATTTCCCCAATTTTTTTCATTGCAAATCCTTTCATAATGTTTTCCTCCTTTAGAATTTGTTGTCTTAATTATCTCATTATTACTGCTGTTTTTCAACACCATAGTATACTTCTACTTTAATGTATAACAAATATATTTTCAATTCCGTAGAATTAATACTATAATTTTAAAAACAAGTATTAAATAAATAGTATTTAATGCTACTATAATATTAAATTAGCTTATATTTATAGAAATCAATTATATAATTTGTATAATCAAAATAGTATAAAAAAAAATGATTATCATATGATAATCATTTTTTTTATTAATCTCTATTGCTTCCTAACAGGATAAACACAAATCTTAATAACTCCATTAAAGCAACTACTGCTGCTGCAACATATGTTAAAGCAGCTGCTGTTAAAACTTTACGGCAGTGTCTATTTTCTTGTTCATCTACTATATTAAGATCAACTACTTGCTCTAAAGCACGTTTAGAAGCATCAAATTCTACAGGTAATGTTACTACTTGGAATAATACTGCAAATAGCATAAATCCTACACCTACCCATGCAATAGTATAACCAAACTTACCAATTAATCCTGTTAATAAGAAACCAACCATTATTAAAATCATTGATAGGTTTCCACCAAGATTTGCTAGCGGAACTAGTGAGTGTCTCCATCTCATCGGTTTATAATCAGCTACTTTGTCTTGAATAACGTGTCCAACTTCGTGAGCAGCAATAGCTACTGATGCTACGGTAGGTTGAGAATATACAATTGGTGATAACACCACTATATTTTGAGTTGGATCGTAGTGGTCTGATAATTCAACCTCTCCTCTTACTACTTGAACACCTGTAATACCATTTGCTTGCATAATAATCTCTGCAACTTCTTTTCCAGTTAACCCTGATTTCGTTCTTACTTTTTTATATCTTTCGTATGTTCTTTTTACTTTAAATTGTGCCCATAATGGGATCAACATAACTAGTAAAAAGTAAATTATATAATTACCTGACATTCCATAATATCCTATAGGCATATATATTACCTCCTAAAGTAAAGTATTAATAGAATTATATCACGTTCTAATATTAAATGCTAGTCTTTTGACTATATTTTACTATTAATATTTTAATAAAATTATTTTAAAATTTTACTATAAAACCACCACTATATCTCCTTTTTTATATTCATATATTTTTCTCATTTTAAGTGATTTATGATTACTCTTATAACTAATTTATACATTTGAATAATTCTAACATAGTTTAAATATCTTTTTATAATTAAAAAACGGATAAAAAATTTTTATCCGTTTTTTAAAAAAAGTATTCTAATAATATAATTTTTAAAATAATTAGTTACGTTGCCTAGCTAATAATTTAATTGGTGTTCCTTCAAAGTTAAATGAATCACGTATTCTATTTTCTAAGAATCTCTCATAAGAAAAATGCATTAACTCTGGATAGTTCACAAAAAACACAAATGTTGGTGGGTTAATAGCAACTTGAGATGCATAAAAAATATTAAGTCTTTTCCCTTTATCCATAGGTGTAGGATTCATAGAAACAGCATCTACTACAATCTCATTTAGAGTTGAGCTTTGAATACGACGTTGTCTATTTTCATATGATTCTTTAATTAATGGGAAAATACTAAATACCCTTTGTTTAGTTTTAGCCGATACATAAACAATTTTAGCATAGTCTAAATATGCAAAACTATCTCGAATTTTTTCATCAAATTCTTTCATTGTTTTATCATCTTTAGCTATTGCATCCCATTTATTTACTACAATTATTACACCCTTTCCTGATTCATGGGCATAACCTGCAACTTTTTTATCTTGTTCAATAATACCTTCTTCAGCATTAAGAACAACTAAAACGACATCTGAACGTTCAATAGCTTTTAAAGATCTTAGTACTGAGTACTTTTCACAACTTTCATAAACTTTACCGCGTTTTCTAATTCCTGCAGTATCAATTACTACATATTCATCACCATTATACTTAAAGTCTGTATCTATAGCATCACGTGTTGTACCTGCTATATCCGAAGCAATTACTCGTTCTTTTCCTAAAATAGTATTAATCAAACTAGATTTTCCAACATTTGGTCGACCAATTAGTGAAAATTTAATTTTTTCATCCTCTTCATCTTCATCAAGAACCTTAAAGTTCTTACAAACCTCATCTAATAAATCACCTATTCCCAAACCATGTGATCCAGATATTGGAAATGGATCGCCAAAACCTAGTGAATAAAAATCATAAATCATGTGATTCATATCAAAATTATCGATTTTATTAACTGCAAGTACTACAGGTTTATCTGTTTTATATAATAATTTTGCAACTTCTTCATCGTCACTAGTTACACCATCTCTACCATTGGTTAAAAATATTATTACATCTGCTTCATCAATCGCTAATTCAGCTTGTGCTCTAATTTGCTTTTGAAATGGTGTATCTTCTAATTCAATTCCTCCAGTATCAATCATAAAGAATGAATAGTTAAGCCACTCCGCTTTAGAATAAATTCTATCACGTGTTACACCTGCTACATCTTCTACTATAGAAAGTCTATCTCCAATAATTTTATTAAAAATAGTTGATTTACCTACATTTGGTCTTCCAATAATAGCAACTGTTGGTTTCGCCATTGTTCTACCTCCATAATTTTTTCTTTTGTAAAAAATAATAGCAATAGACCAGCTAATCTACTGCCATTATTTCTTTATTTTTATAAATTAAAGTTCTAATCCTTTAAATTTATCCCCTACGCTAAATGAAGTATCTTCTTCTTTTAAGAATGAAGTATCAAATTCTGGTTCTTCTTTTACTTCTTCTTTTACAGGTTTTTCTTGTAATTCTTTAATAGATAAAGATAGTCTTTCGTTCTCAAAATCAACATCTAAAACTTTCACAGTAACTTTGTCCCCAATATTAAGAACGTCAGTAACATTATCTACTCTTTCATGAGAAATTTGAGAAATGTGTACTAAACCTTCTACATCATCCATTACTTCAACGAAAGCACCGAATGCTGTAGTGTTTCTAACAACACCTTCTAATACATCTCCAACTTTGATAGAAGCACGAGCTACTTCCCATTGAGTTGGTAATAATGTTTTTGCTGATAATGAAATTTTTTCATTTTCTTTATCTACAGCAATAACTGCAACTTTAATAGTGTCTCCTACAGAAAGTGCATCTTCTACTTTTTCAAGACGAGAATGAGAAATTTCTGAGATATGTAGTAATCCATCTACTTCTCCTATATTTACAAAAGCACCGAAGTTTGTAATACGACTAACTTTACCTTCAATTACATCGCCTTCATTAATATTTCCATACACTTCTGCTAATTTTTTAGCTTTTTCTTCTTCTAAAATCACACGTCTATTTAAAATGATTTTATTTTTAGCTTTATCCACTTCTTCAATTTTAAATGTATATTCATTTCCTACAAATTTAGATAAATCTTTTCTGAACTTAGTATCAATGTATGATCCTGGGATAAAAGCACGTAGTCCTTCTACATCAGCTAATAATCCACCTTTAGTTTGTGAAGAAACTGTTGCTGTGATATACTCACCATTCTCAAATTTTTCAATTAATTGAGTCCATGATAACTCTATTAATTTTCTATATTCTGCGTTTTCTAAAATTTTATGTGATAAATAAATTACTCCAGGTACATCTTCAGATCTTTTTTCGCGGTCTGTACGAATACCTGTTACTTGTGCTTCTACTTCATCACCAACTGATAATACTTCTTCAATATTTTCAAATGGTTTTCTAGTAATTTGATTACGTAAAATAACACAATCATATTGTGCTCCAGCTACATCAACATACACTTTATCATTATCGATTTTCGATACTGTACCTGTTACTTTATCTCCTTTTTTTAGCATTTCTGAGCTGTTTAATAATTCCTCAAATGAAGTTGTCATTACTTCTTATCCTCCTGTGCTTACAATACATACTATATTAACATTATACAATAAAAATAATGTTATGTCATTTATTTTTTGTTAATTTTTTAATTCTTTTTTTATTTCATCTAAAATTTTACTTTCCTCATCACTTAAGTTATAGTTTTCTAATAAATCTGGCCTTCTTATAAAAGTTCTTCTTAAACTTTCTTTCATACGATATTTTTCAATATTTTTATGATGACCCGAAGTCAGAACATCTGGTACTAACATTCCTTTAAAATCTTTTGGACGAGTATATTGTGGATATTCTAATAATCCTGTAGAAAAAGAATCATCTTTATGAGACTCTTCTTTTCCTAACACCTCTGGTATCAAGCGTGCTATACTATCGACCATTGTCATCGCTGCAAATTCACCGCCAGTTAGTATAAAATCACCAATAGATAATTCATCAGTAACTAAGTATTCCCTAATTCTTTCATCATATCCTTCATAATGACCACAAATAAAAATTAAATGCTCCTCTTTTGAAAGTTCTTCAGCTTTTTTTTGACTAAATCTCTCTCCTTGAGGACATAACAAAATAATTCTCGTTTTTTCTGTTTTATTTAAATTTTCCACTGCATTAAATATAGGTTCTGGTTTCAATACCATTCCTTGACCACCACCAAATGGATAATCATCAACTTGATTATGTTTATTACCCGAGTATTTTCTATAATCAACTATATTTATATCAATAATATTCTTATCTCTAGCTTTTCCTAAGATTGAATGATTAAGTGATGAAAACATATCAGGAAACAATGTTAAAATATCAATTTTCATTAGTCTATTAATCCTTCCATAACTTCAATATTAATTATTTTATTTGGAATATCAACATTCTTAACTACGTCTTCTATGTATGGTATTAGTATTTCTTTACCATTTTTATTCTTTATAACCCAAACATCATTAGCTCCAGGTGTTAGTATTTCTATAATTTCTCCTAAAGAAATATTATTCTCATCAAATACTTCACAACCTATTATTTCATGGAAATAAAATTCATTTTCTTCTAATTCAGAAAGATTTTCTGAATCAACTTTTAATTGTAGGTTTTTAAATTTCTCTGCTTCTTCTATAGAGTCAATTCCTTCAAATTTTACTAATAAACTATTTTTATGTTTTCTATAACTTTCTACAATAACTTCTTTAATAAGCTGATTCCCTCTAGTTATTAATAATTTACTTCCTTTTTTGAATCTTTCTTCTTCAAAATCTGTAGAAGAAATAACTTTTACTTCACCTTTCAGTGAATGAGTATTTACAATTTTACCCACTTTTAAACGCATATAAGTCTCCTTTTATTTTTTTACTTTTAATCTAATTAAATATGATATATTTTCAACTATTATTATTGTTAAACATAATCCAATTAATAGAGTCGAAATTCTATTCCAGTTTCTATACTCTATATTATTCACAAGAAGATGCCCAATTCCTCCAGCACCTACCATACCTAAAATTGTTGAATTCTTAATATTAGATTCGAATCTATATAATACTATAGACACAAATTCTGGAAAATAACCATTAAAAATAATTTTAATATAACTTGTGAAATTTCCTAACCCTAAACTTTTGGTAGTTAATAAAATATTATCTTTTATACTTTCTAATACCTCACTATACATTTTTGTCATTACTCCTACAGTATAAAAATATAATGCAAAAAAGCTACTTATTATACCGGGACCAAATCCTCTAAAGAATATTAAGGCAACAATAATTGGTGGAAATGTTCTAAATATATTTATAAGAATCTTACAAAACATTGCTTTATATTTTCCAAATAAATTTATTGATGATAAATATGATGTAAAGATCGTTGTCAAAGCTGCGAAAATAGTTGCAAATAGCGCAATCTCTAAACTTACCATAAGTTCTCCAAACATTTTTCCTGTATAATCTAAATCTGGATGTAGAAGCCCAGTTACCAAAACTTTTAGTTGCTTCAATCCAATTATAAATCTTTCGCCTGTTATAGTTACAAAATTACCTACATAAAGTAAACTAACTAATAACAATAATGGAATCCCTATGTTTATAATATTATTCTTTCTAATAAATCCTCCATATGTTATGTTTTCATTATTTATTTTACTTCTAAAATAATAACTAATTAAATCCATTAGAAATATCAATAATACCAATATTAATATTATCAACGAAACCCTATCATATCTCAGATGATTTAGTTCTTGCCATAATCTTTGTCCAATACCACCTGCTCCAACTAAACCTAGCACACTAGCTCCTCTTATACTAGACTCTAACATTAAAAAATATACAGATATTATAACAGGTCTTAAATTTGTGATTATTGCCGTTTTATATATACCGAATTTAGACACCCCTAAACATTCAATTGCCTCTAAGTGTTTAGTATCAACTTCTTCCGAATATTCTTTTAACAATTTACATGCAGTTAATAAATTTATAATATACATACATATAAAACCACTAAAAATACCTGTACTGAACAAACTGACTAAAATTGCAGCAATTATTAAGAATGGAATTGTTCTAAACACTGAAAAAATTGCACTTATAAATTTAGGAATTATTTTTGCTTTAAATAGTATATTTGTTATTAAAGGTAATAACAACAAAGCTGTGAACAATGCCAGAATGGTAGAAAATAAAGCAATATTTATAGTTTCAAGTATTGGTTGTTTCAATTCAGCTAATATACTAAAATCTATCGGAAACATTCTTACTAATAAATTATTAATTCTACTAAAACCTACAGAAAAATCATTATCATTATAAAATCCAAATAAAATATTAACCAACAATATACAAAATATTAGTAATAAAATTTTATTAAATCTCTGCTTAATTATAAAGTTCTTTAAATTCATAATCTTTCACCTTATCAGAATCTTTATAAAATAGAATCTTTCCATCTTTTAAACCTAGTATTTTGGTACTGTATTTCTTTGCAAGTTCTATATCATGTAAATTCATTAAAACTGTTATATTATTTTCAGTATTCAATTTTTTAAAAGTATCCATTATTACAGAAGTATTTTTTTCATCTAAGCTGCTTACCGGCTCATCTGCTAACAACAATTTGGGTTGTTGTGCTAATGCCTTAGCAATCGCAACCCTTTGTTTTTGTCCTCCAGATAAATATTTAGATTTTCTAAAAGCTTCTTCTTCTAAACCAACTTTTTTTAAATATGTTAGACCTTCATTATAATCACTCTTCGTAAAACCAAATAATAATTTTAAAAAACTTTTTTTTGCTAAATACGGGGTTAACACATTGTCTATAGTGTATAAGTTATCTAAAACATTATAATCTTGAAATATAAAAGCAATATCACGTCTAATGCTTCTTAATTGTTTTTTATTACTTAATAAAATATTAGTTTGATTAAATACTATTTCACCCTTTTCTGGAGTATTAAGCATATTTACACATCTTAATAATGTTGATTTCCCTGCTCCACTCTTTCCTAAGACGGCTATAAAATCACTTTTATCTACTTTAAAAGAGATATCATTTAAAATAGTTTTATTTCCATATTTAAAAGTTAGATTTTTAATCAATAAACCTTCGTTATCCAATCTATCACCCCACTTAAAATGTTTTTATAATAATCATTTTAGTAAATTTTCATAATAATTATTATATCACTTTATATCAATTTTTTCAGTAATAATAGAAAAAAAACTTATTACTTTTAAATTTCAAGTAATAAGTTCTTTAAGACTATTTTACAAATTCTTCTATTTCTTCAACTGATAAACTAGAATCACAAACAACTTTAACATCATTTCCTTCTGATACTAATAGACCTGGAACAGTTTTCACATTATATTTTTCACGAAATTCTTCAATACCCACTTCATCTTTAAAATCTTGAGTATTAATAAAATATGCTTCTAAGTTATTATTTTCAATAACATGTGATAGTTTTGGCATAAATTTTCTACAAAAAGGACATGTAGCTCTACCTAAAAATAATATAAATTTTTCTCCTGATTCAACTTTTTCAAAAGCTGCTTTTGAGTTAATCTGTTTAAAATTCTCTAAATACTCTTCAAATGTTTTATCCATGCTTATTACTCTCCTGTAAATTAATATACTATATTCTACTACCATTTTCTCCTATTATCTATTTTTTTGCTCAAAAAAAGCAGTATACTTTCATACACTACTTTATATTATATTCAAAAAAATGGGGCGGCTGAAGGGAATCGAACCCTCGAATGTCGGAACCACAATCCGATGCGTTAACCACTTCGCCACAACCGCCATAAGCTATAAAATAAAAAAATGCCTTGAGACAGAGTCGAACTGCCGACACATGGAGCTTCAATCCATTGCTCTACCAACTGAGCTATCAAGGCAAAAATGGCGGTCCCGACGGGAATCGAACCCGCGATCTCCTGCGTGACAGGCAGGCGTGATAACCGCTACACCACGGGACCTAACTCTTATTCTCAATTCAAAATTCAAATGGTGACCCGTACGGGATTCGAACCCGTGTTACCGCCGTGAAAGGGCGGTGTCTTAACCACTTGACCAACGGGCCAATAAAAAAAACGGAGCAGGAGGGATTTGAACCCTCGCGCCGGTTTCCCGACCTACACCCTTAGCAGGGGCGCCTCTTCAGCCTCTTGAGTACTACTCCAACTCCACAGGTAGGACTCGAACCTACGACCCTCTGATTAACAGTCAGATGCTACTACCAACTGAGCTACTGTGGATAAATATTCATTTTGTAACGAACAAATATAATTATACATAACTATCTTTATTATGTCAATACCTTTTTTCCTTTTTTTTATTTCTAACATATTTTTTCTATTTATTTTATACAATTTTTTTAGAATCTATTAAATTATTTTTTTCTACAAAGGTTTCTATACTATAATATTTTGTCACAATTATGATTTTTAATTATTAGTATAGTAAAAATCGAACATAGTATACAACTCTGTTCGATTTTTATTAATATTATTTTATAGTTTACTAAATAATTTCACTTCAGGGTACTTATCATTAAACCAGTTCATAGCAAAATCATTTTCAAATAAGAAAACATAATTATCATATAAGTCTTTAACTAGAATACTTCTTGAACTTGACATATTTTCATTAATTGATTCTTCATTTTCAATCCAACGAGTAGTTTTTTGCCCTATACGTTCCATTATTACTTCGGTGTTATACTCATTTTTCATACGATGTTCAAACACTTCAAACTGAAGCTGCCCTACCGCTCCTAAGATAATTTGATTTGTATGTAAGGTTTTATAATACTGGATTGCACCTTCTTGAACTAGTTGTTCTACACCTTTGTGGAAATGTTTTTGTTTTAAAACATTTTTAGCTGATACTTTAACAAATATTTCTGGAGTAAATGATGGTAATGCTTCAAATTCCACTTTTTTATTTTGATAAAGTGTGTCACCTATTTGATAATTTCCACTATCATAAAGTCCAATAATATCACCAGCATATGCAACATCAACTGTTTCTTTATCATCTGCCATAAAGTTAGTAGAACGAGAAATTTTTAATTTTTTACCTGTTCGTGCTAAATTAACATCCATTCCTCTATTAAATTCACCAGAACAAACACGTAAAAAGGCTATTCTATCTCGGTGCTTAGGATCCATATTAGCTTGAATTTTAAAAATAAATCCAGAAAAATCAGCATCAGTAGGATTAATGTCTTCTCCATCTACTCCTCGACGCCCTTTCGGAGTTGGGGCATTGTCAACATAGTAATTTAAAAAACTTTCTACCCCAAATGATGATAATGCCGAACCAAAGAATACTGGAGTTTGTTCACCTTTTAATTGTTTTTCATAGTCATAATCAACACCAGCTTCTGTAATCAAAATCATGTCTTCTACACATTTTTGATACATTGCATCATTAGCTATCGGATTATTATCAATTATATTATACTCTGCATCTAATTCAACAAAATTACTATCCTCTTTAAAAGGTTCAATATAATGGTTTTTTCTATCCATAATTCCGAAGAAATTTTGTCCCATACCAACTGGTAAGTTCATTGGGTATGTTTCAATCTCTAGTTTTTCTTCTATTTCCTCTAGTAGTTCTAATGGATCTTTTATTTCACGGTCAAGCTTATTTATGAATGTAAAGATTGGAATACCTCTCATTCGACAAACTTTAAATAGTTTTAATGTTTGTGCTTCAATACCTTTTGCTCCATCAATTACCATTACTGCACTATCCACAGCCATTAATGTACGGTATGTATCTTCTGAGAAGTCTTCGTGCCCCGGTGTATCTAATATATTAATGATTTTATTATCATAATCAAATTGCATCACCGAAGATGTTACAGAAATCCCTCTTTGTTTTTCTATATCCATCCAGTCACTTTTTGCAAATTTACCTGTTTTTTTACCTTTTACTGTTCCAGCTTCACGAATAGCTCCACCAAATAATAGTAGTTTTTCCGTTAAAGTTGTTTTACCAGCATCCGGGTGTGAGATAATAGCAAACGTTCTTCTTTTTTCTACTTGTTCTTTAATCTTTTCTATCACGTTATAATCCTTTCAAATTTTATTCAATACCAAATTTCTTCTTAGCTTCATCAACTGCAATTATAGGATCTGAATGCCAAACTTTTTTTCCGCCTTGAAGAATCTCATAGTCTTCACGACCTTTAGAAGCTAATATAACGACATCACCTGGTTCTGCTAATTCTATTACACGTTTAACAGCATCTGTTCTAAACCATACTTTTTCATAGTTTTTGTGTGTCATACCATTTTCTATGGCTCCCATAAGAACCTCTACATCTTCATCACGTGGACTATCGGTAGTAATTATAACATAGTCAGCTTCTGATATGATTTCACCAATTAATGGCCCTTTAGAAATATCTCGTCCACCTCCCATTCCAGTTAACAATAATGTACGTTTCCCTTTTCTAATTTCTCGTGTTGCTTCTAGTAATTTTTTATATCCATCAGGTGTATGTGCGAAATCACTAATAATATCAATAGGTAAACCATCACCTAAGATTTCCATACGACCATATAAAGCACCTAAACTCGGTAATATACTTACTAATTTTTCTACACTATACCCTTTAACCCAAACTGCTATCATTGCAGCAAGAACATTACTAACCATAAAGTCTCCTATATAATTAGTAGTACATTCAAATGTTCCTTCAGGTGAGTTTAGTGTAAACTGAGTTTTATAAATACCGTTTTCTTTAAATTGCTTAATATTATAGGCATAAAAGTCTGCTGTTTCATCCTTAACAGAATAATTAATTTCTTGATGATAAAGACATTTTGACATTATACCATAATAATCATCATCTTTGTTTAGAACT
>CAUSKO010000006.1:0-51358 GCA_963532255.1 uncultured Gemella sp. | reverse complement strand
ACAAAGGGTTATACCCACAGAGAAAACCACCCCTTTTCAGGGGTGGTCATTATTTATTTTTCATATCCAAGATATCCGATAGCAACGGCACGAGGACCAGCATGACATCCAATAACTGGAGAAACAACTGCTAGCTCAGTCTCGATATCTCCAAATACCTTCTTAATAGTATCTTGTGCTTTAGCTAGTAAATCATCACTTGTATATAATATGAATAGTGATTTTGGATTTTTTTCTTTAATTTCTTCACACATTTTTGTAAGAACTTTATTCATACCTCTGTGTTTTCCAGAAACGGTTAATAAACCATCTTTAACTGTGATAATAGGTAAAATACTTAATAGGTTTGATAAAAAGAACTGAGCTTTAGTTAAGCGTCCACCCGCATAAAGGAAATCCATAGTCTCTACTGTCACAAGTACGTTTTGTTTTTTACACAGTTCCTTATATTTGTTTTCTATATCTTCATATGCAAGAGTTCCTGCTGTGTAATCTTTAACGATTTTTTCAATTGCACAACCTACCATTCTAGCAACTTGTTCAGTATCGATTACTTTAATTTCAAGTCCCTCGATAAGATCTATGGCTTGAATGAATGATGAATAAGTTCCTGATAATTTAGAAGAAACACTAAACGCTACTATTCTTTCATAACCTTCACTTTTTAGTTTTTCATATACTTCTAAGATTCTTCCAACTGATGGTTGACTAGTGCTAGGTTTCATACCAGCATTTACTTTTTCGTAAAACACCTCAGGAGTAATAGTTACGTTATCTATATAAAGTTCATCATCTAGACGAACCTCAACTGGTATTACAGTTAAAATTGGATTGTTTTTTTCAAATTCTTGATTAATTTGTAATGCTGAATCACATACAAATGCTGTTTTCATAAATTTCACCTCAAAATATTTTCAAATAATCATGTAATTTTCTTAATTGTTAAGTAGAAAATTCTACTTAAATAATAATAAACTAAAAAATAAATTTTTTCAAATGAAAAGTGTATACTTAAGTTCTCTTATTGTAAATTTTAAAATTATCTATGTTATTATATAAGTGTTGTTATAGCTTTCAAACAACAAAAAATATTTTTATAAGATACATAGAATATCTCTAATTATATTTGTATTTGTTTTAGGTTTTATGTAATATATGAAGTAACTTTTTATAAATAATAAAAATGACTAAATAAGAATTATTAATAATATGTTATAATAATAATTATAAAAACAACCTAAGATTAGGAGGAGTTACAATGATTTTAGAAAATATATCCGGACCAAAAGACTTGAAAAATCTGACAATAGAGGAGTTATATACTCTTACTGATGAAGCAAGAAGTGCTTTATTAGCAAAAATAAGTGCCCATGGTGGGCATAGTGGACCTAACTTAGGGATAGTAGAGATGACAGTTGCTTTACATTATGTGTTTGATTCGCCGGTAGATAAAATAGTTTTTGATGTTTCGCATCAAACTTATATTCATAAAATGTTAACAGGAAGACAAAATGCATTTATTAATCCTACAAACTATGATGATGTATCTGGGTACACTAATCCAAAAGAAAGTGAGCATGATTTATTTACAATAGGACATACATCGACTTCTTTATCATTAGCAAGTGGTATACTCCACGCAAGAGATTTAAAGAAAGAAAAAGGAAATGTTGTGGCAATTATTGGAGATGGTTCTTTGTCAGGTGGAATGGCCTATGAAGGGCTAAACACAATAGCTACATTGGGAACTAATGCAATAATTATAATAAATGATAACGACCAATCTATTGCTAAAAATCCTAAAGGTGGTATATATACTGCATTAAGAGAGCTACGTGAAAATAAAGGTCAGGTAACAAACAATATTTTTAAAGCATTAGGATATGATTATCACTACTTAGAAGATGGTAATAACTTAGAAGAACTAATTTCATTATTTAAAGAAGTAAAAGGTATAGATCATCCGGTAGTATTACATATTTACACAGAAAAAGGTAAAGGATTTAAACCGGCTGAAAAAGACCATGAAAAATTCCATGCTGGTGGACCGTTTAGTTTAGAAACTGGAGAATATAAAAATCAAGGTACCTCTTCTCAAACATACAATGGTATTACATCTCAATATTTAGCTAAAAAATTAGAAAAAGATCCACTAGCTGTTGTTATAAATGCAGGGACACCAAGAATAGTTTTCGATAGAGAAATAAGAGAAAAATTCAGAAGTCAATTTGTAGATGTTGGTATTGCAGAACAACAAGCAGCAACTATGACAACAGGATTAGCTAAAAATGGAGCAAAGCCTATTTGGTCAGTATTTTCTACATTCTTACAAAGAGCGTATGATCAACTTTCTCATGATATGGCATTAAATAATCAAGCAGGAGTAGTATTAGTCTACGGCGCATCAATAAGGTCAATGAATGATGAAAGTCATTTAGGATTTTTTGACATACCATTTATATCTCATATACCAAACTTTGTTTACCTAGCCCCGACTAATAAAGAAGAACATTTAGCAATGTTAGATTGGGCAATTAATCAAGATAAACATCCAGTAGCTATTAGAGTTCCTGTAGGAAGTGTTGTAGAAACTGGTGAAGAAGATACAACAGATTATTCTATTTTAAATAAGAATAAAGTAGTTAAAGCTGGGAAACAGGTTGCGGTATTTGGAGTTGGAAACTTTTATGGCTTAGCCGAAAAAGTCGTTGAACAACTGAAATCTAAACATAATATAGAAGCAACATTAGTAAATCCAAAGTTCTTAACAGGTTTGGATAAAGAATTATTAAATTCTTTAGAAGAAAATCATAAGTTAGTTGTAACAATTGAAGATGGTATAGTGGAAGGTGGATACGGTCAAACTGTAGCAAGCTTCCTAGGAAATATAGGCTTAAAAGTACAAAACTATGGAATAAGTAAAAAATTCTACGATAGATATAAAGTAGAAGAATTAATGGAAGAAAATGGTTTAACTGTAAATAATATAGTAAAAAATGTTATAGAAAGCCTATAAAATAAGAAAAGCATCCTCAATTTTTTGAGGGTGCTTTTTTATTTAAAACTATATTTTATAAATTATTTTGTTTAGAAATATATGTAGTTAAAGTCATTAGAGTAGGGTTTTATAAAAAATTAAAGCGTTTTTCTTTTTAAAAGAAAATAACTGTATTAATTTTTTGAAACGTTAACATTATAATAAATGTAGGTGGTGAAGCAAATGGAGATTTTTAATTATGATAATAGAAGTTTGAGACTACTGAATATACTAGAATCTAACTTTTTAGTTCAGGATCAATATTTACTAGATGTATTAAAGGTAAGTTCAAAAACTATTAGTAATGAAATAAAATCTTTAAATGAATTATTTGAAGACTGTGCATACATAGAAAATAAAAATTCAAATTATAGTCTTTATATTACAAAGTTAGAAGAATACTTAAAGAGAAAAAGATCTATATATGAAGCTAGTGTTAATTTTGATTCTAGTAAGGTAAGGCTAGTATATATATTTAAGACATTAGTTTCATCGGGAGAAAGTACACTAATAGACGATTTAGCTTTTGAAATGATAGTTAGTAGAACAACTTTAAATTCCGATATAAAAAAATTAAATGACATTATAAGTAGTTATAATCTTGTTATAAAAGGAAAACCTAATACAGGTATTAAAGTAGTTGGTCTAGAAAAAGATATTAGGGTTTTTATTTTAGAAAATATTTTTAATTATATGTACAAGGAAGATATTTTTGATAAAGATGATAATATGTTTTTTGATGAAACATTTGAAAAGTACAAAATTGATAAACAGGCAAAAACTGAATTTTTCAGATACTTAACAGTATCTTTAGATCGATTTGCGAATAGTTTTTATTTGAACTTTGAAAAAAATCAATATGAAGAATTACTAAATAACTATGCACAACCTTTTATTAAAGAGATAAGTGATTATATAGAGAAAAAATATAAGATAAACTTATCCACTGATGAAATCAAATTTTTAGCGATTTGCTTTGCTACGATGAGAGTTCCTACAAAAATAAATAAAATAAGAGAAAATCTAAAATATACTGAAGAGTATACAAAACTTGTTCAGGAAATTTTAGAAACAGTTGTTTACGAGTATGGACTTGAATTTGATACTTCGGATATAATTGAAGAATTTATCTATCACATATACTTCTTAATGGAACGATTAAAATATGGTGTTAGATATAACAACAATATGAAAGAGAAAATTAAAGAACAATATCCGGTATCATATAAAATTGCTAAAACTGCCAGTAAAGTAATTAACAATAAGTATAACTATATAGTCTCAGAAGATGAAATTAGTTATCTAGCAATATATTTTGAAACATTATTGAAGAAAATAAAAGTTCAATCTGAAAATCTAAGTATCTTGTTGATAACTAATTCAGGACCAGCATATAGCAAACTTATGATAAATGAAATAGAAAGTATAATAGTAAATTCACAAGTATCAGCATACACCACTTTTGAAAAAGTTGATTATAGTAAATTTAATATTATAATTTCTACTGAAGATATAAAGTTTGAAACAGAAACGCCGGTTATTTATCAAAATGAAATTTTAGATAAGATGTACTTGAAAAAAGAAATTAATTTTCTACAATATGTTAATAAAATGAATAATCCTAGTATTCGAGGAATGGAATCAGTATTGCTAAGCTCGATGAGAGAAGAGACATTTTTCAAATGTGATAGTAAAAAAACATATTCTGAAAATATTGATTTTATGATAGAAGAGTTAATAAAACAGCATTTAGTAGATGATAAGTTTTTAAAGAGAATCAGAGAAAGAGAAAAAAAATCGTCTATGATTTTTGAGAAAAATGTAGCATTTCCACATACGATAAATAAACTAGGAGATGATTTAATAATTGCTCTAGGGGTAAGTGAAAAAGGATTTAAGGATAATAAAGACTTAAAACTAATATTTATGGCGTGTGTACCTGAAGGAGAAAAAAATGGGTTGATTTTAGCTAAAACCTACGATGAATTAATTTCTATTATTAAAGATGAAAAATTAATTACAGACATATCTAAAATAGATAATTATGACTTATTAGTAAATTACTTTATAAAAAATACTAATTTATATAGATAGCAATTAGGAGGACATATGAATTTAATAGTTTTAGGAATACTCTTTATTTTAGCGTTTATTTTACAGTATGCTCTAACTTATGTTCAGTTAAATAGTTTCAAACGAAGCTATAGTAAACTTAGACGAATAGGTAGAGTAGTAATAGGAAGAAAAAAAGGTGCTGCACGTGCGGGAGCAATTGTTATGCTAGCTATAGACGATAATGATAAGGTTATCACTGGAGAAGCTATGCAAGGAGTAACAGTACTTGCTAGATTTAAAAAATTTGAATATTTCAATGGTCTTAAAGTAGGGACTATAAATAGAGAAGATTGTAAAGCGATAAAACTATCAGCATCTTTAACTAGTGCAGTGCTTGACGGAGTTGTTAATTATAAAACAATTTCTGCTGGTGGACAGGTTGAAATGGAGCCAAGTCCATTTGGGAAATTAGCAAAAAAATTAAAATTAAATTAAATATTATAAGGAGGACAATATGGATTATATTGTTAAATTAGCATCAGGCTTTACAGGTTTATTTGACGAAGGTGCAAAAGTATTCGTAAGTTGGGTTGGAGGAATCGTACCGAAAGTATTATTACTTCTTGTATTTATGAATGCATTAGTTGCTTTTATTGGACCACACAGAGTAGAAAAATTTGCTAAAGTGTGTTCTAAAAATGTAATTTTAGCTTACGGAATTTTACCATTCGTTTCTGCATTTATGTTAGCAAACCCTATGGCATTATCAATGGGTAAATTTTTACCAGAACGTATGAAACCTAGTTATTATGCATCTGCATCATATCACTGTCATACAAACAGTGGGGTATTTCCACACATTAACGTTGGTGAAATTTTCATCTACTTAGGTATTGCAAATGGAATTACTCAATTAGGATTAGACGTTACACCATTAGCAATTAGATACCTTCTTGTAGGGTTAGTAATGAACTTCTTTGCTGGATGGGTTACAGATTTCACAACAAAAATGGTTATGAAACAACAAAAAATTGAATTAAGTAATGAATTAAAAGCGTAGGATTAGGAGAAATAATTATGACATACGGAACAATTAAAATAGAAAAAGGTAGTGGTGGTTTCGGTGGACCTTTAGTAGTAACTCCAAAACCAGGAAAAGATAAAATTTTATATATCACAGGTGGTGGAGCTGAACCTGAAATCGTAGAAAAAATCGTAAAATTAACAGGTGCTACTGCGGTTAATGGATTTAAAACATCAGTACCAGACGAAGAAATTTTCTTAGCAATTATTGACTGTGGTGGAACATTACGCTGTGGTATTTATCCACAAAAAAGAATTCCAACAGTTAACATTATGCCTGTAGGACCAAGTGGACCACTTGCTAAATTTATTAAAGAAGATATTTATGTTTCAGCAGTAGGATTAGATCAAATTACATCTGCTGAAGGTAGTGAAGAAGTAGTAGTTGAAAAAACTCAAGAAGAACCAAAACGTGAATTCAAATATAGTGCAGATAAAAAAGTTTCACAAAGTTTAGCAGAAAACTCTAAGTCATCTGTTATTCAAAAAATCGGTATGGGTGCTGGTAAAGTAGTTCATACATTATACCAAGCAGCAAGAGATGCGGTTCAATCAATGATTACAACAATTTTACCATTTATGGCATTTGTTGCGATGTTAATAGGGGTTATCCAAGGATCTGGTTTTGGTAACTGGTTTGCTAAATTATTAACTCCTTTAGCAGGAAATATCTTTGGATTAGTAGCTTTAGGATTTGTATGTTCTATTCCTCTATTATCAGCATTACTTGGACCTGGTGCAGTAATTGCGCAAATTATCGGTACTTTAATTGGGGTTGAGATTGGAAAAGGAACTATTCCACCGCAATTAGCGTTACCAGCATTATTCGCAATTAATACACAATGTGCTTGTGACTTTATCCCAGTAGGATTAGGTCTTGCGGAAGCTGAACCTGAAACGGTAGAAGTAGGGGTAGTATCAGTACTTTACTCAAGATTTATCATCGGGGTACCAAGGGTTATCGTAGCTTGGTTAGCAAGTTTTGGAATGTACTCTTAAAATTTTATAGGAAGCGGTCTTCGCTTCCTACATTAACGACATAGTCGACCGTAAATGAAGGAAATAAAAAATAAGCAAAGGAAGAATGATTATGATAATTTATGAAAATACAGTAAAAAGTAAAGGAAATCTTGTAGGAGAATTTGGTGATGGTATGTTTATCCTTTTTGGAGACAATGCACCAGATATGCTAAAAGATTATTGTTATGGGATTGATGTAGTGCCTACTAATGCGACTATTGAAGTTGGCCAAACTTTAAAAGTAGATGGAGAAGAATTTAAAATTCTAGGTGTAGGTGATGTAGCTGAGAAAAATTTAGTAGACTTAGGTCACTTAACAGTACATTTTTCAGGAGATTTAGATAATCTATTACCTGGAGCAATAGTAGTAGAAGAGAAAAGTTGTCCAGCAATTGATATAAATACAAAAATTACAATAGAAAAATAATAATCAAGGAGAAATAATTATGAGTTGGTTAAATTTAGAAGGAAAAACAGTAGTAGTAACAGGTGGAGCATCAGGAATTGGAGCAGCAGTAGTTGATGAATTCTTAAATCAAGGATGTAATGTAGTAGTAAGTGATTTAGCAGAAAAAGAATCTAATAATGAAAAATTACTATATGTTAAATGTGATGTAACTAAGAGAAGTGATGTAAAAGAAGTTGTAGCTAAAACTATTGAAAAATTTGGGACAATTGATATTCTTGTAAATAATGCTGGAATTAATATTCCTCGTTTATTAGTAGATAAAAATGATCCTGAAGGTAAATATGAGTTTAGTGATGAAGTGTATGATAAAATTATGGATATAAACGTAAAAGGTCTATTTATTTTCTCTCAAGAAGTTGGACGTGTACTGGTTGCTAAAGGTAAAGGTGTAATAGTAAATATGTCTTCAGAATCTGGATTAGAAGGGTCTGAAGGACAAAGTATTTATGCGGCTAGTAAAAATGCTGTAAACTCGTTAACACGTTCTTGGGCAAAAGAATTAGGAAAACAAGGTGTAAGGGTAGTTGGAGTAGCACCTGGTATCTTAGAAGCAACGGGGTTAAGAACATTAGCCTATGAAGAAGCATTGGCTTATACTCGTGGTGTTACAGTGGAACAAATTCGTGCAGGATATACAAGTACAAAAACTACTCCATTAGGACGTGATGGAAAATTATCAGAAGTAGCTGATTTAGTTGCTTATATAGCAAGTGATAGAGCTAGCTATGTTCATGGTGTTACGTATAACGTAGCTGGTGGAAAAACTAGAGGATAATAGGTTTAGTTGGAGTATATATTTATATGCTCCAACTTTATTTAGTATAAAATAATAGTTTGTAAAGATATTATTTTTAGACTATAATTAATTATGAAAGTAAAAACTTAATTTAGGAGGCAACTATGGGAATTAAGGCGGTATTATTTGATATGGATGGTTTAATGATTGATACAGAAAGTCTGTCTACAGAAGCTTTTATAAATTCAGCAAAGGCACAAGGTTATAATATGACTAAAGAGGAAACTTTGAAAGTTTTAGGATATACTAAAGCAAGTATTTATCAATTTTGGATAGATTATTTTCAGGGAACTAAAGTAGATGGGAAAAAATTAGTAGATAATCATTATGAATATATTGAAAAGGTTCTGTATACAGTTGGTCCAGAGAAAATGCCTTTTGTAGAAGAATTACTAAAATATTTAAGAGAAAATAATTATAAAATTGCAGTTGCTTCTTCATCAGATACGGCGGATATTAAAAATAATTTAGAAAAAACAAAGTTAGAGAAATATATAGATGCAATAGCAAGTGGAGCAGAAGTGGAAAATGGGAAGCCAGCACCAGATGTATTTTTATTAGCTGCTAAGAGACTAGATGTAGATCCGAAAGATTGTTTGATTCTAGAAGATTCAAAAGCAGGGATAAAAGCAGGAAAAGCTTCAGGAGCAAAAGTATTTATGGTACCAGATATGTTTACAGTAGATAAAGAATGTGAAGATACAGCGGACAGAATATTAAATAACTTGGGAGAAGTAATAGAAATATTGGAGGGGCAAAATGAGTAAAGTATTATTAGATAGTGCAGATATAAATAAAGTAAGGGAAATAGTTAAATATTATAGTATAGCTGGAATAACAACAAATCCAAGTATACTATCTAAAATTAAAGAACCTTTAAAAGAAAAGTTAGCAGAAATAAAAGAATTTACTTATGGTAAATATGAAGTCCATGTCCAAACAACTGAGAATTCAGCAGAAAAAATATTAAAAGAAGCTAAAGAATTAAAAGCATACTTTGGTGAAACATTTTTCATAAAGATTCCAGTAACTAAAGAAGGTTTAGAAGCTATTAAATTATGCGATAAAGAAGGTATCAATGTAACTGCAACAGCAGTATTATCTGCAATGCAAGCATTAGCTGCTGCAAAAAATGGTGCGAGCTATGTAGCACCTTATGTGAATAGATTAGAAAATATCGGTCAAGATGCAGAGGAAGTTATTGTTGAAATAAAAGAATTGTTAAGAGACTATAAGACCGAAATATTGGCAGCAAGTTTCAAAAATGTTAAACAATTTAAAAATATACTTCTTTGTGGTGCAGAAGCAGCAACAGTTGCACCAGATATATTAGAAATGAGTATTTGGCATCCTTATACTGATAAATCTGTAATAGATTTTGAAAATGATTGGGAAAGAAAATTTAATAGTAGTAAAGTAGTAGATGCTCTAAAATAAATAATTACCCCCTAGAACTTATTGTAATAATCAAGTTCTAGCGAGTTTTATTATATTTTGATTAAGATTGACGATTATTTTTTCAAATTATATAATTAAATGTATATATTAGTAGAATGAGTAATGAGTAAGTTATGTTAGGTTTTGTTTTTGATGTTGATGATACTTTGTATGAACAAATAGTTCCATTTAGAGATGCGTATAATAAATTGTTTAAACACAAAGTTGATATCAAGAAGTTATATTGTTTAAGTAGGTACTATAGTGACGAAAAGTTTGAAGATTCAAGGAATGGTAATATTACTATAGATGAATATCACATTTACCGTGTTAAACAAGCGGCAAAGGATTTAAATATCGAATTAAGTGCTAAAGAAGCACTAAATTTTCAAAAAGAATATAAAAAAAATCAAGGTTGCTTAGAGCTGACAAAACTTACAAAAGGTATTTTAGAATATTGCCTAGGAAATAACATTAAATTAGCTGTTATAACAAATGGTCCAAGCGAACATCAGCGGTCAAAAGTAAAAGCTTTGGGATTAGAAAATTGGATAAGTAAAGATAAAATTATAGTTTCTGGTAACTTTGGTATTAACAAACCTGATAAAAGAATTTTTGAATACATGGAAGAAAAATTAAAGATAGAGAAACAGGAGTTGTTTTACATAGGAGATTCAATAGAAAATGATGTTATAGGGGCAAATAATGCTGGGTGGAATGTTATCTGGATAAACCGATACAATCAAGCTATACCACAAGGTGCTAAAGTGTATAAGGAAGTTAAAAATAATGAAGAGTTATTTATAGAACTAAAAAAAATAATTAAAGAAAGTTTATAAAGTTTATGTAATTATACTTTTATGATAAAATTATATTATAAATACGTTATTATGAAGAGTCTATTTTAAGGAGGACATAAGTATGAAATTAGTACTATTTAATTTAAGAGAAGATGAGAAAAGTGCATTAAATAATTGGATTGATACTCATCCAGAAGTAGAAATTGATGTTCATTCAGAGGAGCTTACAGCGAGTAATAAGCACTTATTAGAAGGTAAAGATGGAGTAGTTCTTGCGCAAAATAAACCTTTTGAAAAAGAAGTGTATGAATATGCTAAAGAGCAAGGTATAAAAGTATTTGCTACACGTTCTGCAGGATTTGATATATATGATTTAGAATTAATGAAAGAATTAGGTATTAAAATGACTAATGTTCCTTCTTATTCTCCAAATGCAATTGCTGAACATGTTTTAACAACAGCCCTAAGAATTAGTAGAAATACTATTAAAATTCAAAGAAATGTAGAAAAACATAATTTTACATGGAATCCTGGTATTTTATCAAGAGAATTAAGAACATTGACTGTAGGTGTAATAGGAACAGGTAGAATCGGAACACAAGCTGCAAGATTATTTAAGTCTTTAGGTTCAAAAGTACTAGGTTATGATATTTATCAAAATGATAGTGCTCGTGAAGTATTAGACTATGTTGAAAATATTGACGATCTTATTGCTAACTCTGATATCATTACTATTCATATGCCAGCGGTAAAAGAATATAATCATATGGTAAATGATGAATTCTTATCAAAAATGAAGGACAACTCAATTCTTTTAAATGCAGCAAGAGGTATGTTAGTTGATACTAAAGCATTACTACGCGCACTTGATAGTGGTAAATTATTGGGGGCAGGATTAGATGTTTATGAAAATGAAGGTAAATATGTGCCAAAAAACTTTGAAGATAAAGAATTTGATGATGAATTATTACAAACTTTAATAGATCGTGATGATGTAATTTATACACCTCACACAGCATTTTATACAGAAACAGCAATCCAAAACCTTGTTGAAGGTGGATTAGAAGCGGCTGTAGAAGTAATTAAAACAGGAACATCGGCTAATGTAGTAAACTAGAATAACTAATACCCTAGAACAATTGTTTTAGGGTATTTTAATTTTTATAAAAAACTTTGTTGACAAAAGTAGACGATAGGAGTATACTTATTTGTATAAAGATTACAGATGTAAACAAAAATCAAAGATTAAATTAGTGTGGTGAAATTTATGAATAAAAAAGAAGTGTACTCAATAGATGGAATGAGTTGTGCATCTTGCGCAGCGCATGTTGAAGAAAGTGTTAAAAGTTTAGAAGGTGTCAGTGATGTCAGTGTAAACTTGGCAACAGAAAAACTTACTTTAACAAGAAATCCCAATGTAAGTAGTGAAGATATAATAAATGCCGTAGAAAAAGCAGGTTATAGACTTAGCTTAATTACAAGCATTGAAGAAAAAACTTTCATAATTGAAGGAATGACCTGTGCATCATGTGCAAATAATATAGAAGATGCAATTTCATCATTAGATGGTGTAGAAACGGCAACGGTCAATTTGGCAACAGAAAAAATGTTTGTTAGATTTGATAAAAATATCTTAAGCGTGGGGCAAATTGAACAAGAAGTAGAAAAAGCTGGTTATAAAGCTAAATTAGATATTGATAAAAATATAGATAACCAAGTAGATAAAAAGAAAAAACAAATCGAAAGTGTATGGAAAAGATTTTGTTATTCTGCATTATTTGCTATACCTGCACTATATATTGCTATGGCAGATATGTTTGGTTTACCGATATCAAGTAACCTAACACCAATGCAAAGTCCTAGATTATACTCAACAGTGCAGTTAATATTAGTATTACCAGTAATATATTTAGGAAGACAGTTTTTCATAGTAGGTACAAAATCTTTGTTTAGAAGAAAACCAAATATGGATACACTTGTAGCACTTGGTTCTGGAGCAGCATTTTTATATAGCGTTTACTCTACTATCTTAGCTTATTTAGGTGATAAACATGCAGCAATGAATCTATATTATGAATCTGCTGCGGTTATACTTACTTTAATAACTTTAGGTAAATATTTTGAAGCTGTATCAAAAGGTCGTACAACTGATGCAATAAGCAAACTAATAAACCTTGCACCTAAAACAGCAAACATTATTAAGGATGGTGTTGAATCAGTAGTAAATGTAGAAGAAATAGTTGTGGGTGATGTATTATTAGTACGTCCAGGAGAAAAAATACCTTTAGATGGTGTCGTAATAGAAGGTTACTCATCAGTAGATGAATCAATGTTAACAGGTGAGAGTCTACCGGTAGAAAAAAGTGTAGATAGCAAAGTAGTAGGTGCTAGTTTAAATAAAACAGGTGTCTTTAAAATGAAAGTTACTAGAGTAGGTGAAGATACTACTTTATCTCAAATAATAAAACTAGTAGAAGATGCTCAAAACTCTAAAGCACCTATTGCAGAATTAGCTGATAAAATATCAGGTGTGTTCGTACCTATTGTTATTACTTTAGCCCTATTAGCTGGAGGAATGTGGTATTTTGTCGGAGGAGAAACATGGATCTTTTCTCTTACAATTATAATTTCAGTTCTTGTCATTGCTTGCCCATGTGCCTTAGGTCTTGCTACACCAACAGCTATTATGGTTGGAACAGGTAAAGGTGCAGAAAATGGTATTTTAATAAAAAGTTCAGAAGCTCTACAAATAACTAAAGAAGTAGATACAGTAGTATTTGACAAAACTGGAACATTAACAGAAGGTAAACTTGCTGTAACTAATGTATTAACATATAATAATTATACTGAAGAACAAATTTTACAGATGGTCGCAAGTGTTGAATATCTTTCTGAGCATCCACTAGGTTTAGCAATAGTAGAAGAAGCTAAAAATAGGAACCTAGATATACTAGAAGTGAAAGATTTTAATTCAATAGTAGGTTTAGGTGTAGTTGCAGTAGTAAATAATAAAAATATACTAATTGGTAATAAAAAGCTAATGTTAAATAATAATGTTAATATTGCAGATAATATTAATAATGCCGAAAAATATGCTTCTGAAGGGAAAACACCTTTGTATATTGCAATTGATAATATGCTTTCTGGAATTATTGCTGTAGCCGATCAAGTTAAAGATAGTAGTGTAAAAACTGTAGGAGAGTTGCATAAATTAGGGATAGAAGTAGTAATGTTAACTGGTGATAATACAAAAACTGCTCAAGCGATAGCTAAAGAATTATCAATAGATAAAGTTATAAGTGAGGTGCTACCAGAAGACAAAGCTAATGAAATAAAAAAATTACAAGAATCAGGTAAAAAAGTTGCTATGGTAGGAGATGGAATAAATGATGCTCCAGCCTTAGTTCAAGCGAATGTAGGATTAGCTATTGGTACTGGTACAGATGTAGCTATAGATGCTGCAGATATAGTATTGATAAAATCAGATTTAAATTCGGTTGTTAATGTGATAAACTTAAGTAGAAAAACAATAAAAAATATAAAAGAAAACTTATTCTGGGCGTTTTTCTACAATGTAATAGGTATTCCATTTGCAATGGGTATAATATATCTATTTGGAGGACCTTTATTAAATCCAATGTTAGCAGGAGCAGCAATGAGTTTTAGTTCAGTATCAGTAGTATTAAATGCTTTAAGATTAAAAAGAATAAAATTAAATTAATAAGAAAGAAGGAATAATCATGAAAAATACTTATAATATTGAAGGTGTAAAATGTGGTGGCTGTGTAGCTACTGTTAAAGATAAATTATCTAAATTAGAAAATGTTGATAGTGTTGAAGTTAATATTCAAGAAAAAACTTTAACAGTTGAAGGTGATGTAGCTAAAGAATCATTACAAGCAGCTTTATCTGATACAAAATTTAAAATAGAGTAATATATATAGTTCAGTTAATTTCATAATTAACTGGACTCTTTTTTTTATTTATAACCATATAGGCATGAGAATTAACCACATATACATTTGTTGTAGATTTTTACAATTAAATTATATAAAATAAAAAGTAACAAAAGAGAAAGGAAGGTGATAAATTATGAAAGTAGAATTAAATATTGATGAAAAGTTTAAAGAAATATTAGTAACAATATCAACGGATAAGATAAATGATGAAGTTCAAGAGTTGGTAAATTATATAGAATATAAAGAAGACTATTTAGTTGGAATAGCTGATAATCAAGTTTCTGTAATAGATATTTCGGATATAATAAGAGTCTTTGTAGAAGATAGGAAAGTTTTTGTAGTAACTACAAAAGGGAAGTTTATAGTTAAAAAGAAATTGTATGAAATGAATAACTTATTAACTAAAGATTTTGTTAAAATATCACAAAGTGAGATAGCTAATATTAAATTTATTAAGAATTTGGATTTAAGTATTAGAGGAACAATAGTTATAGTTTATAAAAATTCAGATATTAGTTATGTATCTCGTAGATTATTAAAAGATTTTAAATCTAAGCTCGGCTTATAGGAGGAAAGAAAAATGAAAACATTTCAAAAATTAGTTATATATATGTTGTTAGGTATTGGTGTAGGTAATCTTCTTAATTTAATATTTAGTATGGCTTACGGAGAATTTTTACCAGGAAAACCAATGTTTATTGATAGTTTCAGTAATGTAAATACAGCTGTATTAGTTGAGACGATTGTATTTGCTATTTTAGGGCTACTACAAGGTTTAGCAAGTAATATATTCCAAAGTAAACTTAATGATAATATTAAAATAGCTTTTATAGCACATTATTGCTTAATACTTTTACCGCTAGTACTAGCAGGGTACTATTTAAAATGGTTTAACAATTTTACAGCATTTTTATCAATGATGCTACTTGCTAGTATGATATATGTAGTAATAGGTGTAGTAAAGTATCTTAGCATAAGAAAAAGTATTAAAAGAATTTAAATCTAAGCTCGGCTTATAGGAGGAAAAAAATGAGAACATTTCAAAAATTAGTTATATATATGTTGTTAGGTATTGGTGTAGGTAATCTCCTTAATTTAATTTTTAGTATGGCTTACGGAGAATTTTCACCAGGGAAACCGATGTTTATTGATAGTTTTAGTAGTGTAAATACAGCTGTATTAGTTGAGACGATTGTATTTGCTATTTTAGGGCTACTACAAGGTTTAGCAAGTAATATATTCCAAAGTAAACTTAATGATAATATTAAAATAACTTTTATTGCACATTATTGCTTAATACTTTTACCGCTGATACTAGCAGGGTACTATTTAAAATGGTTTAACAACTTTACAGCATTTTTATCAATGATATTACTTGCTAGTATAATATATGTAGTAATAGGTGTAGTAAAGTATCTTAGTATAAGAAAAAGTATAAGAGAAATAAATAAGAAATTACTAAATTATAAATAATAAAAAAGGTCTGACATTGTCAGACCTTTTAATGATTTTAATCAATTATTATTTTTTTAATAAATCACGGATTTCTTTAAGAAGTTCTTCTTTAGAATCAACTTCAGCTGCTTCTTCAGCTGCTTCTTCTTTAGACATTTTTTCTTTAGCAGTGTTAATAGCTTTAACAAAGATAAAGATAGCAAATGCAGTAATTAAGAAGTCAATAGTGATTTGGATGAAGTTACCATATTTGATACCTTCCCAAGCTAAGTTACTGAAATCTGGTTTAGATGGGAATATAAGAGCAATAATTGGCATCATGATGTCAGTTACTAATGAACTAACGATTTTACCGAAAGCAGCCCCGATGATAACCCCAACTGCTAAGTCTAGAACATTTCCTTTAAATGCAAATTTTTTAAATTCGTTTAACATAATTACTTTTTTCTCCTTTTTAATTTTTATTTTACTTTCAGTATAATATAGTATATTTTAAATAAAATCAAGAGGAAAGCTCATATTTTTTTAAAAATTTTAAAGAAAACGTATTCTATGATAATCCTTTTTATTTAGCCATATAATAGCGCTTTTAGTGATGTTTTTTATACAAGTTAAATTAAGATTTTTGTAAAAAAAAAGAAACAATTAAATGATAAAATTTAACTGTTTCTTTCGTAATTTTTTAAAGATTATAGTTTTTCATTTTCTACTTTATCTTTTTTTAAAAATTTGTTTAGTAGATTAGATGCTTTTTCTTTATTTTCTTCAACTTTTTCTGCAAAATGCTCTTTTTTCTTATCAGTCTTAACTTTAAAGTTTGTAACATTAGATTTCATATTATCTACAGAACTTTGTAATCCATTGATTGAATTTGCTAATCCTTCAGCAGAATTAAATAATGGATCTAATTTTTCAGATTTTACTTGAATATCTTCAGCAAGTATATTTGTGTTTTGAAGTAAAATATTAGTTTCTAATAAAATAGGTTCTATATTTCCTTCAACTTTTTTAATAGTTTCATTTAAATCATTAGCAAGTTTTAATGCTCCTTCAGCTACATCTGTAACTTCTTCTACACATTCCGTAGCTGTAGTAAGAGATTTACGAACAGTACCTAAAGTTTTTGCAACACTAATACAGGCGATTAATACACCTAATCCTGCAAGAAAAATTCCAGCATAAGCCAATATTTGCCAATTAATATTTAGCATGTTTATTTCCTCCTTAGAAATTACTATCTTATTTTATTTTAATATGTTCTTAATTATTATTTATTAGAGTTTAGCTCTAAATATTTTTTACAAAGTTTATTGATATTTCCAGCACCCATAAATAGTATAACACTATTTTCAAAGTTTAGTTTATCAAAGTTTTCTTCACCATAGATAATCTCTGCACCAGGTGTTACTTTTTGTAAATCTTCGATACCAACAATTTTTTCTTTTTCACGAACTGAAGCAAAAATAGGGCATAAGAATACTTTATCTGCTGTAAGTAAGCTCTCAGCAAATTCATTTAAGAATTTAGCAGTACGTGTATATGTATGTGGTTGGAAAATAGCAACAATTTGTTTATCACTATATTTTCTACGTGCGCTGTCAATAGTGGCTTTAATTTCACTTGGGTGATGAGCGTAGTCATCAACTACAACATTATTTCCAAGTTTATGCTCACTGAATCTTCTTTCAGCTGGGTGATATGAGTTTAATGATTGTTGAATTTGTTCAGCATTTAAACCACAAATATCAGCTAAAACAATCGCAGATGTAGCGTTGGAAATATCGTGTAGCCCGAAAACTGCCATAGTAAATGTTCCAAGTAATTCAGAGTTTTTGTAAATTTCGAATTTACTATGTTCTGAAGTAGTTTGAACATTTTTAATTTGGTAGTCATTCCCCTCATTAAATCCGTAAGTAAGAACTTTTGCTTTTTCAGGTTTTAATTGAGAAGCAAGACGGTCATCTCCACAAATAACAACTGTATCTTTTACCTGATTAACAAAACTTTGGAAAGCATCGAACACATCGTGCTCATCGTTAAAGTAATCAGGGTGATCGAAATCGATATTAGTAACTACTGCATAGTTAGGGTAGTATGATAAAAAGTGACGGTAATATTCACATGCTTCCGCAACTATATAATTTGAATCTTTTTCCCCATGACCTGTTCCATCACCAATAAGGTAAGACGTTGCAAAGTTATTTTTAAAGATGCTACTAACCATTGTAGAGGTAGTTGTTTTACCGTGAGCACCAGTTACAGCAATTGATGGGATGTCATCTAATAATTTCCCTAAAAATTGAGAGTATGTGTAGACTTTTAATCCTAATTCTCTAGCAGTACGATATTCAATATGCGTTTCATCAAATGCATTTCCTAAAATAACTTCAAATCCATCTTTAATGTTTTCAGCGCTATATCCATACATAGGGATATTACGTTGCTCTAATTTTTCTTGTGTAAAAAAATAGGTTTCTTCATCAGATCCTTGTACTTCATGTCCCATATCAAAAGCGATTTGAGCAAGAGCACTCATTCCAGATCCTTTAATACCTATAAAATGATATTTACTCATTGTAATTCTCCTAAAATCTGTTTATTCTTAAAATTTTATATATATAAAATTTTATAAGCACTTCAATTTTACATTAAAATACATAAAAATTCAATTGATAAATTTTGTAAACACTGTTTTTAATGTATTTTTTCAAAAATTTAATGTTAAATACAAAAGGTGTAATTAGAATAAAAAATTTACTTGAAAAAATATATATAGTATAATTAAGTAAGTAAAGATAACATAGGAGAATTTTAATGAGAAAGTATTATGCGGTAAAAAAAGGTAGAAAAGCAGGCGTTTACCTAACTTGGCCTGAGTGCCAAAAACAAGTCATAGGCTATAAAGGAGCGATATACAAAAGTTTTGATAATATGGAGGATGCCTATGGTTTTTTAAATAATAATAAATTAAGAAAGAAAAATATAGAAAGTGTAGATGGTGTTTATGCATATATTGATGGTAGTTTTGATAGAGCATACAAAATATATGGATCGGGAGTAGTCATAGTTGATGGTGAAAACAAATATCAATTTAAACATGCCGGAGATAAAGAAGAATATGCAGAGTTACATAATGTTGCTGGAGAAATAGAAGCAGCTAAATTTGTTATGTGGTACGCCGTAGATAAAAAGATTCCTGAAATAACAATTTTTTATGATTATGAAGGTATTGAGTCTTGGGTGACAGGGGAATGGAAGGCAAATCTAGATTATACAAAAGATTATGTCGAATTTGCTCGTAAGGCATCAACAAAGGTGAAATTACACTTTATAAAAGTTAGGGCACATACAGGTGTTGAATTAAATGAATTAGTAGATAGTTTAGCAAAAGAGGCAATTGAAGAATTTAAGGATAATGTATATAAAAAATATTTATAAACAAGAGGTTTAATACCTCTTTTTATAAATTAGAGAAAAAACAATTTAGTAAAGAAGGTGAAACAATGAATAATGAAGTTAGTAATAGTGATATTATGAAAAAAATAGGTAGTATTATTTATAAAGATAAAGTAAGAATATTAATTGCTTTGGTAGCTTCAATAGCTTCATATTACTTCACTCTATATCCTTCTGATAGATTAAGTTTTATTGTTGACGGAATAGCAAATAAGGAAATAGATTTTAATGGTGTTGTAAATGAAATCACCAGAATTATTATTGCGGGTATAGCTTTATATATAGTTTATTACTTTAAAGAATATTATACTTTTATTGGTTATGATAAGGTTATTAAAGATTTAACATATGAACTTCAAAATGATATTTATAGACATACTCCTGTATTTTTTAATAGACTTAGTATAGGGGAAGTTATAAGTAGATCAACTAATGATATCTCAAATTATATAGCGCAAGCGTTTGGCTATGGTGTCTTACTTGTTTTTGATGGAATAATATATAATATTTTTATAAGTGTTCTTATTTTTAATAAGTCTAATCTAATATATCTTTTATTAATACATATACCTCTAGTCCTTCAAACAATCTATTTAGTAAGTAGACGTGGTATACAAGAAAAATATTATAATAAAATGGCAAAAACAATGGATCAAATAACTGAAGAAACATTAGAAAATGTCAAGGGTATTCGTGTTATTCGAGCTTATAGTTTATTAGATAAGGTGCGTAATAGTTTCGTAGAAAAACTAAGAAGTTACTCAAAAAGTAATGAACAATATATGAAGAAGACATTAATATATCAACCCTTAAATACTATTTCAGCGGCAATAAGTTATGTCTTAGCAGTAGCATGTGGTTTTTATTTTATTAATTCAGGTATGATGACAATAGGTGAGTTAATATCTGTATGCGTAGTAATAGGTATGCTGCAATGGCCATATATAGCAATTTCTGAATTAGTAATAATTATTATTGAAATTCGTCAGGCGACAAAAAGAGTTTTAGAGATATCAGATAGAAAACCAGAAGTTAATAATGATTTAGCTGAATATAACTTTGAATTTAATGATAGTATCGAATTTAAAAATTTTAACTTCACGTATGATGATAAAAATATATTAGAAAATATTAATTTTAAAATTAATAAAGGTGAGACGATAGGAATAGTAGGTAAGACTGGGAGTGGTAAAACAACATTAATAAAACAATTATTGAGACTTTATCCAGTCGAAAGAGCTAGCATATTGTTAGATAATCAAGGTATAGAAAAATACTATGATTATTCTGTTAGAGAAAAAATGGGTTATGCACCGCAAGAATATCAACTGTTTTCTAAAACTATTAAAGATAATATCTTATTTTATCGTGAAAATTTAGAGAATACCTTAGAACAAGCCTTAATATTATCAGATATAAAAAAAGATATAGAGAGTTTCAAAGATGGAATAAATACTTTAGTAGGAGAAAATGGAATTTCATTATCAGGTGGTCAAAAGCAAAGGTTAGGTATAGCTCGTGCAATTTTAGCTAATCCGGACATCTTAATTTTAGACGATAGTTTAAGTGCAGTTGATGCAAATACAGAGAAAACAATAATTGAAAATATTAAGAATTATAGGCAAGGAAAGACTAATATTATAGTTTCTCATAGAATCTCAGCAGTAAGGCATGCGGACAAAATACTAGTTTTAGAGAATGGTAAAGTTTTAGATGAAGGCACTCATGAAGAACTGTTAGAAAAATGTACATGGTATAAAGAACTTGATGAATATCAAAATAAGGAGGTAGAAAAATATGAAGACTAAAAATCCATTATTACAGTTTCTACCTTATATAAAAAATGCTAAGAAAGAATATATATTAGGGTCAATTTATTCTGTGTTGAATGTTGCATTAGGTGTTTTTGGTGTATACGTACTATCAAAAGTTTTTGATGGAATAGAAGGAAGTATCACTAGACAAATAGTTTTTAAATCTTTAACTATTGCATTAGGTTATGGCTTAATATTACTTTGTTCAGGTATTTCAAATTATATTAGAAATATATACTTAGTAAAAGGAGCAAATGAAATATATGTTCGCATTCAGATGCAAGTGTATGATCATATTCAAAGTTTACCGATAAGATATTTTGATAATATCCCAGCAGGTTCGGTAGTTTCAAGAATAACAAGTGATGTTAATCAGATTAGAACATTTTTTGTATCAAGTTTTATTCAAATAATGATAATAACATTAAAAATTCTATTTTCTTACGTAGTGTTATTTTATGTGGATTATAGATTTGCATTATTTATGCTGTTGTTATTACCTATAATGTATTTTGTGTTAAAAATTTACAATAAACTGACTATTGATAGTATAAAAGGCTATAGACGAAAATTCTCAGAAAGTAACGGAATAATAAATGAAAACTATCAAAACTTAGAAATAATAAAAGCATTTAATAGGGAAAAAGCAAGTATTGCAGATTGGAATAAGCATAATATTGAGCGTTATGTCTATTGGAAAAAACTAAATCAAGTAGATAGCTTACTACTTCATAATATCACAGGAGTTTTTAGAGTAATCTTATTTATCGGTATAGTCTATTACTACGCATATTCAAGTTTTAATAACAATATTTTTGGAGTTACATTAGGTATGGTTTATTTATTTATAAACTACACTACTGATATAATCTATAGAATAGCAGACTTCACTATGGGGATTTCAACATATGTTAGGGCAGTAGGTGCGGCGAATAACATTCAAGAAATTCTTAAATTAGAAGTTGAAAAAGATATTGATATGCAAGAAATGAGAAATTTCCGAGGAAATATTGAATTTAAGAACTTATATTTTGCGTATAATGAAGATGACTATGTTTTAAAAGATATAAATCTAGAAATAAAAGAAAATCAAACAGTTGCTTTTATAGGTCATACAGGAAGCGGTAAAAGTACAATAATGAATTTGGTAGTTAAGTTTTATGAACCGAATAAAGGCGTGTTGAAGATTGGTGGAAAAGATATTTCTGAATATAGTAGAAAATACCTTAGGGAAAAGATAGCAATTGTGCTTCAAGATTCATTTTTATTCGAAGGAACACTACTAGAAAATATAACGACTTCAGGTGATAAGAATCTAGCTAAAAAAGCATTGATTCAAGTCGGGGGAGAGTTTATTTTAGAAAATCACTCTTTAGAGTCTAAAGTTGAAGTAGGAGGTAGTAATTTTTCTACAGGTGAAAAACAACTTATTTGTCTGGCAAGAGCAATGGCAAAAAATCCTAAAATACTAATACTAGATGAGTCTACAGCTAATATAGATAGTGAGACTGAACAAAGTGTAGGAAAAGCTATAACAGAACTGAAACAAGGAAGAACAACCTTAATAATTGCTCATAGATTATCAACAATAAAAAATGCAGATAATATCTTTGTTTTAAATAAAGGTGTCGTTGTCGAAAGTGGCAATCATGAACAGTTATTACAAAAAGATGGAGTATATAAGAAAATGTATGAGACCCAAATAAAGGGATAAAAAAATAGGATTTAAGAAAATTCTTAAATCCTATTTTTTATATTAGTTTTTGAAGACAAATTCGTATGCTAAATCAATACTCTTGAATGAAACCATAACAGTTTCATAGCCTAGTGGTTTGATTAGGGCGCCTACTGCATTAGCTACTTTTTCGCAAACTTCTACAGGGCGTTCTACCCAACCGATTTCAATGTTAGCACGGCTAATTTCTTCACCATCTAAGATTGCAACACTTTCAACTAAGTCAAGTGTGAATGCTTCTCTTGGACGCTCGATAATTCCAGCGATTGTGTCGAAAAGTTCAGCACTTACTTTTTTTAAGTCTTCTTTCTTGATTCCTCTAGCAACTATTCTTGGCATAATTGACCTCCAAATTTTGAATTCGTTTTCTTTTATTATATCACAATTAGAAAAATATTTCTTTAAAAAATTAATAAAAATTACAAATAAAAAACTAGATAAAATATATAAATTTTTAAATTATATCTATAAATGGTGTTAAATATTAGTTTGTTTAGATTTTGAATGTTATTTTTCGTGTAAAAAGTATTTTTTTTTCTTATTTCAGATTCAAATATTATCAATTATATTAATAATGTGATAATATAATTATAGGGAGAGAAATATAAAATATAATGTTAAAGGGGAAATTTTTATTAAACTTTTATACAAAAAATACTATTCACTTAGTATAGTAATTGTTATTTGTATTTTAATATTTTTATTTTCAAGTCAACCAGGGGAAGATTCCTCAAAAATATCTAATAATTTATTTATAAGAAAATTAGGACATTTTAGTGAATACGCAGCACTAGGTTTTTGGAGTTTTGTATATTTTGCAAATTTATTAATAGAGGATATTAAAAAAAGTAAGATAATAAAAGTATCTATAGTTAGTTTAATATTTTCATTTTTATATGCGGTAAGTGATGAGATTCATCAAGTGTTTGTGCCAGGTCGTGATGGAAATGTTAAAGATGTAGTGTTAGACACATGTGGAGCTTTTTTTGGGATATTAGTGGTAAACATATTGTTTACCTATTTTGTAACTAAAAAAAGTGAAAAAAATCATAGTTTGTAGTTGTATTTTTTAAATAAAAGTTATAAAATAGTTACTTAGATAATAAAATAAAAAGGAGGAGTTATTAATGCTGAAAGCACTTATAATTGAAGATGATAAATTTTTAGCAGCTTCGCTAAAAGCCGCTATTTCGGAGAAATTTGATGCTGACATTTGTTATAATGGACTAGATGGAATGAAACTGTTGGATGAGAATGTGTATGATTTTATTATAGCCGATAGTATTTTACCTGGTAAAAGTGGAATAGACGTATTAGACTATGCTCGTGAAATAAGAGAGCAGAAAACACCGGTGATTGTTCTTACAATTGCAGAATCAAATGAAGAAAAAGCACGAGTTATGAAACATAGAGTGACTGAGTATCTTCCGCGAACAGCAGATGCTTCTCTATTGTTAACAACAATGTCAAATTTATTACAAAGAGAAAGCAACTTAAAAGAAGAGAATGAAGTATCTTATAAAGATCTTGTTTTAGATTTGAAAAATGAATTGGTAAAAACTGATACGAAAACATTAGATACAATTAAAGGTAAGTATTTAGAATTATTATCTTTCTTTGTGATAAATAATAATATAGTTTTAGAAAAAGAAGAAATTTTTGATCGTGTTTGGGGTGTTGATTCTGAAACTACGATTAATGCAATAGAAGTATATATTTCAGGATTACGAAAAGAACTTAGAAAAATTGGATACGATAAAAATCTAAGAACTGTTCGTGGTGTTGGATACACGTTCGAGTAGAGGATAGATATGGAATTTAATTATCCTATAAATTATTCATTATATGATGTAGATGAAATTACAATTATTATTAAATTTTTAGATATGGTTGAAGAATGTTACACACAAGGTGTTGACCTTGCAGATTATAAAGAGTGTTATAAAGAATTTAAATCTGTTGTACGTTCAAAATCAGAAGAAAACAATTTGTATCGTGATTTTAAAGAAATAACAGGATATGATGGATATCAAACAACAAAAGAAATGAAAAATGAAAAAGCAAGAATCAAGTTATAGGCTTGATTCTTGTTTTTTATGTATAGGAAATACTACTTACTATCGATGTCAATATATCCATAATGGAATTTTGTGTTTTTTCTTATTATTCTATTAAAGTTATATTTTTCAAAAACATTATCTCTAAAGTGTGCCTTAACTATAATTCTCTTTTTAGCAACGCGTCTAGCTTCTTCTAAAAAAAGGTCAGTAGGGAAATCATAGTCAGCAAGATTTTCGATACCTGATAAATTTGTAGACTCCTTTATATTATGAGAAAACATTGGATCAAAATAAATAACATCAAATGAATCTTCTTTACAGTTTTTCAAGTATGATAAACAGTCGATATTGTGTGTAGATATTGATTTCATGGCGGTTGAGATTTTATCATCTATTACATGATAATCTTTCAAACCATTACTTACAATATAATGAATGATTTTATCCTTTTCAAGAGCAATAACACTATTACCGTAGTAGCTCAAGATAATGCTATCGCTAGCTAATCCCATAGTGCAGTCTAGAACAGTGCAAGGATTAGGTATTAGTTCATTTAAAGGTTCGTTATCGCTATTCTTTATTTTTAATGCTGTAGTGTCAAGATGGAAAAATAGCTCAGTATTATTCTCAAAATAACTAATTTTATTTTTGTAGATTACTAAAACACCATCAAAAATTGTTAATAATTCTTTTATTGTTCTTTTATTTCTATAATAAAATTTCAATTCTAAATTTGCAGCATGTTTCTGTGCTAGTTTTATTAAATCATCAGAAGTTTTGACGCTAGTTGTTACTATAATATTTTTTGTTAACATTCTACAGTACCTTCTTCTGTGATTATAAAATCAACCTTTCTGTCATGTGATTCAGTAGGTATATTTTCTTGTAGTAGTTTATTATAAGATAGACCTATACTTGTTTTATGTTTATTTTGAGTGAAATATTTATCGTAATACCCTTTACCATAACCTAAACGAAAACCATGTTTATCAAAAACGATAGAGGGAGTAATTACTAAATCAATAGGACCATTATAAAAAATGTTACTTGCTGGTTCTAGAATATTAAAATGACCAGCTTCTAAGTTATCCCAACTAGTAATATGTACTAATTCCATTTCTTTATTAACTATTTTTGGAACAAAGATTTTCTTGGTAGTTAAGTGTTTTTTTATAAAATTCTCAGTTTGTATTTCGCTACCAAAGCCTATATAAATAAATATACTCTCTGCTTCTCTAAATAAACTATTTTTCTCTAATAGTTCGAAAATGCTATTAGAGGCAGTTTGTCTGTAATCTTCTGATAAATTATCCCTTTTATTTAAAAATTCTTTTCTTAGTTCTTTTTTCAAAGTATCACCTCAATATTTATTATAACATAGTTAGTGTATTAAAAACGAAATAATAAAATTTTAGATATACTATGAAAATAATGGATAAAATCTTTTGTTTTCATACAATTTTGTAGAAATTAAAAAAAACATTTTAAAAAATTGAATAAAAAAGATATATATTATGTGTTTTTCAATAAAATATATTTATTATGTAAATAGTACATGCTTTAAAATTTCAGACACGAATTAATGAAAAATAGGAATATTAAAACAGGGAAAAGAGAAGGAAATTGTAAACTAATGAAGTATTTGTTAGATATTTTAATTATAATAAATAGCATTTGGATATATACGTATGTTTAGAAATTTTATCTTGTAGTATGTACAAGTATAATCAAAATTTTAAGATAGTAAAAAATAGATACAATGAAACGATAATATAGTAAGTGTGTTTTCAGTAATTTTCTTGTTGTTTCAAGGAATATTCAATAAAAATGTATTTATTTAAACATATAATACTAAAAAAGAATTATGTTATAAAATTAAAAAAATAATTATCTTGAATTTAATGGAAATAATTCCATAAATATGATATAATATAAAAGAAAATTTATGAGAAAGGATGCCGCTACGAATAATGACAAATTCAAATAAAGATATAAAAGATATATTAAATAATGACGATGCAGGAACTAAGAGTGGTAAAGCAAAGGATTATGCTAACTTATTAGAAAAAGTTAAACAACAATTTAATACTGATCAAACGCCAGCAAGTGCTAATTCTGTAGTTGAAGAAGAGCAAACGCAGGTAATAGATATTAAAGAAGTTCAAGAAGCACAAGTAGCTCAACAACCTCAAGTAGCTGAAGTAGTAGAAGAACCTCAAGAATTCCACACTAATGTGATAGAGAGAGAAGACTATCAAGCTACAGTTGTTTTAAACCGTGATGAACTAGATAAAGCTCTAGAAAAAGAAGGACTTACTGAAAAAGAAGAGGATGTAATTCCACCGGTAGAAGCCGACAAAAGTAAAGTAGTATTTGAAGTGCACGGACTTAAAAAACGTATAGGATTAAAAACAATAGTTGAAGACGTTAGTTTTGATATGCACGAAGGTGAAATCATTGGACTTTTAGGGCCTAATGGAAGTGGTAAAACAACAATCATGCGTATGATGGTTGGTCTTACAAAAATCACAAAAGGTGAGATATATTGTTTTGAAAAACCAATTGGTTTAGGAAAAACGACAATGTTAAAAGAAGTTGGTTCTATGATAGAAACACCAGAATTCTATAACTATATGTCTGGTTGGTCAAACTTAAAGCAATTTGCTCGTGTATGTGGTAAGCGAGTTCCTAAATCACGAATAAAAGAGCTTGTTGAGTTTGTAGGATTAAGTAATGTAATTCATAAAAAAGTTAAAACATATTCTCTAGGAATGCGTCAACGTCTTGGTCTTGCGCAAGCATTACTAAATGATCCAAAAGTTTTAATTTTAGATGAACCTGTTAATGGTCTGGACCCACAAGGGGTACAAGATTTCCGTAATAAATTAAAAGAAATTGCGAAATCAGGTGTGTCAATTATAATTTCTTCACACTTACTAGATGAAATCGAAAAAGTAAGTGACAGAGTCATAGTTATTGAAAGTGGTAAGATTATTGCGGACGATAAACTAGATAAACTTAAAGTTGATACAGTTGAAAAAACTTTAGTAAGTACTTATGACAATGAGAGAGCAAGCTTCTTAATTCCTGAGTTAGGTCTTAATTATACTAGACAAGATGGAGACTTTGTATTTGAAAATCTATCTCGTGAAGATAAAGCAAGATTAATAACGTATTTAGTAACAAACAACATTGAATTAAATGTTGTACGTGTGCTTAATACATCATTAGAGGATCGTTTCCTTGAAATTACTGGAAAGGAGCATAAGTAATGAAATTGTTAATTAATGAGTTTATAAAAGATTATAGAAAAGTAACAACATGGATTTATATGCTAGTTACTATTGGGTTAATTGGAGTAGTCCAATATATTACTTCATTAGGTATGGAAGATAAAGGTTTTAGTACAGCTACGTCATTAGCAAAAATTTCTGATGTAGCTAGTTCAATAGCATCTATTTTCGCTTTAATTATGCTAGCTAACAATTTATCGCAAGAATATTCAAAAGGAACGATTAAGTTTTTATATACTAAACCGGTATCACGTTCAGCGATATTAACAGCGAAAATAGTTTTAGGATTTATTAACTATATTATTTTCGCAGTTGTAGGAACACTGTTTAATTACTTATTTATTAATATTGTTCTAAATAAAGGTAAATATGATTTAAGCTTACTAAATGAAAAATTAGCTGATGGCTATTTTGGACGTACAGTATATCAACAGTTGGCAATAGTGAATCTTACTGGTTTAGCTGTATTCATTTTTTATGTAGCTATGGTAGTTCTTGTTTGTGTTGTATTTAAAACACAAGTTTTATCATTAGTACTAGTAATGATTTCAGTATTCGGAGGTACAATAATTCAAGGATTAACAGTATTAATTGTCGATAAATTTGAATGGGTTAAGTATCATATGTTCAATGTTCCATTATTCCAATTGTTCTATGCAACTGAAGACAATAGATATTTAGTAAAAAATACATTTAAGTTTGAAAATGTAAATAGTTTGTTAATAATGTTAATTGTTTATTCAGCAATATTCTTTATAGTTTCATATGTAATTAATTCACGTCGTGATATAACAATCGACTAAAATACTTAATATGTTAGGAGGTAGGTAACAATGAGAAGTTCATTAAAAAAAATAGAGCGTGTTAAAGATATTTTAGATTTAAATGGTAGTATATTAACATATAAATATACTGATGAAGAAATTCGCCTTGACCTTGGTGAAGAACAGTTAAGTAGTATTTTTAGTAGATTTTTAAAAAGAAATCTAGCAAATATAAAAGAAGGATTACAGGATGGGAAATTAGTAAAATGTCAGAGTGGCCTAGGAATCTCTTGTTTATTCATTCCAAGTGATAATGAAGAAGAATTTTATTTAGTAACACCATTTTTAGAGTATTTTGTTCCAACAAAAGTTTTCCAAGAATCACTTGTAAAATATGGAGCAAGTATAAATGAGCTAGTTTGTGATATATACTCATCACTACCAATAACTCCAAGAAAAAAATTCAACTACTTAGTAGAGCTTTTAGTTGAAGATGAAGATGTAGACTTCTTAGATGCTATTATTTTAATAGAAGATTCAAGCGTTAAAAATGTTCGTAGAAATACAGCGAGAAAAAGTAACTATTTAAACAGTATTTTAGAAAGTGAAGTTAAATTCAAACGTGAAATTATTGAAGCAGTTATAGATGGAAATATTTCTAAAGTAAATATGTTATTCGATCTTCGTCACAGAAACCATGGTGTTGAAGAAAAGCATGTAGAACCTGGTGTAAATGTAAGACGTAGAAAATCTTATAATATGAATGATCTTCTAAGATATTCTTTAGAACAACATAGTACAGATTACTTAGGAATTGAAGAATTATGGGTAAGAATTAAAAACAAACTTGATAACTATGATTTATCAGAAGATGTAATTAGAAGTTACTGCTTATTAGTTGATAAAAATAAATATAAAGATAAACAAGCTGTTGTACGTAACTGTATAGCATATATTAATGATCGCATAGCTGAGAAAATCAGTTTAGATAATGTTAGTGATTATTTAGGTGTTAATAAGAGTTATCTATCTTCTATCTTCAATAAAGATATGGGAATCAGTATTGTAGACTATATTCACGATAAACGTGTTTCAAATGCATGTTATCTATTAGCGAATACAGATTTTTCTATCTCAGAAGTAGCAGATTATATTGGATACTTTGACACAAGTTACTTTATTAGAATATTCAAAACTATAATGAAAGTAACACCACTTAAATATAGAGAATCAGCAGCAAAATTAAAACATTAATAAAAAAATCTCCAGAACAAAGAGTTCTGGAGATTTTTTGTTGATTTAAAGTGAAATAATAGTAAATATTATATAAAATTTATGATATAATATACTTACTTAATTATTTTAGGAGATTGATTATGATTTTTGCATTAGACGTAGGGAATACAAATATAGTTTTAGGGGTTTTTGGGGAAGATTATAATATGATTCATTCTTGGCGTATTGCGACAGATAATACTAAAACAGAAGATGAATTATATGTAATTATACGCAATTTTTTTGTTGATAAAAATATTAAATTTGAAGATTTTGATGGAGTAGTTATTTCTAGTGTAGTTCCTAAAATGATGTTTGCATTAGAATTACTAAGTAAAAAATATTTTAAAAAAGATCCAATAGTCGTATCAACTGATATTAATACTGGTATAAAAGTACCTGCACCATATAGTAGTAAATTAGGTGCGGACCGTGTTGTTGATATAGTGGGAGCTAAAGTAAGCTCATATCTTCCTGCAATAGTTGTTGATTTTGGAACAGCTACAACATTTGACTGTGTCGATGGTGATATGAATTATCGAGGTGGAATTATTTGTCCTGGTATGAATATAAGTGCGGAAGCACTATACACTCGTGCTGCAAAACTTCCACGTGTAGAGCTAGAAGCTACAAAGACTTCATTAGGTATGGATACTACAACACAAATGCAAGCAGGATTATTCTATGGATTTTTAGGACAATTTGAAAATATAATCAAGCATTTAAAAGAAGAATTAGATGGAGATTATAAAGTTGTTTTAACAGGCGGACTATCTAAATTTATAGGAAAATATAGTAAATATGTAGATATAGTAGATGAAGAACTAACATTAAAAGGAATAATAGAATTATATAAAATGAATAAAGAAAAATAGTTTTATTCGAAATAATAATCATAGAAAATAAAGAATTTATTGTTTGCATTACAGACAATAAATTCTTTTCATATTATAAATGTTGTAAACCTTTCGAATAGACAATTCGAAAAAGAAAATGTATAATATTACATCGTAAGAAGTGTAAACAATTATTTTATTTATTAATTAGTAGATAATTAATTTAGAAAGGATTTATATTTAGATGAAAGATTATTTAATTAGAGGGCTAGCCTTTAATGATGAGATTAGATTTTTTGTAACAAAAACAACAGATTTAGTAGAAGAAATTAGACAAAGACATAATGCATATCCAACGGCAATAGCCGCAGTAGGCCGTACTGCCACAGTAACAACTATGATGGGGGCTATGCTTAAAAGTGGAGATAGAATAGATGTAGCTGTTCGTGGAGATGGACCAGTTGGCACAATTTATGCTTCATCAGATGAAATGGGTGAAACAACAGCATATGCTAAAAATATGCAAGTTCATATTCCAAGTAATGCTCAAGGTAAGTTAGATGTAAAAGGTGTAGTAGGTGGAGGAAATATCACAGTAGTTAAAGATTTAGGTCTTAATGAAAAGTATACGACAACATCACCAATAGTTTCAGGAGAAATCGCTGAAGACTTTACTTATTACTTTGCAGCCAGTGAACAAGTTCCATCTGCAGTATCTCTTGGAGTTTTAGTAGATACTGATAATTCAGTTATTGCAGCAGGAGGATTCGTATTACAAGTATTACCTAATGCAACAGATGAAACAATAACAAAGATAGAAAAAGCTATTAGTAATATTAAACCTATTTCTACTCTTATACATGAAGGAAAAACTCCTGAAGAAATAGCTAATATTATATTCGGTGGAGAAGAGAATTATAGAATATTACGTACTAATGATGTAGTATTCAAATGTACATGTTCGAAAGAACGCTATGCAGATGCTTTAGTTACTTTAGGAAGAGAAGAATTAGAAGATTTAGCTAAACAAGAAACAACAGAATTAGTTTGTGCATTTTGTAAAGAAAAATATCAGTTTTCTCAAGAAGAAATTACTGATTTATTAGAAAATTTAAAATAAAATTTAGAATAAGGAGCCTTAATGAATAACATTTCTTGGGGCTCTTGAATTTTCACTGAAAGTTTGGTATTATTAATAAAATTAATTAAATTTAGCCGAGGAGAAGCTATGAAACTGTTAAGAGAAATGGTCGTTACGGATGGGAAAGTATATGATAATAATGTGTTAAAAGTTGATTCATTTTTAAATCATCAAATAGATGCGACATTGATGCTAGAAATGGCAAAAGTATTCTATGAATATTTTAAAGATGAAAATATTACAAAGATATTGACTATTGAAGCTAGTGGAATTGCGCCGGCAATTATGGTAGCTAATTTATTTAAAGTACCTATGGTTTTTGCCAAAAAAAGTAAACCATCAACATTAAAAGAGAGTAGTGTATATTCTGCACAGGTACATAGTTATACAAAAAATATAACAAACACAATAATAGTTTCAGAGAAGTTTATAAGTGAAGATGATAGAGTTCTTGTAATTGACGATTTCTTAGCAAATGGACAAGCTGTGTTAGGTCTTATGGAAATAGTGAATCAAGCTAAAGCAACTACTGTAGGAGTAGGTATTTTAGTTGAGAAGAGTTTCCAAGATGGTCGAAAATTAATAGAAGAGAAGAAAGTTAATATTTGTTCATTATGTAGAATAGCTTCACTAGAGAACAATGAGGTTAAATTTAATATTGCAGATGATGAAAAATAGAAAGGATAAAATTAAATATGTGGGAAAATAAATTTCAAAAAGAAGGTTTAACATTTGATGATGTACTTTTAGTACCAGCTAAAAGTGACATATTACCTAAAAAAGTAGATTTAAAAGTTAGTTTAACAGAAAAACTTAACTTATCAATTCCGGTTATTTCTGCTGCTATGGATACAGTAACAGAACACAAAATGGCTATTGCGATGGCGAGAGAAGGTGGATTAGGAGTAATCCACAAAAACATGACTATCGAAGAACAAGCAGAACAAGTAAGAAAAGTTAAACGTTCAGAAAGTGGTGTTATCACTGATCCTTTCTTCTTAACTCCAGATAGTAAAGTGTATGAAGCAGAAGAATTAATGCAACAATATAGAATTTCTGGTGTACCTATCGTAAATAATCATGAAGATATGAAAGTAGTGGGTATTATTACTAACCGTGATATGCGTTTCTTAACAGATTTTGATATTAAAATTAATGATGTTATGACAAAAGAACACTTAATCACAGCACCAGCAAACACAACATTAGAAGAAGCTAGTGTAATTTTACGTGGGCACAAAATCGAAAAATTAATCTTAACAGATGAAGAAGGTAAATTAACTGGATTAATCACTATTAAAGATATTGAAAAATTAGCTAAATATCCTAACTCTGCAAAAGATAGTAAAGGTAGATTATTAGTTGCAGCTTCTGTAGGTGTTACTAATGATATCGTAGATAGAGTAGATGCATTAGTAGAAGCAGGAGTAGATGCAATAGTAGTAGATACTGCTCACGGACACTCAAAAGGTGTGTTAGATGCAGTTAAATCATTAAGAACTAACTATCCAGAACTAGATATTATCGCTGGAAATGTAGCAACAGCCGAAGCTGCACGCGATTTATTTGAAGCTGGAGCAGATGTAGTAAAAGTAGGTATTGGGCCAGGTTCAATCTGTACTACTCGTGTAGTAGCAGGAGTAGGGGTTCCTCAAGTAACGGCTATTTATGACTGTGCGACTGTAGCTCGTGAATTAGGAAAAACTATTATTGCTGACGGTGGGATTAAATATACTGGTGATGTAGTAAAAGCTATCGCAGCAGGAGGTCATGCAGTAATGCTAGGATCTATGCTTGCAGGTTGTGAAGAATCTCCAGGTGAACTAGAAATCTTCCAAGGTAGAACATTTAAAACATATAGAGGTATGGGATCATTATCAGCAATGGAAAAAGGTTCAAAAGACCGTTATTTCCAAGAAGATGGCAAGAAATTAGTACCAGAAGGTATTGAAGGTCGTACACCATATAAAGGTGCAGCATCTGAAACAGTTTATCAAATTATCGGTGGACTACGTGCTGGAATGGGGTATACTGGATCTCACAACTTAAAAGAATTACGTGAAGAGGCTCAGTTTGTTCGTATGACTGGAGCAGGGCTTATTGAATCTCACCCACATGATGTTCAAATAACAAAAGAAAGTCCAAACTATTCTAGATAATAAAACTATATAAGCAAAGTGAGATAATGTATATTTTATATATCATTATCTCACTTTTTTAAAAAAAGGAGGGGAAATTTATGGAGTATTTCTTACCTTACATAATTTCATACATACTTTTTTCAATTTTATTAATGTTTGTTTATAAAATAATAGGGATAAATAGTATTTTGGCATTTGTACCGTTATATAGTATGTATATAGTATTGAAATTCTTTAAAGGAAGGATTTATTACAGAAATTGGGGAATATTTTATGTGATTGGAATTATTCTAGTTATACCTGTAATATATGTAATAGTTGTTATTATTACCGAATATAAAGAAAATTATAGTGCAGCTTATAAAGCTAATCCTTGGGCAGGTTTAGGAGAGTTAGTGATGGGGATATTTTTTATGTTTTTCTTTATTCAACTTATTTTAATAATTGGAAATATTATGGTGTATATACCACTAATTAAAAATAAAGTGGGGATATGTGTACTATTTATAGTTTGGAATATATATTACTTATTTAAATTTGTTATTTTTATAAGTGTGAATACACTAATACGTTCTGATCCGGATGAATTTATAGTGTTTTATATTATACTAACTATAAGTTGTGTGTTGAATATATTTTATATATTTTATTTTTCTAATCTATATAAGAAATTACAGCTAGAAAATAAAAAAATAGTTTCTAAAATAGATTATGATAAATATCCTAAACCTGAAATTAAAAGAATGATAAAAAGTAGAAAGTATAATTTATTTGAGAACTAATTTAAAAAATATAGAGTAGAGAAAGTCTCTACTCTATTTTTTATATAAATGTTGATATTATTAGCCAGAAATTTAAAATTATTAAAATTACTGTACAAATCCATGCGAGAATTTTCATCCAAGGTTTAATAACAAATTCTCCCATAAGTTTTTTATCTGATGTATAAAGTGTTAATGGAATAATAGATATTGGAAGAGCGATACTTAGGAAAACTTGAGTATAAATTAGTAAGCTTTCTATAGCTTGTTCACTATCTCCAAAAATTATTAAACAGATAACAACTGGCATTACAGCAATTACACGCGTTAGCATTCTTCTAACCCACATAGGAAGTCTTAAATGAATAAAACCTTCCATTACTATTTGTCCAGATAACGTTCCAGTTATAGTAGAGTTTTGCCCAGATGCTAAAAGAGCTATAGCAAATAACATACTAAGTACTGGAGAAGCTATTGTCCCAACAATACTGCTATCTTGAAGAGCATTATAAAGATCGGTGAAACGTCCTAAACTATCACCATGGCCATAGAATAATGCAGCACCTAGAACAAGTAGTAAACAGTTAATAACAAAAGCAATAGAAAGTTGAATATTAGAATCTATAGTGGAGAATCTAATTGCTTCTCGTTTACTATTGTTATCTTTTCTATCGTAACGTCTAGCTTGAACTATAGAAGAATGTAGGTAAAGGTTGTGTGGCATAACTGTTGCACCAACAATACCTAATGCGATAAACAATGCACCTTTATTACTAACGACCTCTTTATTTGGAATAAAACCTCTAATTAATTCGCCTGTATTAGGGTTTGCTAATAGAACTTCGTAGAAAAAAATAATAAGAATCGTAAATATCAAGGCAGATACGATAGCTTCAATTCTTCTAAATCCAAAATGAGCTAATAATAAAAGTAAAAACACATCAAAAATTGTTATAATTACACCTAAAAGTAGAGGTATACCAAATAATAGTTTTAGAGCTACGGCACTACCAATTATCTCGGCAATATCTGTAGCCATAATCGCAAGTTCGGTAATAATCCAAAGAACGAATCCCATTTTTTTACCGGTATGTTTTCTAGTTGCTTGAGCTAAGTCCATACTAGTAACAATTCCTAATCTAACGGACATTGACTGAAGTAACATTGCAATAAGATTCGATATAAGTATTACGAATAGTAAGCTATAAGCATATTGTGCACCACCAGCTATAGATGTAATCCAGTTGCCAGGGTCCATATAACCAACAGCTACTAGAGCTCCAGGTCCGCTATAAGCTAATACTTTTTTAAAAAAACTACCTTCTTTTGGTATTTTTACGGTGTTGTTTATTTCTTGAAGAGATAGTTGATTTGCAGCTTCTAGCTCTTCTTGACTTTTTCTTAAAAATTTATTTAAAAACATTCAATCACCTTTTCGAAATATAATAGTTTAATAAAAACTACAAAACTACTTTCCTTATAACAAAAATCTTGCCTTAAGAAAACTATAACTAATATTGTACTATAAAAATAATTAATTGTAAATCTTTCATGTAAATTATAAAAAAAAGCTATCTTTAAAACTAGTAATAGTTTAAAGATAGCTTTAACTAATCTATTATAAAAATTGAGCTAGACAAACAATTAAAATAATAACTGGTAGTATGTATCTAAGCAAGAATAACCAAGTTTTAAATAACATTAAGCTAGTTTTATTATCTTCTTTAACATGTAATTCTCTCATTGCTACTTTTTTATCTAGAACATATCCCGTGAAAATAGATAATGCTAAACAACCAAGTGGCATTAATATATTAGATACTAAGAAATCCATTAAATCAAAGAATGTTTTTCCAAAAATTAATGTATCTGATAAAGAACCATAAGATAATGCTGAAGGAATACCTACTATGAAAGTCAAAATCCCAATAATAATACTAAATTTAGTTCTATTTGTATTTCTTTGGTTAGTTATATTACCAACATTTATTTCTAGCATAACTACTGAAGATGTAATAGTAGCAAATAAGAATAATATTAAGAATAATATATAGAAAATCTTACCGAATGCCATATTATTAAACAATTGTGGTAATACTATAAATAACAGACTAGGACCTCCTTCTGATTCCATACCAAAAGAAGACATCGCTGGGAAAATAGCAAGTCCAGCCATAACAGATACCGCAATGTTCATAAGAACAACAGAGATACCAGATTGAACCATATCAGTTTTTTTATTAAGATATGATGCATAAGTTAACATTGCTGTAACCCCGATAGATAGAGCAAAAAATGATTGCCCAAGTGCGAATAAGATACCTGAAGCAGTAATCTTAGAAAAATCTGGTTTTAAGAAATATGTAACACCAGCCATCGCATTAGGTAAAGTAAGTGATCTAATAATTATTATTATAAAAATAATAAATAGAAGCGGCATCATAATTTTAGACGCTCTTTCAATACCGTTTTGAACACCTTGAGATACAATAATAATATTTAGTAAAATAAATACTGCTTGTGCCCCAAGAGCAATCCAAGGATTTGAAATTATACTAGTAAATAAAGCAGTGTGATCGGTAGTAGTGTGAAGATTTAAAGCATCAGCGACAGAAATACCAAGATATACTAATATCCATCCACCTATAACACTATAGAATGAAAGTAGTATAAATAAAGCAAATCCACCAACATAACCAATAACATTATATTTTTTGTTTTTTCCTAACTTACCGAAAGTTCTAATAGCTGATACCCCAGCACCACGCCCTAAAACAAATTCTGCAAGAAGTAGTGGAAGACCGATTAATAATGTGAAAATAAGAAAGACTAATAAGAAACTTCCTCCACCATTAGCTGCAGTCATATAAGGAAACTTCCATACTGCTCCAAGACCAATAGCTGAACCAGCTGACGCAAGTATGAAACCGATTTTTGAACCCCACGTTGAGTTTTCTGACATAATTTTTTCCTCCTAAAATAGTATATTATTATAAAAAGCTATTTAGTATCACACTAAATAGCTTTAAATAAATATATATTAATACTCAAAGCCATTTAGTTTAATACCAATGGCCTGAAAACAAAACTTAACTAGCCATTGTAGACGCTTAGTTGCACTTACATCTACAATGAGTATAGATATAAGTGCTGCTAAAATGGCACGAAAAAGTATTCTCTATTAGTTAAGTTTAAAATTTTCATAAGAGTAGCTCCTTAAAATAAATGTTGATAAAATATTATCATTTATCAGAAAATTTGTCAATATTTTTCTAAAAAAAAAATACAATGGAAATGTTTTATAAAGAAAAAGCTGTATAAGAATACCTTATACAGCTTTTAAAGAGTTATTATATTAAATGTTATTATTCGTTATCTAATTGTAGGTAAACAACTTGAGTAGTTAAGTATTCTTCTAAACCATGTTTACCATCGGCTCCACCAATACCTGATTTACGGCGTCCAGCATGGAATCCTTGCATAGCTTCAAAGTTTTCACGGTTAACATAAGTTTCACCAAATTTTAGACCGTTAATAGCTTTGAATGCAGTATTTAAGTTTTTAGTGTAAACAGATGAAGTTAATCCATATTCAGAATCATTAGCATATTCTAATACTTCATCTAAAGTGCTAAATGTAGCTACTGGAATAACTGGTCCAAATGTTTCTTCTTTCATAATGCTCATTTCATTTGTTACATCTGTTAATACAGTAGGTCCATAGAAGTAACCAACTTGTTCTTTATCTACTTCTCCACCGTATGCAAGAGTAGCCCCTTGTTTAACAGCATAAGAAACTTTTTCAATTACATTTTTAAGTGCACGTTTTTCAATAAGTGGACCGTAGTCTAATCCACGTTGTTTGTTAGGGTCACCGAATTTAACTTTATCTAATTCAGCAAATAATACTTTTTCAAATTCATCTTTTATACTTTCGTGAACGTATACTCTTTCTGCACAGTTACAAACTTGTCCAGAGTTAATTACACGTGAAGCAACAATAGCTTTAGCAGCTAATTCTAAGTCTGCATCTTCAAAAACGATAGCAGGAGCTTTACCACCTAATTCTAGAGAAACATTAGTGATATTGTCAGCTGCTGCACGCATTACTTCTTGTCCAGCAGAAAGGCTACCAGTTAAACTTACTAATCCAACTTTTGGATGAGATGCTAGTCTGTTTCCAACAACAGAACCACGTCCGTGAATAATATTTAAAATTCCTTTAGGAAGGCCTACTTCAATACAAATCTCAGCAAAGATGTGAGCATTAATTGGAGTAAGTTGGCTTGGTTTTAATACGATAGTGTTACCTGTTAAAAGTGCAGGTGCAGCTTTTCTAGCAATTAAGAAGAATGGGAAGTTCCATGGTAAGATACCAGTAGTAACTCCGTGAGGGCGTTTGAATAATAAGATATGCTCATCTTTTCTATCACTTTGGATAATTTCTCCCTCATATCTTCTAGCCCACTCAGCCATATAGTCAAGGTAATCTGCAGTAAATAGTACTTCTACTTTTGCTAAATCAAAAGTTTTTCCACCTTCATCAACGATAGCTTGTGTTATTTCAGGCTCTCTTTGACGAATTCTATCTGCGATTTTTTTCAAGTATGCACCACGCTCAATTGCTGGAAGTTTTTCCCATGCTTTTTGTGATTCATCAGCAGCTTTTATAGCGCGGTCAACGTCTTTACAGTTACCAGCAGGTATTTTAGCGATAACTTCTTCAGTAGAAGGATTTAAAACGTTAATATACTCATGATTAAAATGTTCTTCGAATTCCCCATTTATAAACATTTTTAAAACTCTAACTTCAGTCATATTAATAATCTCCTTAATATTATGTATATAATCTATAAAGTAAACGTTATCATTACTTATAACTAAATTATATATCAAATTATTTTTAAAAACAACTATTTTTTCTTAGATTTAATAAAAATTTAATTTCCTAAAGTTTTCAATCTTTGTTTTTATAAAAAAATTTATCATGAAATGCTATTTTATCGCCTGTAGTAACACCAAGTATTGTTTATTAATAGATTACAATAAATAAACAGATTAAGTTTTAATAGAAACTGTACTATTTTCTTTGCTATAATAACTATAACAAAGATATTTATTAGTGAATATCTTGAAACCGCTATATCATTTATAGAATAAAGTATAATAATAAATGGGAATATAATTCTTTATTTGAAAGTATAGTTTACGTTAGAAAAATAGTATTTAAAATAAGAAAAATACAAAAAAAATTTAAGTAAAAGTATTACCTATAATTTATATTTAGTGGTATAATCTTTTATAAGAAAAACTAGGAGGTTCAGTTTAATGAAACAAAATATCGGAGTTATCGGATTATCTGTTATGGGTAGCAACCTTGCATTAAATATTGCGGATAATGGATTTAAAGTTGCGGTGTTTAATAGAACGACATCAGTTGTAGATAAAATGCTAGAAGAGCACCCACATAAAAATGTTGAAGGAAAATACTCTTTACAAGAGTTAGTGGATAGTCTGGAAACACCAAGGAAAGTTGTTTTAATGGTAAAAGCTGGTTTCGCAGTAGATAGCTTAATCGAACAATTGACACCACTTTTAGATAAAGGGGATATCATTATTGATGGAGGTAACTCATTCTTTAAAGATACACAAAGAAGATATGATTTATTATTAGAAAAAGGAATTAACTACTTCGGTGTAGGTGTTTCTGGAGGAGAAGAAGGAGCAAGATTCGGTCCTGCGTTAATGCCTGGAGGAGACGAAAAAGCTTATGAAGAAATTCGTCCTATTTTAGAAGCTATTGCAGCTAAAGTGAATGATATTCCATGTTGTAGTTATACTTCAACTGGTGGAGCTGGACACTATGTTAAAATGGTTCACAATGGTATTGAATATGGAGATATGCAACTTATTTCAGAAGCATACCAAGTGTTAAAACATTTAGGTGGATTTACTAATGAAGAACTTCAAGCTACGTTTGAAGAATGGAATAAAGGTGAATTAGAATCGTATTTAATAGAAATTACTGCTAATATTTTCAAAGTTAAAGAAGAAGATGGTTCATATTTAGTTGATAAGATTTTAGATAAATCTCAACAAAAAGGTACTGGTAAATGGACTAATGAACAAGCTATAGATTTAGGAATCGATGTTTCTGTAATTACAGCAGCATTAAATGGTAGATATATGTCTAATCTTAAAGAAGAACGAGTAAAAGCTGAAAAAGAATTCACTCGTCCAGCATATAAAACTGTAGCTGATAAAAATCATCTTAAAGATGTAGTAAGAGATGCATTATTTATTTCTAAAATAGTATCTTATGCTCAAGGATTCAAATTATTACAAGCTGCTGAAAAAGAATATAATTGGACATTTGATTATGCACAAATCGCAAAAATATTCCGTGGTGGATGTATTATCCAAGCTAAAATTTTACAAAATATTATTGAAGCATACCAAAATAATCCTAAATTAGAAAATCTTATTTTTGATCCATTCTTCAAAAATATTATTGAAACAAGACAAGATAATTTACGTGAAGTAGCTGCATTAGCAATTACTAACAGACTACCATTAAGTGCTATGACTTCAGCGGTATCTTACCTAGATATTTACACAACTGCAAATAGTGGAGCTAACTTAATTCAAGCGCAACGTGATTATTTCGGAGCACACACATTTGAAAGAACTGATAAAGAAGGTAACTATCACTATGACTGGGTTGGGAACAATGAAAAATAGAAATGCAATAACTTTATTTGGTGGAACAGGGGATTTAACTTATAGAAAGTTGCTACCTGCACTATATAATTTAGATGTTCTTGGAAAACTGGACGATGAATTTAAAATTGTCGTAATTGGTCGTAGACCATATACCCCAGAACAATATGTGCAAATTGTACGTGATTGGGTAAAAGAACATGCCAGAACAAAGTTCGATGAAGAACAGTTTAATTCATATTCTCAACGAATAATATACTTCAAGATGGATATGACAGTCGAAGAGGAGTATCGTATACTACAACTATTTTATGATTTTATGCGCATAGACCAACATATATATTACTATGCTGTAGCACCATCATTCTTCTTAACAATAACAAGGGGTCTAAAAAAATATTGTTCAAAAAATAATGCTAAAGTAATAATAGAAAAGCCATTTGGTGAAAATTTAGAAAAAGCGGGAATGTTAAATAATGAACTTGCTGAGTTTTTTGGGCAAGAAGAAATTTATCATATAGACCATTATTTAGGAAAAGAGATGATTCAAAATATTCTATCTCTACGCTTTAAAAATATTATTTTTAAAGGTATATGGAATAAAGATTTTATAGAGAATATCCAAATAACTGCAGCAGAAACAGTAGGTGTAGGTACAAGAGCTAGCTACTATGATAAGAGTGGAGCTTTAAAAGATATGGTACAAAACCATTTACTTCAAGTATTATCTCTTGTTGCTATGGAAGAACCTGAAGAAGAAGGTAGTAGCGGTATACATGACAGTCAATTAAAACTTCTTTCTGCTATTAAGCCTATAGAAAATGTTAACGATAGTCTAGTTATGGCACAGTATAATGGATATTTAGATGAAGAAAATATTTCTAAAGATTCTAAAACTGAAACTTATGCGGCATTAAAACTTTTTGTTGATAATGAGCGTTGGGATGGAGTGCCATTCTTTATAAGAACAGGTAAAAAATTAGGTGATAGAGAAACACAAGTAGTAGTTCAATTTAAATCTATCGATAATGAACCGGGGAATGTATTAATAATAAAAATACAACCGGATGAAGGTGTCTACTTCCAGTTTAATGCAAAAAAACCTGGAACTGAACAAGAACTACAACCAATATCGTTAGATTTTTGTCAAAGTTGTCTATTAGAAAATAGAATGAATACACCTGAAGCATATGAAAGATTATTATTTGCTTGTTTTAATGGTGACAGATCATTGTTCTCTCAATGGGATCAAATAGTAGTATCATGGACTTTTGTTAATGATTTAATAGCTAAGTATCATGAGCAAGGAGCGCCATTATATAGCTACGAACAAGGTTCGATGGGGCCAAAAAAAGCAGATGAGTTTGTAAACTGGATAAGAAAATAATATAAAAAAGATATATTCTATAAGTTGATGAATTATAGAGTATATCTTTTTCTAACAAAGTTAGAAAATATAATAAAGTTTACGTAAAAGGGGAAGTTGTAGTATAATGAAGTGTAAACAAAAATATAAGTTACACTAAGGAGAATAGTAATGAGATTATTAGATTCTATGTTAGAGTATAATGAGTATTTTGTGAAATTTGAAGAATACCAAAAATATAAAACAGAGGATAAATATCCAGCTAAAAAAGTAGTTATGTTTACTTGTATGGATACTAGATTAGTTGAATTAGCTACAAGATCATTGAACTTATCACAAGGGGATGTAAAAGTAGTAAAGAATGCAGGAGCAATTTTAGCGCATCCTTTTGGTTCTATTATGCGTAGTTTAATTATTGCGGTATATATGTTAAAAGCTGATGAAATTATCGTAATGGGACACCATGATTGTGGTATGCAAAATATTGATACAGACTTAATATTAGAAAAAATGAAAAATCGTGGAGTAGCTGAAGAAACTTTAGATATACTACAATATTCAGGTTTAGACCTTAGCAAATGGCTACATGGATTTGATGATGTAACAGAAAGCGTTACTCATGATGTTAATATGATATGCAATCATCCACTTATTCCAAAAGATGTTCCAGTGCATGGATTAGTTATTAATCCGGAAGATGGTAAAGTAGAGTTAATAGTAAATGGATATGAAAGTATAAAACAATAAAAGGGGTTGAAATTATGAAAAAAATTTTAGTTATAAATACTGGTGGTACTATTTCGATGAGTGAAGACCATACAACAGGAAAAGTGTCACCGAATAAAGAGAATCCTATGAATGAGGGAGGTAATATTTTCTCGTATATAGGAGATATTGATGTTGAAGTATTATACAATCTTCCATCGCCTCAAATTACAGAAAATGAGATGTTAGGAATAAAACTTAGAATTTTAAAAGCTGTTGAAGAAGGGTATAATGGTGTAGTTATTACGCATGGAACGGACACATTAGAAGAAACAGCATATTATTTAGAGTTAACTTTAGATGTAAATATTCCCATTGTTGTAACGGGAGCAATGCGTTCTAGTAATGAAATAGGTTCAGATGGATTAGCTAACTTACGAAGTGCTTTAGTAGTTGCGGCAAGTGATAAGAGTACTGATAAAGGTGTACTAGTTGTTATGAATGATGAAGCACATACAGCTACATACGTAACAAAAACTCATACGACTAATGTAGCTACATTCCAAACTCCAACGTTTGGACCAGTAGGGTTAGTTTCTAAAAATGAAGTTATTTATTTCCAAAAACTAATTAATCAAGAACATTATGATGTAAGAAAAAATATTAAAAAGGTATATTTACTAAAAGCATATGCTGGTATGGGTGGAGAACTGATTGATGCTGTAAGAGAGCTTGGGGCAGATGGCTTAGTTATTGAGGCTCTTGGAGCGGGGAATCTACCGCCTAAAACAGTACCTGCAGTTTTAAAATGTATTGAAAGTAATATTCCAGTTGTTTTTGTATCACGTGCTTTTAATGGTGTAACACAAGATGTTTATGACTATGAAGGTGGGGGAAAAAGATTCCAACAAGATGGAGTTATCTTCACAACTGGATTAAGTGGTCAAAAAGCTAGAATAAAATTACTGGTTTTATTAGAAGCGGAAATTGATAAAGCTAAACTAAAAGAATTATTTTAGAATAAACAATAACGTAGTATTAAGAAATATAATATTACGTTATTTTTTATAAAAATTACTAAAATATAGAGAAACACTAAACAAAGTTGAATATTTTTCTTAAATATGATAGTATAGAAAGGGATTTTAGATTGAAAAGAGGTGTAACATTGAAATTTAAATATCATAAATCATATAGAGGTTTTTATCTATTAGATGGAGATAAATTTAAACGTCCTTATAAGAAGTTAGATCAAGAGAAAACTATAGAAAAAGTAGGGGAATTAAATTTTTCTAAAAAAGAAATTATAGAAATAGAAGATAAGTTTGTTGTTTTTGTAGATAAAAATGAGAAAGCAGCAAATACAGTTAAAAAAACAACTACAAAAAAAGCAAGTGAAATTGATTCTATAAATATAAATAGTCTGGAATTAAAATATCAAATTCCATCGCAAATATTAGAGCATCTATACAGTACAATGAGTAAAGATACAAAGGAAGTTGAAAAACACTTCATGTCAGTGTTATCAGTAATAGAAAATATAACGCAAGTAGATGGAGTATTCTTCTCAAAAGTTAAGAAAATATTTTACTATAATTCAACTGAATTAAGTCAAATTTTAGATAGATATAACCTTACTAGCATAAAAATAGAAGGGTTAAAAAGAGAAGTAGTATTAGATTATCCAACTCAGTATATTTCAGAATTACCAATAGATTATAAAGAGTATGAAATGATTTTTGTATTCTATTTTATAGTGCTAGTAGAATTGTTAGCGGTTTTAAAATAAAGAATAAATTTTTTGATAAATTTTTAGCGAAAACTCTTGATTTTTCAAAGGGCATTTGTTATAATTTATTCAGAAAGTTTATTTTTTTATCCCAAGTTGGTCGTAAATCGACCGAACAGGACAAAAAATGACCAACAAATCAAATTAAGTTGGTTGTAAAAAATACTTTCAATTACATAGGGGAATAAGAAGATGGATATTTTACATTTGTTACATATGCAAAATAAACTTATACCTGAGATGTTTGCTAAATTTAATAGTAGATATGAACTTCTAATTACAATCAAGGTAAATCAACCAATTGGAAGGAAAACATTATTAAATTTTGTAGATATGACTGAAAGGCAATTACGAACTGAATGTGAAGTGTTATCAAAGTTAGGTTTGATTACTAAAAAAACTACAGGGATGCGTATTACAGAAAAAGGGGAAGAACTTTTATTAGAAATAAAAGCTTCACTTGTCAATGACGCATTTGCTAAAGAAAAGAGTATTTTAAAAGAACACTTTTCATTAAAAGAAGTGCATATAATTGCAGGTAACTTCGTAAATAATGAAGGAACTAGAGAAGAAATGACTGAACTTCTTTTAGATAAGGTTAATGCAAAAATTACCAAAGAGTGCGTAATTGGTGTTAGTGGTGGAAGTACGATGTACTATGTAACTAGTAAAACTGATGAAACATTTGGTTATGGTAAAGATGTCACTATTACACCTATAAGAGGTGGTTTATCCGTGGTAAATACAGAATACCAAGCGAATAATATCGCTGCTAAAATGGCGAAAAATTCTGGGAACAATTATCAATTGTTACATGCACCGGATAATTTAGGACAAAAAGCATTAGAAGAACTGAAAAAAGAACCAGTTGTAAAGAATGCTTTAGACGTCATAAGCAAAACATCAATTATTATCCATAGTATAGGGAATGCTTTTGAAATGGCTTATAGAAGAAAATCATCTAAAGAAATTTTAAAAGTGTTAGAAGAGAAGAAAGCTGTATGTGAATCATTCGGAAGTTACTTCGATGAGAGAGGCAGTGAAGTATTTAAAACCTCTACTATAGGTATGAGTTTTAAAGATGTTAATGGCATTGATAATGTCTTTACAATAGTTGGTGGAGAAGATAAGGCGGATGCAGTATTTAGTTATCTAAATACAAAACCAGCTAACATGACACTGATTATTGATGAGGCTATTTGCAAAAAAATTATAAATAAAGTTAATAAAAAAAAATAGGAGGACTTTTTAAAAATGACAGTAAAAGTAGCAATTAACGGATTTGGACGTATCGGACGTCTAGCATTAAGAAGAATTCAAAACGTAGAAGGAATTGAAGTTGTAGCAATTAACGACTTAACTCCAGTTAACCAATTAGTACACTTATTAAAATATGACACAACTCAAGGACGTTTCCAAGGTGAAGTTTTCGAAAAAAATGGAAGCTTAATCGTAAACGGTAAAGAAATTAAAGGATTTGCTAATCCAAACCCAGCTGAACTTCCATGGGGAGAATTAGGAATTGACGTAGTATTAGAATGTACTGGTTTCTTCACTTCTAAAGAAAAAGCTGAAGCTCACATCCAAGCAGGAGCTAAAAAAGTTGTTATCTCTGCACCAGGTGGAAATGACATCAAAACTATCGTATACAACGTAAACCACGAAACTTTAGATGGAACAGAAACAGTTATCTCAGGTGCTTCTTGTACAACTAACTGTTTAGCTCCAATGGCTAAAGCTTTACACGATAACTTCACAGTAGTTGAAGGATTAATGACTACAATCCACGGATACACTGGAGACCAAAACACACTTGACGCTCCTCACCGTGGTGGAGACTTACGTCGTGCTCGTGCAGCAGCTGAAAACATCGTTCCTAACACAACTGGTGCTGCTAAAGCAATCGGATTAGTAATTCCAGAATTAAACGGAAAATTAGATGGAGCTGCACAACGTGTACCAGTACCAACTGGATCATTAACTGAATTAGTAGCTGTAGTTGAAAAAACTGTAACAGCTGAAGAAGTTAACGCTGCAATGCAAGCTGCTTCTAACGAATCATTCGGATACAATGTAGACCCAATCGTTTCTTCTGATATCGTAGGAATCGAATTTGGATCATTATTCGATGCTACTCAAACAAAAGTATTAACAGTTGGAGACAAACAATTAGTTAAAGTTGTATCTTGGTACGACAACGAAATGTCTTACACTTCTCAATTAGTAAGAACATTAAAATACTTTGCAGGATTAATAAAATAATCTATAATATATAATAGGATGAATAGATGAGATATAAGTTTTTAAAAGCTTATATCTTGTCTCATATATTCTAATAAATAATAAAGGAGCTTTCCATGAAGAAATCTATCAAAGACTTAGGTAATTTACAAGGGAAAACTGTCTTAATGCGTGTTGACTTCAACGTGCCTTTAAAAGATGGTGAAATTACTAACGATAATCGTATTACAGCAGCATTACCAACTATTGAGTATGCTTTAAATCAAGGTGCAAAAGTAGTTGCGTTCTCTCACTTAGGGCGTGTGAAAGAAGAAGCTGATAAAGCATCTAAAAGCTTAGCACCTGTAGCTAAAAGATTATCAGAATTATTAGGTAAAGAAGTAAAATTCGTACCTGAAACTCGTGGAGCTGAATTAGAAGCAGCTGTAAAAGAACTTAAAGATGGAGAAATCTTAATGTTCGAAAACACTCGTTTTGAAGATGTAGACGGTAAGAAAGAATCTAAAAATGATGCTGAACTTGCTAAATACTGGGCTTCACTAGGAGATGTATATGTTAATGACGCATTCGGTACGGCTCACCGTGCTCATGCATCAAACGTAGGTATTGCTTCTAATATTGGTGAAGGAAACTCTGCATCAGGATTCTTAGTAGATAAAGAAATTAAATTTATCGGTGGTGCAGTAGATAATCCAGAACGTCCACTAGTTGCAATCTTAGGTGGAGCAAAAGTATCTGATAAAATTGCAGTTATCGAAAACTTACTAGGAAAAGCTGATAAAGTAATTATTGGTGGTGGTATGGCTTATACATTTATGAAAGCCCAAGGTAAGGAAATCGGTAAATCACTTTGTGAAAATGACAAAGTTGACTACGCACGTGAACTTATGGAAAAAGCTGGGGATAAACTAATTTTACCAGTTGATACAGTAGTTGCTAAAGAATTTTCAAATGATGCACCTAGCCGTGTAGCAGAAAATGATATTCAACCAGATGAAGAAGGATTAGATATCGGACCAAAATCTGTTGAATTATTCAAAAACACACTACAAGGTGCGAAAACTGTAATTTGGAATGGGCCAATGGGTGTATTCGAAATGCCAAACTTTGCCAAAGGTACTATTGGGGTATGTGAAGCCATCGCACACTTAGAAGGTGCTACTACTATTATCGGTGGTGGAGATAGTGCTACAGCAGCGATTTCTTTAGGATATGCTGAAAAATTCTCTCACATTTCAACAGGTGGTGGAGCATCATTAGAATATCTTGAAGGAAAAGTACTACCAGGTATCGATTCATTATCAGATAAATAATAATAAAAGAAAACTCAAGGAGAGTGAAATATATGACAAGAATACCATTTATAGCAGGAAACTGGAAAATGAATTTAACAGTTGCAGAAGCTCGTGAATTCGCTAAAGAAGTTGTAGGTAAAGTACCAGCAGCTTCAAGCGTAGAATCAGCAATCTGTGCACCAGCTACTCACTTAGAAGCTTTAGTAGAATTAACTAAAGATAGTGAATTAAGCATCGGTGCTGAAAACTGTCACTTCGAACAAAGTGGAGCATACACAGGAGAAACTTCTCCATATGTATTAAACGCTTTAGGAGTAAAATATGTTATCTTAGGACACTCAGAACGCCGTGAATACTTTGGTGAAACTGATGAACTAATAAACAAAAAAACAAAAGCAGCATTTGCTAATGGATTAGTGCCAATCGTATGTTGTGGTGAAACATTAGAACAATACGAAGCAGGACAAGCTGTTGATGTTATTACTGCTCAATTACAAGTTGATTTAGCAGGATTAACTACAGAACAAGCTGAAAAATTAGTAGTTGCTTACGAACCAATTTGGGCTATTGGAACAGGTAAATCTGCGACTAAAGAAGATGCTCAAAAAATGTGTAAAGCAGTACGTGATATCGTAGAAGGCCTTTATGGAAAAGAAGTTGCTGATAAAGTTCGTGTTCAATACGGTGGATCAGTAAAACCTGAAAATGTAAAAGAATACTTAGCATGCCCAGACGTAGATGGAGCATTAGTAGGTGGAGCATCTCTAAAAGTTGACTCATTCTTAGCACTTTTAGAAGGTGGAAAATTAGCTTAATTTAAGGTAAATATAATATAATAATACAAATTTAATTAATAAGGAGAAAGTTAATGTTAGCAAAAACATTTGATATTATCGCAGAAGTATATGCAAGAGAAGTTTTAGATTCACGTGGTAACCCAACTGTAGAAGTTGAAGTAACAACTGAATCAGGAGCATTTGGACGTGCATTAGTACCATCAGGAGCATCAACTGGACAATATGAAGCAGTTGAATTACGTGATGGAGACAAAGGACGTTACCTAGGTAAAGGTGTAACTAAAGCTGTAACTAACGTTAATGAAGAAATTGCACCATTATTAGAAGGGAAATTCGACGTATTTGATCAAGTAGCGATCGACTACGCTATGATTGAATTAGACGGAACTGAAAACAAAGGACGTCTAGGAGCTAACGCTATTTTAGGTGTATCTTTAGCAGTAGCACACGCTGCAGCAGATGCATTAGGAGTACCTCTATACAGATACTTAGGAGGAACTAACTCTAAAGAATTACCAACTCCAATGATGAACATCGTAAACGGTGGATCTCACTCAGATGCTCCAATCGCATTCCAAGAGTTCATGATCTTACCAGTAGGAGCGCCTACATTTAAAGAAGCTTTACGTTGGGGAGCTGAAGTATTCCACAACTTAGCTAAATTATTACACGCTCGTGGATTATCAACTGCAGTAGGTGACGAAGGTGGATTCGCTCCAACATTCGAAGGAACTGAAGATGCTGTTGAAACAATCTTAGCTGCTATTAAAGCTGCTGGTTTAGAACCAGGTAAAGATGTATTCTTAGGATTCGACTGTGCGTCATCAGAATTCTACGAAAACGGAGTTTATAACTATGCTAAATTCGAAGGTGAAGGTGGTGCAAGCCGTACTTCAGCTGAACAAGTAGATTACTTAGAAGAATTAGTAAACAAATACCCAATCATCACTATCGAAGATGGTATGGACGAAAACGACTGGGAAGGATGGAGATTACTTACAGAACGTATCGGTGACCGTGTACAATTAGTAGGGGACGATTTATTCGTAACAAACACTA